>NZ_JCAFSV010000008.1:0-247923 GCF_059369595.1 Stenotrophomonas sp. YJH_SMC_25 | reverse complement strand
GTGCGCGACGCTGAAAACGGGCTGGTCCCTGCCTAAGGCCAGCCAGGGCGCAAGACCAAAGGCTGCCGGCCAGCGGCCGGCACTACCGTGCCCGTCTCATGGAGGGGCCAAGTCCCTCCATCAACACAGTTGCTACATGGAGGTATTTACGGCGTCCCCCTCAACCGGACCCACCCCGCCATCCCACGGAATGCACGCATCTGACGTTGACGTTGCCTTGGCTTGAAGCAGGTGCCGGGCGCAGCCCGGCCGTATCATCCCAGCATGCCCCGCGAAAACCTCAACGACCTGCAGGCCTTCGTCCACGTTGCCCGCGAGGGCAGCTTCACCAAGGCCGCCGCCCAGCTGGGCGTGTCCCAGTCCGCGCTCAGCCATGCCATGCGCGGCCTGGAACAGCGCCTGGGCGTGCGCCTGCTGACCCGCACCACCCGCAGCGTGTCCACCACCGAAGCCGGTGCCCGCCTGCTCGACACCCTGGGCCCGCGCCTGGCCGAGATCGAGGACGGACTGGCCGCGCTGGCCGAATACCGTGAACGCCCGGCCGGCACCATCCGCATCAATGCCACCGGCCATGCCGCCGAGTACATCGCGTGGCCACGGCTGGCGCCGCTGCTGCAGCAGTATCCGGACCTCAAGGTGGAACTGACCGCCGACTACGGGCTGGCCGACATCGTGGCCGAGCGCTACGACATCGGCATCCGCCTCGGCGAACGCCTGGCGCGCGACATGGTCGCCGTGCCGATCAGCCTGCCGCTGCGCATGCGCGTGGTCGGTGCACCCAGCTACTTCCGCCAGCACGTGGTCCCACGCCATCCGGACGAGCTGACAGACCACAACTGCGTGACCCTGCGCCTGCCCACGCATGGCGGGCTGATGCCGTGGGATTTCGGCCAGGACGGCAACGAACTGAGCGTGCGCGTGAGCGGCCAGTGGACCTTCAACACCATGGGCATGACCCGTGCTGCCGCGCTGGCCGGCAGCGGGCTGGCCTGGCTGCCGGAAGACCAGGTGCAGCCGATGCTGGACGATGGCCGCCTGCAGTCGGTGCTGGACGACTGGTGCCCGCACTTCGATGGCTACTACGCGTACTACCCGTCGCGCCGCCACGTCACGGTGGCGATGCGCACGGTGCTGGATGCGCTGCGCGGGCCGATGGCTGGATGAGGTGTGCGGACCAACGGTCCGCACCCACCTCGGTCCGCACCCGGTGATCAGCCCTTGGCTTGCGCCGCACGCTGGGCGTTGTAGCGCTCACCGACGATCGACACTTCATCCAGCGCCTGCGCGATGCGCTGCAGTTCTTCCGGCGCCAGCTGCAGGTCAGCCGCGCCCAGGTTCTCTTCCAGGCGGTGGATCTTGGTGGTGCCCGGAATCGGCACGATCCACGGCGCCTGTGCCAGCAGCCAGGCCAGCGCCACCTGCGCCGGCGTCGCGCCGCGTGCTGCCGCGATCGTACTGATGCGATCCACCAGCGCCTGGTTGGCGCGGCGCGCCTCCACTTCGAAACGCGGCACGCTGTTGCGGAAATCGTTGGCGTCGAAGGTGGTGTCGGCGTTGATCGTGCCGGTGAGGAAGCCGCGGCCAAGCGGACTGAATGGCACGAAGCCGATACCCAGCTCCTGCAGGGTCGGCAGCAGTTCGCGCTCCGGTTCGCGCCACCACAGCGAGTACTCGCTCTGCACGGCGGTGACCGGCTGCACCGCGTGCGCACGGCGCACGGTGGTGGCGCTGGCCTCGGACAGGCCGAAGTGGCCGACCTTGCCCTCGGCGATCAGGTCGCGCACGGTGCCGGCCACGTCCTCGATCGGCACGTTCGGGTCGACACGGTGCTGGTAGAACAGGTCGATATGGTCGGTGCGCAGGCGCTTGAGACTGGCTTCGGCCACGGCGCGGATGTTCTCGGGGCGGCTGTCCAGGCCGGTATCGGTGCGCGCATCCCTGAAGCCGAACTTGGTGGCGATCACCAGCTTGTCGCGGTAAGGCGCCAGGGCCTCGCCGAGCAGGTCTTCATTGGTGTACGGGCCGTACACTTCGGCGGTGTCGAAGAAGGTCACGCCGCGTTCAACGGCCGCGTGCAGCAGGGCGATGCCCTGGCTGCGCTCGACCGGCTGGCCATAGGCATGGGTCAGGCCCATGCAACCCAGGCCCAGGGCGGAAACCTTCAGGCCGCTGCGGCCGAGTTCACGTGTCTGCATCGTCGTGCTCCAGAGGGGGAACGCTGACGATACGCCTGCAGGGGCTGCCGATTGAATGGGCAGCGTTGCAGTTGGTCATGACTGGAATTCATCAATCGCCAACGCGCCCGGTAGAGTCGACTGTTAGTCGACTGCTCTTTCACCGGCCGGGAAAATCCCGCGCTGCGCGCGAGCGTCGACTGACAGTCGACTCTACAGAGTCGCAGGTCACCGGATCTCGGAGATCTCCACGCCATCCAGGCCCTGTGACAGCGTGCGTGCGTCGCCGCCCTGGCTGAGCTTGATGCGCAGGCGCACTTCGTTCTGCGAATCGGCGTAACGCAGCGCGTCCTCGTAGCTGATCTCGCCGGCCTGGTACAGCTCGAACAGGCTCTGGTCGAAGGTCTTCATGCCCAGCTGGACCGAGTCCTTCATCACTTCCTTCAGCTTGTGGATCTCGCCGTCGCGGATGTAGTCCTGCACCAGCGGCGTGCCCAGCAGGATCTCCATCGCCACCTTGCGCGAGCGGCCATCGGGCGACGGCACCAGCTGCTGCGCGACCACGCCCTTGAGATTCAGCGACAGGTCCATCAGCAGCTGGTTGCGGCGGTCTTCCGGGAAGAAATTGACGATGCGGTCCATCGCCTGGTTGGCGTTGTTGGCATGCAGGGTGCACAGCACCAGGTGGCCGGTTTCGGCGAACGCGATGGCGTGGTCCATGCCTTCGCGGGTACGCACCTCGCCAATCATGATCACGTCCGGCGCCTGGCGCAGGGTGTTCTTCAGCGCGGCTTCCCAGCTGTCGGTATCGATGCCGACTTCGCGCTGGGTGATGATGCAGCCCTCGTGCTTGTGCACGAATTCGATCGGATCTTCGATGGTGATGATGTGGCCGGTCGAGTTCTGGTTGCGGTAACCGATCATCGCCGCCAGCGAGGTCGATTTACCGGTACCGGTGGCACCGACGAACAGGATGATGCCGCGCTTGGTCATCGCCAGCGTCTTAATGATCGGCGGCAGGCTCAGTTCTTCCACCGTCGGAATGCGCGTCTCGATGCGACGCAGCACCATGCCGACCTGGTTGCGCTGGTAGAAGCAGCTGACGCGGAAGCGGCCGACACCGGACAGGCCGATGGCGAAGTTGCATTCGTGGGTCTTCTCGAATTCCTCGCGCTGCGCCGGGGTCATCACGTTGAGGACCAGGTCGCGGCTCTGCTGCGGCGTGAGCGGGGTCTGCGTGATCGGCGAGATCTTGCCGTTGACCTTCATCGCCGGCGGCATGCCCGCAGTGATGAACAGGTCCGAGGCGCGCTGGTGCGCCATCAGCTTGAGGAACGAAGTGAAATCGATGGTGGTCGCGGTGGTGTTCACGGCAGGCTCCCGGAAAGCGGTTTACCAGGTAACGGTCGGTGGAGGAAACAACACGGGAACAGCAGCGCACTGGCGCACGCTGCCCCGTTACTGCCCCGCCTTACTCGAACAGGCGCTTGTCCTTGGCGTACTCACGGGCCTGGTTTCGGGTGATCAGGCTGCGCTTGACCAGGTCCTGCAGGTGCTGGTCCAGGGTCATCATGCCGTACTGCTGGCCAGTCTGGATGGCCGAGTACATCTGCGCCACCTTGTCCTCGCGGATCAGGTTGCGGATGGCCGGGGTGCCGACCATGATTTCCCACGCTGCGGTACGACCGCCGCCAACCTTCTTCAGCAGCGCCTGCGAAATGACCGCACGCAACGACTCGGACAGCATCGAGCGCACCATCGGCTTTTCGCCGGCCGGGAACACGTCGATGATGCGGTCGATGGTCTTGGCCGCCGAACTGGTATGCAGGGTGCCGAACACCAGGTGGCCGGTTTCCGCCGCGGTCAGTGCCAGGCGGATGGTTTCCAGGTCACGAAGTTCGCCCACCAGGATGATGTCCGGGTCCTCACGCAGCGCCGAGCGCAGTGCTTCATTGAAGCCATGCGTATCGCGGTGCACTTCGCGCTGGTTGATCAGGCACTTCTGCGAGGTGTGCACGAATTCGATCGGATCCTCGACGGTGAGGATGTGGCCGTATTCGTTCTTGTTGATGTAGTCGATCATCGCTGCCAGCGTGGTCGACTTGCCCGAACCGGTCGGGCCGGTTACCAGGATCAGGCCCTGCGGCTGCTGGATCACTTCGCGGAACAGCGGCGGGCAGGCCAGGTCCTCTAGGGTGAGCACCTCGGACGGAATGGTACGGAACACCGCACCGGCACCGCGGTTCTGGTTGAACGCGTTCACTCGGAAGCGCGCCAGCGATGGAATCTCGAAGGAGAAGTCCACTTCGAGGAATTCCTCGTAATCGCGGCGCTGCTTGTCGGACATGATGTCGTACACCAGCGCATGGACCTGCTTGTGGTCCAGGGCTGGGATGTTGATCCGGCGAACGTCGCCGTCGACGCGGATCATCGGCGGCAGGCCTGCGGACAGGTGCAGGTCGGACGCTTTGTTCTTTACGGAAAACGCCAGCAGTTCGGCGATATCCATGAGCGGCTACTCCCCAATAACGGCTTCGACTGGAAGGATCTTTCCCCGGGCGGCAGTATAGCCTCCTGATTCAACGGAACGCGTTACGTGGCCACTCCCCTGCCCCAGATCCTGAGCAACCTGCATGCCGCCGCCGAGGCCGCTGGCAGGCCCGACCCACGCCTGCTGGCGGTGTCCAAGACCCAGCCGGCCGAGGCCGTGGCCGCGCTGGCCGCGCAGGGCCAGCACGCCTTCGGCGAGAACTACGTGCAGGAGGCACTGGCCAAGATGCAGGCGCTGCAGCATCTGGCGCTGGAATGGCACCTGATCGGCCACCTGCAGTCGAACAAGGCCGAGGCCGTGGCCAGCCATTTCGACTGGGTGCAGAGCGTGGACCGCCCCAAGCTGGTGACCGCGCTGGCACGCCATCGCCCGGCCGCGCGAGGCCCGCTGAACGTGCTGATCCAGGTCAACATCGACGACGAATCCAGCAAGCATGGCTGTGCACCGGAGGAAGTGGATGCACTGGCCGCAGCGATTGCCGCCGAACCCACCCTGCGCCTGCGCGGACTGATGGCGATTCCCGCGCCATGGCCCGAAGCCGAGCGCCGTCGGGATGCATTCGTGCGCATGCGCACACTTTTCCAGTTGCTGGCTGCCCAGCACGCGCAGATCGACACGCTGTCGATGGGCATGAGCAGCGACTACGCCGAAGCCATCGCCGAGGGCGCCACCCTGGTGCGCATCGGCACCGCCCTGTTCGGCGCGCGCCCGCGCCCGGCCTGATTTTTCAAGGAGATTTCCATGGCAGCTGATTCCATCACCTTCATCGGCGGCGGCAACATGGCGCGCAGCCTGATCGCCGGCCTGATCCGCCAGGGCGTGCCGGCCGCGCACATCCACGTCGCCGAACCGGTGGCCGAACTGCGCCAGGCGCTGGCCGCCGACTTCGGCGTGCAGGTGCATGACAACGCGAGCGATGCCGCCGCGCAGGGTGGCACCTGGCTGCTGGCGGTGAAGCCGCAGGTGCTGCGCGAGGTCTGCCAGTCTCTGCAGGCGCTGGCACAGGCGAGCCGACCGCTGGTGGTGTCGATTGCCGCCGGCATCACCAGTGCGCAGCTGCAGCGTTGGCTGGGGGGCGACCTGGCAGTGGTGCGCGCGATGCCGAACACTCCTGCCCTGCTCGGCGCAGGTGTGACCGGCCTGTTCGCCACGCCGTCGGTGGACACGCAGCAGCACGCGCGGGCCGAGCAGGTGCTGGCCAGTGCCGGGCGCACGGTGTGGATCGACAGCGAGGGGCTGATGGATTCAGTGACTGCCGTTTCCGGCAGCGGCCCGGCCTATGTGTTCCTGCTGGCCGAAGCGATGGAAGCGGCGGGTATTGCCCAGGGCCTGCCGGCCGACGCCGCGCGCACGCTGGTGGTGCAGACTCTGCTGGGCGCCTCGCGCATGCTGGATGAGGCTGGTGAAAGCCCGGCGGAACTGCGCCGCCGCGTGACCTCGCCCAACGGCACCACCCAGGCCGCGATCGAGAGCTTCCAGGCCGGTGGCTTCGAGGCTCTGGTGGATACGGCACTGCGCGCTGCGCAGGTGCGTGGGCAGGAACTGTCTGCGGCGAATGATTGATCCCGATGTGTGCCGACCAATGGTCGGCACCCACCATCATCCACGCATGGCGTGGATGCTCATTGCCCCAACGTGGTCATGACGAAATCGACGAAGCACTGCAACCGCGGGCGCGGCCTGCGGTCGGGCAGGTAGATCAGGTGCATCGGCCGCGGTTCGGGCAGGTAGTCGCGCAGCAGCGGCTTCAACCGCCCGGCTGCAATCTCCCCGGCCAGCAGTGCGGTCGGCTGCAGCACCAGCCCGGCCCCGGCCACCGCGGCTTCGCGCAGTGCAACACCATCATTGCAGGTCAGGCGCGCTTCCCAGTCCACCTGTTCACCGTTGGCCAGCTGCCAGCCGTGGCCACCGCGCCAGGCCAGATGGCTCAGGCAGTCATGCCCTTCCAGATCGGCGGGCGTACGCGGCGTGCCGCGCCGGCGCAGGTAGGAAGGCGCCGCGCACAGGCTCATCGCATACGGTGGCAGCGGCCGCGCCACCACCTCCTGCGACGGCAGCGGCCCGACCCGGATCGCCACGTCGAAGCCGTCCTCGATCAGATCCACACGGCGGTTGCTCAGATCCAGTTCAACGTTCAGCTGCGGCTGCGCGCGCAGCAGGCCGGCCAGTTGTGGCGCCAGCACGCAGCTGCCCCAGGTGGTGGGTGCGCTGACCCGCAGCAGCCCGCGCGGTTGCACCTGCAGGCCGGCCACGTCGGCCTCGGCCTGCTGCACCTGCTCCAGCACCTGCCGGCACCCGGCCAGGTAGGCGCTGCCGGCTTCGGTCAGGCGCTGGCGGCGGGTGTTCCGTTGCAGCAACGCGGTGCCCAGGTGCGCCTCCAGCTGCTGGATGTACTTGCCGACCATCACCGCCGAGACCTGCAACTGTTCAGCGGCCCCTGCAAAGCTGCCGCACTCGGCTACCGCGACGAAAGCCTGCATGCAGCGAAGGGTATCCATTGCTAATCCGGAGTTAGGAATCTGCAAAGCATACGCCGCTTACCTAACCCCGCTGTGACGGCGCAGACTGCGTTCACTCCCTCACGCAAGGAACGGCCATGAAGATCCTCCTCGTTGGTGCCAGCGGCACCCTCGGCCAGGCAGTCGCCCGCCAGCTCGGCCAACAGCATCAGATTCTCGCCGCCGGCCGCAGCAGCGGCGAACTGCGGGTGGACCTGACCGACGACGCCAGCGTCGCCGAACTGTTCTCGCGTACCGGCCCGGTTGATGCGGTGATTTCCACCGCCGGCAAGCTGCACTTCGGTCCGCTGCAGGACATGACGCCGGCGCAGTTCAACCTCGGCCTGCAGGACAAGCTGCTGGGCCAGGTGCGGCTGGCACTGGCGGCGCAGCACCATCTCAACGCCGGCGGCTCGATCACCCTGACCAGCGGCATCGTCAGTGCACAGCCGATCCGCGATGGCGTCAACGCCACCTCGGTGAATGCCGCGTTGGAAGGCTTCGTGCGTGCCGCCGCGTTGGAACTGCTACCGCGTGGCCTGCGCATCAACGTGGTCAGCCCGAACGTACTGATCGAATCGATGGCAGCCTACGGCCCCTACTTCCCGGGCTTTGAAGCGGTGAGCGCGCAGCGCGCGGCGCTGGCCTTCCAGCGTGCAGTGGAAGGCATCCAGAGCGGCGAGACGATCACGGTCTGGTAAGAAAAAAGGCACGGAGGGGATCAAGTCGACAATGCACAAACGACATAATCCCCTCCGTCCCCTTTTCGCGGGTCATTCCCAGCGCATCGGGCCGTCGCCGCGTTCGCCAAGCACATCCCCCGGGTTGGCCAGGCGGCAGCGCTGCAGCGACAGGCAGCCGCAGCCGATGCAGCCGGTGAGCTCATCGCGCAGCAGTTGCAGCATGTGGATGCGTTCTTCCAGCTCGGTGCGCCAGCGCGCGGACAGCCTGGCCCAGTCGGCCTTGGTCGGTGCGCGCCCCTCGGGCAGGCTTTCGAAGGCACGGCCGACCGCTTCCAGCGGCATGCCCACGCGCTGCGCAACGCGGATCACGGCCAGCCGGCGCAGCACGTCGCGGCTGTAGCGGCGCTGGTTGCCCGAGGTGCGCAGGCTGCTGATCAGCCCCTTGCGCTCGTAGAAATGCAGCGCGGAAACCGCCACGCCACTGCGCTGGGCGACTTCGCCCACGCTCAGTTCCTGGGACACCATTGCTTGACCTCAACTGCTGTTGAGGTGTCATGCTGCTATCTTCGCCGCCAGTTGACAAGCGCGGCCCGCATCTGACCCGTATGCCCCCGACCCTCTCGCCCGCCGCCGCCCACCTGCCGGCTGACACCTCGATCCTGTCCGCACGCTATCGCGCGACCACCCTCGGCATGGTCGCGCTGGTCGCGCTGCACGCCTTCGAGGCATTGGCCGTTGCGGCCGCGATGCCCACCGTGGCCGAGGCGCTGGATGGCCTGCGCCTGTACGCACTGGCCTTCGGCGGTACCCTGGCCACCAGCGTGATCGGCATGACCCTGGCCGGGCGCTGGGCCGATCACCATGGTCCGGCACGGCCGCTCTGGTACGGATTGGCCTGCTTCGTGCTGGGCCTGTTGCTGGCCGGCTTTGCGATGCGCATGGGCATGCTGGTGGCGGGACGCCTGCTGCAGGGCCTGGGTGCGGGTGCGATCTCGGTCTCGCTGTACGTGATGGTCGGCCGCAGCTACCCGGAGCACCTGCGGCCGAAGGTGTTCGCCGCCTTCTCGGCCGGCTGGGTGGTGCCTTCGATGGTCGGCCCGGCGTTGAGCGGCCTGATCGTGCAGCACCTGGGCTGGCGCTGGGTGTTCCTGGCGGTGCCATTGCTGGCGGTTCCGGCAGGCCTGCTGCTGCGCCCCGCGCTGGCACGCATGCAGCCCAGTCCCCCCAGCACCGCCGACGATGGACGCGGCAAGGTGGTGCGCTGGGCCAGCGGCGCCTCGCTGGCCGCGTTGCTGCTGTACTTCGGCGGTCAGCAACCGGGCCTGCCTGCCCTGCTCTGCATCGGTGTGGCGGTGCTGGCGCTGCTGTTCTGCGTACATCGACTGCTTCCGCCCGGAACACTGATCCTGCGCCGTGGCCTGCCCAGCGTGATCGCGCTGCGTGGCATCGCGGCAGCCGCCTTCTTCGCCTGCGAGGCCTACCTGCCACTGCTGCTGCAGCGCGAACGTGGCCTTTCGCCCAGCTGGGCCGGTGCCGTACTCAGTCTCGGTGCGCTGGGCTGGTTCGCCGGCTCGTGGCTGCAGGGCCACCAGCAGCGTGGCTGGTCACGCCAACAGCTGCTGCGCGCCGGCACGATGATGATGACGGTCGGCATTGCCGCCACGCTGGCCGTGCTGTTCAACGAAGTGCCACTGCCGGTGTCGCTGCTCGGCTGGGCCGTGACCGGCTTCGGCATGGGCATGATCTACGCCAGCCTGTCGGTGTTGACGCTGTCGTTGTCGGCGCCGCGGGAGCAGGGTGCCAACACCTCGGCACTGCAGCTGAGCGAGGCCCTGTCGGTGACCACCGCGCTGGCGGTCTCCGGCGCATTGTTCGCGTTGTTCGTGGAAAGCACCCCGCACACCGGCTACCTGCTGTGCCTGGCCATCACCTTCGGTCTTGCGCTGTTGGCCACGGTCATCGCGCGACGGGTGTAGCGCCGCCGCGCATCGCGGTAGTGCCGGCCGCTGGCCGGCAACCTCACGAACGCTGGAATGTCCAGATGATGACGGCCAGGGACCGGCATTACCGCGTACCGGCCCCCACATCATCGATGTCCCGATGCAGGATGCGCCGCACTTCCAGCACCGCCTGCGGGGTCTCCTGCACGCTGTGGCCGGAAATGATCACCTTCTCCGACAACGCACCCGGCAGGTGCGCACTCCAGTACGGCACCAGTCCGTCATCGGATTTGTCCACCGGCAGTTCCGGTTTGCGCTGGGCGATGATCGAGTGGTACTTCAGGCCCGCTTCGATCGGCAGCTGTGCGGCGGCCTTCACGAACGGATCGCTGGCCTTGAGGTTGTCGATGCTGTTCGGAATCTTCGGCTTGGCCGTGCCATCGACCTGCTGCTCGGCCTGCGCCAGTGCCAGGAACACATCCTCGAACTTGCCGAGGATGGTCAGCGGCAGGCGTACCAGGCGACCGATCAGGCGCCCGACCTTGTTGCCCGCAATGTCGGTGCCCTGGTGCGGCGCGGCGATGAAGATCGCGCGTTCCACGTTCGGCTGCGCCTTGAAATGCAGCAGCGGCCCCAGCTTGTTCTGCACACGCTTCAGGCGCTCGCCCTTCAGGTCGTAGTTGGCCAGCAGGTCATTCCACAGTACGTCGCCCGAGTCACTGACCAGCAGGCGCGCCAGCACGCCGCCCATGCTGTGGCCGATGTAGACCATGTCCTTCGATGCATGCGTGCTGCCGTTGGGATCGAAGTGCTTCAGCGTGTCGTTGAATGCATTGGCGATCTCGTAGCGGTTCAACGCGATCGGCGCATTGGTCGGGTAGTAGACCTGCCACACCTGGAACTGCTGGCGCAGCTCGGGGTCGCCCATGATCTCGTTGGCCAGGTTCACCCAGGCTTCCGGGCTGCTGGCCAGGCCGTGCAGCATGAAGATGATGCGACGATTCGGGTCCCACGGCTGCATCAGGTAGATGTGCGGTTCGCCGATGCCCTCGCTCATGCCGAACAGGGTGCGCAGCGATTGCCGGGCGAAACCGCTCTGCGCCAGCCACAGGCCATAGGCGGCGGTGAAGTTGCCGGCCAGCGGCACCTGCTCGCCATGCAGGGTGATGCGCTCGGTGGCTTCGGGCGAATAAGCGTCCAGCTCGACCCGGCGCGTGCGCATCACATCGTCCAGGTTGCTGCCCTCGAAACGCAGCAGTGCGGTGACGTTGATCGAGGACATCTCGCTGAACTCGGGCACCGAGTCGTCATGGCGATGACGGCGGCCACGGCGTGCGTCGTCCTCATCCTCCTGCGGCGCCTCGGCCTTGG
The DNA here is from genome assembly GCF_059369595.1 of Stenotrophomonas sp. YJH_SMC_25. Lineage (NCBI taxonomy): Bacteria > Pseudomonadati > Pseudomonadota > Gammaproteobacteria > Lysobacterales > Lysobacteraceae > Stenotrophomonas > Stenotrophomonas sp. YJH_SMC_25. The sequence continues at coordinate 236,706 of NZ_JCAFSV010000008.1, read as the reverse complement.
GGCCCTCGGGTGCGATCACCGGTGCAACCAGCTTCGGCGGGTCCATCACCATCACCAGCTCAGCACCGAAGCCATCACGGCGATAGGTACTGCGCAGGCCGACGAAGCTGACCGTGCCGGCCGGCACCAGCTGCGCGGGAATGCTCTTCAGGTTCAGCTGCTGGTAATTGGAGGCCAGCGACCAGCTGCCGACCGTGAGCGGCTTCGTGTAATCCTCGCCGGCCAGCGCAGCGGCGCGTGCGCGCACGAACAGCACCACTGCCGCCTTCTCGGCCGCGTAGTTGTAGTAGTCGCGCACCTGCGTCTGGCGGTCCTCGAAGGCACGGTCGGACGGTGAGCGGCCGCTGTAGAACAGGTAGGCATAGGCATAGCGCGCCGCTTCCAGCCAGGCATCCAATGCCGCATCGCTCATCGGCGGATCGCCGGCAGCCGTCTTCTTCGGCGTCATCGCCAGCGCGGCCTTCACCCACAGTTCGGACAGCGCCGACAACCGCTGCTCGACATTGAGGTCGTCGGTCATCAGCAGCGTGCTGCGGCAGACCAGGAAGTCCTTTTCGCACTGCGACTCGTCCAGGCCTGCCGCGCTGAGCGTTTCGCGCGCGGCCGGGCTGAGCTTGCCCGTGTTGAGCACGTCGGCACGCTTGTTGACCAGCGAATCGCTGGACTTGACCTGCTTGACGGTAACCATCGCGCAACCGCTGCTACCCAGCAGCAGGAAGGCAGCGAACAACACCGGCAGCAGGCGCTGCCAGCGGCGTGGGAGGAATCGGGTCATTACTGCGGGTCCTGCTCGGTGCCGGGCACGCCCTGGCGGATTACGGTGGAGAAGTGGTCGCCGCTGCCCAGGTCCAGCGCACGCTGGGTGATGCGGCCCTTGTCATGCAGCTCGGCGTACGGCACACCTGGAGCGAGCGCGCCGACCTCCTGCGCGTACTCGGCCAGGTAACCGGACAGCAGCAGGCGGTAATCCAGCGGCAGGCGCGGTGCGATGTGCCGGGCCAGGTCGAAGACGATGGTGGTGCAGTTGCTGGTCAGCGTGTTGTAGAAGCCGGGCTTGGCATCCAGTTCGCGGGCCTGCGCGATGTACGCAGCGAACAGTTCCTTCAGCTGTGCGCGGTCCATGCCATGCAGGCGGTAGAGATAGACGTCCTCGCCGCGCGCGTTGGTGCGGGTGCGGATGATGTCGGTCTCCTCCGAAGCTACCAGGGTCATCTCGAACTTGCGGAAGAAGCCGCCCAGCGCCGAGAACGATTCACCGCGCTCCTTGCGGATCTCCAGCGAGAACACCACGTGGCGACCGTCCTCGAAACCAAACGAGATCAGGGTGTGGGCGATGGCCGGGCCCATCCAGTACGACAGCACCAGATCGGCCGAGCGCAACTGGTCCAGGTCGTACTCGCGGCGCACCCAGCGGGCGTCGTAGTCGGTTTCGCTGCGCCAGGTGAAATCACGCACGTTGTCCAGCACGACGTGGCGGCCATCGAAAGACACCACGTGCAGGCGCTGGGCCACGTCATCGGCCCACACGCGGTCCTGGCGCGGGGTCAGCAGCATCCACCACAGGCCGGCCAGCGCCAGCGATACCCCGAACGCCAGGCCCAGGCGGCGCGAGGCACGGCCCCGCGCGACCCGCCACGACACCCACAGCGCTACCAGCAGCCACAGCCCGGCGACGCCGGTAGCCAGCCAGCCCGGCCCCGGCAACTGATAGGCCAGCAGCCCGGTCACCCACAGCGCCAGCAGCGCCATGGCACTTCCTGTCATCCATCGTCCTGCGGCTTTCACTGGCATCCTGTCGCGGTCCTGAAGCCGCATAGTTAGCCACAAGCGGGTTCACCGTGGCATCTACGGCCCGTTCAGGCACATCGGCGCACCGTCTGCGGCGGCCCCCGCGGCCAGACGGATCACACAGGAGCAATGATGGGCATCACTTCCGTGGCCGGCGTTCCGGTCCAACCCCAGCACCGCGCAACCTGCCACTGCGGCACCGTCGAGCTGCTGCTGGACCTGCCGGACGGCATCGTCGATCCCCGCCGCTGCGACTGCTCGATGTGCCGGCGCCGGGGCGCCATCGCCGCCAGCGTCCCCCGCCAGGGCCTGCAGGTGCTGCGCGGGCAGAACCACCTGCAGATGTACCAGTTCAACACCCATGTGGCCGAGCACTACTTCTGTGGCGTGTGCGGCATCTACACCCATCACCGGCGCCGCTCCAACCCCGACCAGTACGGCTACAACGTGGCCTGCCTGGAGGGCATCGACCCGTTCGCGTTGGGGGTGATCCCGGTCAGCGATGGGGTCAACCACCCATCAGACCGCACCGGCTAGTGGCGCGTGCGCCGCGGCGGGGTGGCCACCTTCTGCCAGGGCGCCATGCCGCTGCGCCCCGCCCGCGCCGGGCGTTTCAGCCAGGGCCGGCGCGGCGGTGCCGGTGGCGCATCCGCGGCCGGGGGAGGAAGCGGTCGACGGCCAGGCCAGAGATGATCGAGCAGCCACATGGCAGGTCTCCGTGGGGGACGGGGACCACCAAGCCTAGGCCCGGGTGGGCATAGGCAGCGTGAGCGGGACACGACAACGGGATGACGGCGAAGGCGGGCGATGAGCCTGCTACGCAGTACGCCCGACCAACGCGTCTTTACGTTTCCGCAGCAACAGGTGCAACAACGCAGCACATGCGGCGGTCAGCAGCGCCAGTACACGCAGCAGTGTTGCCAGCGCCTCGCTACTGGCGTGCTGCAGCTGCATGCGGCTCATCGCCGGTAGCAGTGCCTGCGCCTGTTCCCGCGCCCCGGTGGCCAGATAGGCACCGGCACGCGCCAGCGATGCCGGCGACGCGCCCTGCAGCTGATGGCCGATCAGCAGCGCAAGCAAGGCAGTGACTGCGGCCAATGCGATGCCTTCACCGGCTACACGCACGGTCCCGAAGATGCCGGCGGCCATGCCCGCACGCTGTACCGGCACCACGCTGACCGACAGCCCATCCATCAGCCCCCATGGCAAGGCCGTCCCTGCACCGACCAGCATCAGCCACGGCACCCACTGCGAAGGCGACGGCTGCGATGCATGGCGCGACAACAGGTACAGGCCAGAGGCACAGACCAGCAGTCCCAGCGTGCACAGCCGCGCACTTCCAACGCGCTCCGCCCAGCGCGCAGCCAGCATCGGCAGCACCAGCATCGGCGCGGACAGGGCCAGCATCTGCAGCCCCACCAGGGTCGCGCTCTGTCCGTGCACTCCCAGCAGCTGCAGAGGCAATACCACCAGCAGCACCACGTAGCCGAAGCAGGTTGCGACCGGCAGCAGCTGGACACCGAGGAACGCCGGTTGCGAGAACAACGAGAGGTCCAGCAGGGGTGAGCGGTGCAGTCGTTCGATGCAGATGAACGCTGCGCCCAGCAGCAGCGTCGCCAACAGCGCCAGTTGCACGCGCACGGTATGCAGGCCGAACTCGCCCAGCCACAGCAGGGCCAGGGTCAACGCTGCCAGCATCAGGCTGAAGCCCAGCATGCCGCCGACATCCAGCCGCCCGCGTTCACCGTGGCTTTCGGGCAACACACGCGCGCCCAGTACGAAGGCGGCGAATGTCAGCACGCCGCCGACGGCGAACACACTGCGCCATCCCAATGCCTGCAGCAGCAGACCCGCAAGCAGCGGCCCCAGCGCCAACCCCGCACCGAATGTGGCGCCCAGCAGGGCGAACACACGGCCACGCATCGGCCCCTGCCAGGCATGCGCGAGCGCAGCCGTGCCGGACGCCAACGCCGCTGCGGCGGCAACGCCCTGCAACCCACGCGCCAGATCCAGCCACAGCAGCGTGGGCGCGAGGCAGACGGCGATCGTGGCAATGGTGAAGCCTGCTGTGCCCAGCAGGAACAACCGCCGCCGGCCATAGCGGTCGGCCAGGCCACCGGCAGCGAGCAGCAGGCTGCCGAAGGTGAGCATGAAGGCGTTGGTCACCCAGGCCAGCAAGCTCGGCGACGACGCAACGGAACGGGCCAGCGCGGGCACCGCGACGGCACCGGCCGAGAAGGACAACGGCAGCGCCAGTGCGGCCAGGCAGACGGCAAGCAGGGTCCAGCGCTGCTGCGTCTGGACAGGTACAGGGAGCATCGAAACCGGGGCCATGCGGGCCTCCAACCATCAGGGGCATTGATGATGGACAGGCCGCTATCCCTGAAAAACAGGCTCGATGGACGTTGATTGCGTCCCACTGTTCCGTAATCATGCCCCGCATGGACTCCATTTCTGCCCTGCTCGCCTTCGTCCGCACCGCGGAGGCTGGCAGCATCGTCGGCGCTGCGCGTGTACTTGGCCTGTCCGCGTCGGCGGTCGGCAAGCGCATCGCCCGTCTTGAACAGGAGCTCGGCACCCGGCTGTTCCAACGCACCACCCGCCGCGTGCATCTCACCGACGAAGGCGAACTGCTGCTGCAGCGCTGTCGGCGTGCACTGGACGAGCTTTCCGAAGCACAGGCGGACCTGGCGCAGCGACAGCATGCCCCCAGCGGGCTGCTGCGCATCGGCCTGCCCACCATCGGGTACCGCTTCCTGCTGCCGGTGCTGCCCGGCTTCCAGCAACGCTATCCGCAGGTGCAGCTGGAACTGGACTTCAACGACCGTATCGTCGATGTGGTCAGCGAAGGCCTGGACGCGGTGATACGCAGTGGTGAACTGGCCGATTCCAGCCTGACCGCACGGCGACTGGGCGGCTTTCGTTTCATCCTCTGTGCGGCGCCGGGCTACCTGCAGGCGCATGGCACGCCCGGTGATGTGAGCGAGCTGCGCATGCATACCGCGCTGCGTTTCCGTTACCCCACCACCGGAAAGCTGCATCCGTGGCAGCTGCCGGGCATCGAAGGCGATGCGGGGGCACGCCTTCCCACGGCGATGACCTGCAACAACATGGAGGCCGTGCTTGCCGCTGCGATCGGTTGCATGGGCCTGGCCTGGATGCCTGACTTCCTCGCAGCCGACGCGCTGGCCGATGGCCGCCTGCAACGGGTACTGCCTGCGCTGCCCACGCACCAGGGGCAGTTCTCGCTGCTATGGCCCGGTGGGCGCCATCCCAGTGCACGCCTGCGGGTGTTCATCGACTACGCCGTTGCGCATCTGTTCCAGGGCGACAAGGCGTAGCGGGTCCACAGAATCAGTTGGTGCCCGCCGTCTGCAGGAAATTGCGCAGCACCGGCGACGGCTGTTCCGGCTGCATGCAGAACGGCAGGTCGAAACGCGCTGCTTCGTCCTCCAGCGCGCGATAGACGATCTCCTGCGGGCGGAAGCTGGCCATGCTGGCCGGGACGATCGCCACGCCGGCGTCCACCGCCACCAGCGACAACACCGCGTGCATGCCCTGCGCTTCCTGCACCACGCGCGGGGTGAACCCCGCCGCGGTGCACAGGCCCAGCACCTGTGCATGGAAGCCGATGCCCTCGCCCGCCGGCCATGAAACGAACGATTCGTCGGCCAGCATCGCCACACTGACCTCCGGCGCGTCGGCCAGCGCATGAGCGCGCGGCAGCGCAATCGCCAGGCGGTCGTGGTCGAAGTCGTGCAGCACCAGCTCGGCGGCGGGGATCGGTGGAATCAGCACGCCGACGTCGATGCGCTGCTCACGCAGCCACAACTGCTGCTGGCGTGATGTGGCTTCCTGCAGATGCAGCTGAACGTGCGGGTAAATCTGGCGAAAGCGGCGGATCAAACCTGGCAGTCGGCCATACAGCGCACTGCCGACATAGCCTACGCGCAGGCTGCCGGACTGTCCGGCAGCAGCTTCGCGCGTGCGCTGCAATGCCTGCTCGGCCTGCTGCAGCGTTGCCCGCGCCTCCACCAGCAAGGTCTGCCCGGCCACGGTCAGGCCCAGCGTGCGATTTCCGCGCACGATCAGTTCACTTCCGAGCTCGTCTTCCAGCCGTCGTATCGCCGCCGTCAGCGGCGGCTGTGACATGTGCAGGCGGGCGGCGGCGCGGTGGAAATGCAGTTCTTCGGCCACGGCGACATACTGGCGAAGCAGGCGCAGGTCGATCATCTCGAAGCAGGCAGTGGGAATCCGCCTAGGGTACGCCCTCAGCCACGCACGTCGACGCTGGCGCGGGCGATGGCCGGCCACTGCAGCGCCACCGACTCGATGCTGTCGGCACTGACCGCGCACAGATCCCTTGGGTACGCCACATGCTCGGCCTCCTGCAGGCGCAGTGCGTGGAACTGGCCATTGCTTGCGCGCAGCACCCAGCCGCCGTCCTGGCAGCGCGTGGATGCCAGATAGGCCACACCTTGCGCAACAGCTTCCGGATGCAGCTCATCGGGCTCACCCTCGATGCCCCACATGCGCGTCTTTGCCACCGGCGAAACCGCATTGACCACGATGCCATGCTCGGCGCCCTCCAGCGCCAGCACATTGACCAGGCCAAGCGCGGCCAGCTTGCCCATCGCGTAAGCGGACAGCCCGCGCTGTGCGTACTGCGGATACAGCGCGCGATCAGACGTGGTGATGACGATGCGCCCGCCGCCCGCCGCGCGCATCGCCGGCCACGCCGCCTGCGCCAGCCACAGCGGCGTCTTCGCCGCCAGGCACAGCATCTGCTCCAACGCATCGTCCTCGATCGCTTCCAGTGGCTGGTACTCGACCCAGCCCGCGTTGTGGATCAGGAAGTCGATGCGGCCGTGCGCCTGCAGCAGTTCCTGCACCAGCGCATGGCAACCGCTGCGATGATCGATGGGACCATTTGCGGCCTGCACTGGCAAACCCTGCCGCTGCAGCGCTTCGACGCTGCGCAGGATGCGCTGTGGATCGGCGCCGCGGCCATCGGTACCGGCACCGACGTCATGCATCACCACCTGCGCACCGCGCTCGGCCAGCAGGCGGCTGTAGGCCAGGCCCAACCCACCCGCGGCACCGGTCACCAGGCCCACCCGGCCCTTGAAGGAAATATGCGAAATCGGCTTCATGCGCACAGCTTCAGCCAAGCTCACCGCCCCCGCCAATACCGTTGACCATCGGCCACGATACGCTCTCGCTATCACCGGAAAAGGGGACGGAGGGGATTAAGTCGTAACTCGCCCTACCGTGCCTGAAACGACTTAATCCCCTCCGTCCCCTTTTTCGTTCAGCGGCTGAAGCGGCGCGCGCCGGCGACGCAGATCACCGCGACCACGGTCACCAGCACCATGCTGAGGCTGACCGATTCGTGCAGCAGCAGCGCGGCCAGGGCAAGGCCGAAGAACGGTTGCAGCAACTGCAACTGGCCGACGGCGGCGATGCCGCCCTGCGCCAGCCCGCGGTACCAGAACAGGAAGCCGATCAGCATGCTGAACACTGCCACATAGCCCAGCGCCCACCACGCCGAGGCACCGACCGCAGTGAACGAGGACGGGCGCATCAGCACCGTCAGCGGCAGCATCACCGGCAAGGCCAGCAGCAACGCCCAGCTGATCACCTGCCAGCCGCCGAGATGACGGGCCAGCCGGCCACCTTCGGCATAGCCCAGCCCACACACCACGATCGCCGCCAGCATCAGCAGGTCGGCCTGCAACGATGCATCGATGCCGTTGCGCACCGCATAGCCGACCACGCAGGCACTGCCCAGCAACGAAAACAGCCAGAACGCCGGGCGCGGCCGATCGCCACCGCGCAGCACGCCGAACACCGCAGTGCTCAACGGCAACAGGCCGAGAAACACGATGGTGTGCGCCGACGATGCGTGGCGCAGCGCGAGTGCGGTCAACAACGGAAAGCCGACTACCACTCCGAGGCTGACCACTGCCAGGCCTGGCAGGTCACTGCGCCGCGGCCACGGCTGGCGCAGCAGAAGGAGCAGGCCGAGGCCGAGCACGGCGGCAATGGTCGCGCGTGCAGCGGTGACGAATCCGGCGTCCAGCTGCAGCACCGCCAAGCGGGTGGCCGGCAGGGAGCCGGCGAAGATCACCACACCGATGAAGCCATTGATCCAACCACTCGCCGACCGTTCCACGCCTGTACTCCTGAAGGTGCCGGACGATGCCCGGCTGGACCTGCATGGAAGCATCCGGCGCGGGAAGACCCCAGCTACAATCCAGTACAGTCGCAAGTAACTGTACTGCCCACACTTCCACTACGGTTCCACCATGCCGCGCCCGCTTACCCGCATCGAATCGGTCATCCAGACCGTCCGCACCCGCATCAGTGCACGGGTGGATGGTCCCGGCTCACGCCTGCCTTCGGTACGTGCGCAGGCTGCGACGATGGGAGTTTCAGTCTCCACCGTGGTCGAGGCCTACGAGCGCCTGGCGGCCGAAGGCCTGATCAGTGCGCGCGCAGGCTCGGGCTTCTACGTCAGTGGCCCGGCCGCACCGCTGGCGCTGGCCGAACTGGAGCCGCGGCTGGATCGCGCGGTGGATCCGCTGTGGGTATCACGGCAATCGCTGGAAACGCCCGCGGGCGACCTCAAGCCAGGGTGCGGCTGGATGCCCAGTGACTGGCTGTATCACGATGGCGTGCGCCGCGGCCTGCGCCGGCTGGCGCGCGCCGATGCCATGCAACTGGTGGACTACGCCGCCCCGCTCGGGCTGCCCGCGTTGCGCCAGCTGCTACAAAGGCGCAGCGCCACGCTTGGCATCGATGCACCGGTGGAGCAGATCCTGCTGACCGAATCCGGTACCCACGCGGTCGATCTGCTCTGCCGTTTCCTGCTCAAGCCCGGCGACTGCGTGCTGGTCGATGACCCGAGCTACTTCAATTACCACGCGCTGCTGAAGGCGCACCAGGTGCAGGCCATCGGCGTGCCGTACACGCACAGCGGCCCGGACCTGGAGGCGTTCGCGCAGGCCCTGCAGGCACATTCGCCGCGGCTGTACATCACCAATTCCGGATTGCACAACCCGACCGGCGCGGTGCTTTCCGCGAGCACCGCACACCGCCTGCTGGGCCTGGCCGAACGCAGCGAACTGATCATCATCGAGGATGACATCTTCGCCGACTTCGAACTGCAGCCGGCACCGCGGCTGGCCGCGCTCGATGGACTGTCACGGGTGATCCACGTCGGCAGTTTCTCCAAGACGCTGTCGGCAGCGTCGCGCTGCGGCTACATCGCCGCGCGCCACGACTGGATAGAGGCATTGACCGACCTGAAGCTGGCGACCAGCTTCGGCGGTGGTCATCTGGCCGCGCAGTTGATGCACATCGCGCTGACCGACAGCGGTTACCGCCGCCACATGCAGTCGATACGTTCGCGCCTGGCCGATGCACGCCGGCACACACTGCGGAAACTGCAGACGCTGGGCATCATGCCGTGGCTGCAGCCGGAAGCCGGCCTGTTCCTGTGGTGCCAGCTGCCCGATGGCCGCGACGCCGCCGCACTGGCGCGGCAATGCCTGCGCGAGGGCATCGTGCTGGCGCCGGGCAACGCGTTCAGCCAGTCGCAGCGCGCGGCCGACTATGTACGTTTCAACGTTTCGCAGTGCCAGGACCCGAAGATCTGGCAGGTACTGGCGCGCGCGCTGCGTTGAGCTGGTAATGCGCGACCAGCGCATCCACCACCACGCGCACGCCCGGCAACTGGCCGCGACGATGCGGCAGCAACACGCTGGTGGTGACTTCGCCGGCATGCCACGCCGGCAGCACCTGCTGCAGGCGGCCGGCGGCGATGGCCGCAGCACACAGGCTGTGTGGCAGTACGGTGATGCCAAGACCCGCTTCTGCCGCCGCGATCAGCAGCTGCGATTCATTGCCGACCAGCGCCACCTGCGGCTCCACCTGCACGGTGCGGGCGTCGGCGCCGTGCAGCGTCCAGCGCGTTGCATGGCGCGCGGTCAGCAGGCCGGCATGCGCGCGTAGCTGTTCGGGCGTGTCCAGTGCCGGCGCGGCTGCCAGATAACCAGGGGACGCCACCAGCACGATGCGTTCGCTACCGAGCATGCGCTGCACCAACCCGGAATCCGGCAGCGGACCGAAGTGGCTGCGCAGGGCGATGTCGATGCCTTCCTGCGCCAGGTCGATGAAACGATCACTCACTTCAACTTCGATACGCAGCCGTGGATAGCGGCGGGCCAACGCGGGCAGGCACGCGGCGAGCTCCCCCTGCACCACCGGAATCGAAGCGCTGATCCGCACGGTGCCGCTGGGTTCGGCCTGGCGGTCGCGGACGATGGCCTCGGCGGCCTCGACCTCAGACAACGCTGCGCGTGCGCGCTCGAAGAACTCCTGGCCGACCTCGGTCAATGCGAAGCGGCGCGAACTGCGCTGCAGCAGCCGCACCTGGAGCTGTTCTTCCAGCAGCGCCACGCGCTTGCTCAGGGTCGAGCGCGGCAGGCCCAGATGGCGCCCGCCTGCAGCGAACCCGCGCTGCTCCACCGCGGTCACGAACAGGGCCAGATCGTTGAGGTTGAGCATGCGCAACGTCCACAGATGTGGACTTCAGGATGCCATTCAAGCGGCTTCCGGGGCAATGTCCACGCAGGCACGCTTTCCTCACCCGCCGCATCGCGGCTTGAACCGGAAACCTGCCATGACCCCGATCCTCTTCTACGGCGTGCCCTCGGGCTGCTCGTTCGGCTCCATCGTCGCCCTGGAATGGCTGCGCCAGCCGTATCACCTGTGCCGCATCGACATGCCCGGCCAGGTGCAGAGCGAAGACTACCGCCGCCTCAATCCGCTGGGTGAAACCCCGACCCTGCGCACCGCGCAGGGCGAGCTGCTCAGCGAGAGCCTGGCCATCCTCAACCACCTGGCCGCGAAGGGCATCGCGCAGGGGCTGGGCTTCGCACAGGGCACGCCCGGCTTCGATCGCCTCAACCACCGGCTGGCCTATCTCAACACCAGTTTCTTCGGTGCCTACGCGCCGCTCTGGCACGCACTGGAGCATGCGCAAGGCGATGACGGCGAGGCGCTGCGTGCCTATGGCACCACCAAGGTGCGCCACGCCCACCAGGCGCTGGAGCAGATGATCGGCACGGGCCCGTGGCTGCTGGGCGAACAGCGCAGCTTTGCCGATGCCTACTTCGCCGGCATCGCGCGCTGGAACGACTATCACCAGGTGGTCGATCGTCGCGAGTTCCCCAGGGTGCAGCAGCTGTTCGAGCGCCTGCAGGACGACGCCGGCGTGCAGTTCGCCCACGCCGTCGAAGCGCAGCAGCCGGCAACCAGCAGCGGTGGCTTCCTCGGCGAGGTGCGGCTGGAAGACGTGCTTGAGGCAGCAGCGGCCTGAGCCCTGTCCTGCCCGTGTGGCAGCGGCGCGCAATGCCTCTTGCGCGCCGCGCTACAGTGGTATGTCCCCCGCCGCAGGAATCCGCGCATGTCCACGTTCTCCGACCCGCAGGCGGTGGCCCGCTATGCCGAAGCGCCGCTGCGCCAGGTGCCCGGCTTCCTCGCCCTGCAGCAGATGAGCCGCCTGCTGCTGGCCGAACGCGTTCCCGCGCAGGGCCGTGTGCTGGTGCTGGGCGCCGGTGGCGGGCTGGAGCTGAAGGCTTTTGCCGAAGCGCAGCCGGGCTGGCAGCTGCTGGGCGTGGATCCGGCCGCGCCGATGCTGGCCCTGGCCGAGCAGACACTGGGTCCGCTGATGCCGCGCGTGCAACTGCTGGAAGGCTACATCGACGATGCGCCCGATCTGCGCTTCGATGGGGCCAGCTGCCTGCTGACCCTGCACTTCCTCGATGCCGGGCAGCGCCTGCACACGTTGCGCGAGCTGCACCGGCGCCTGCAGCCCGGCGCGCCGCTGGTTGTGGCCCACCACAGCGTGCCGCAGGAACCGGCCGGCAAGCTGCGCTGGTTGCAGCGCTACGCAGCGTTCGCCGAAGCCTCGGGCGTTGCCCACGCCGATGCACAGCACGCGATCGAGGCCATTGCCGAGCGGCTGCCGCTGCTGGCCCCCGAACAGGAAGTGGCGCTGCTGCAGGAGGCCGGCTTCGATGGTGTGGAGCTGTTCTATGCCGGCTTCAGCTTCAAGGGCTGGGTGGCGTACACCGGTTGATGCCTACGGCACCACCGTGATGCCGATGCGCTGCATCAACAGCGCCACCTGCTGCACGTCCAGCGTGGCGCCACGCAGGTTGGTGCTGCGCAGGTCCAGCTCACCCAGCTCCGAGTTGGTCAGGTCGCAGTCGGTGAAGTTGGCGCTGTTCCAGTCGATGCCCTCGAACTGGCCGCCGGACAGGTCCGAGCCGGCGAAGCTGGCGCCACTCACATTCGCGCCATCCCATCGGTTTTCCCACAGCTCGCACTTTTCCAGCGTTACCCGCGAGAAATTGGCATAGCGCAGGTTCGACTTCTTGATGAACGCGCTGCAGAACCAGCTGCGCGTGGTGATCTGGTTCATGAAGCTGGCGTTGCTGAAATCCGCGCCCTGCGCGCGGCACTCGCTGATCTCCAGGCCCAGCGCCTTGATGAAATTGAAATGGCACATGCTGATATCGCAGCTGCGGAAACTGGCTTCCTTCAGCGTGGCGCCATTGAAACGGCAGCCAGCACGGCTGTCGGCATCGTAGAAACTGCAGTTGATGAACTCGGTACCGGTCAGGTCGGCGCCGGAAAAATCGCACTCGTGGAACTGCTGGTCGACCACTTTCTGGCCGGTGTACTGGTCCGCGCTGATGCGCAGCTTGCGGTGAACGGTGGGAGACATCAGGGATTCCATGCCAAGTGCCCCGCCATGATGCCGGGCCGCGAGGCCGATCCATAGACCCCGGGGCGGGCGGGTTCACCGGCAGTCCAGCCGCCCTGTGCCCTCCCGACCAATGCATGTTGTTGCACGATTATGCACGAACGTGCAGACTTGCGGCATGAGCGCCGACCCCAGCCCCCTACCCGCCCAGCGCACCCGGCAGATCCTCGAGGAGCTGCGCCAGCAGGGCCGCGTGGTCGCCGCCGAACTGGCGCGCCGTTATGCCGTCTCCGAAGATTCAATCCGCCGCGACCTTCGTGAACTCGCCGCCCAGGGCCTGTGCCAGCGCGTCTACGGCGGCGCCGTGCTGCCGCCGCCCAAGGAACGGCCGCTGCGCGAGCGCCTGACCCGCGACCGCGGCGACAAGGCCGAACTGGCTGCCCGCGTCTGCGCGCTGCTGCAACCCGGCCAGATGGTACTGCTCGATGCCGGTTCGACCAATCTGGCGATCGCCCAGCAGCTGCCGGCCGCTCTCGGGCTGACGGTGATCACCAATGCCCCGCAGATCGCCACCGCCGCCAGCATGCTCGAAGGCACTCCAGTGCAGCTGATCGGCGGGCGCCTGGCCAGCGGTGGCGGTGCGGTCGGTGCCGAGGCGTTGGCCCAGGTGCAGCGCCTGCGTGCCGACGTGTACCTGCCCGGCCCCTGCGCGGTGGACGGCGACACCGGCGTGTGGGCGATGGATGCGGAAGAAGCCACGCTGAAGCGCGCGATGGTGGCCTGCAGCAGCCGTGTCATCGTCGCCGCCACCACTGAAAAGCTCGGTGCCCGCGGCAACTGGCAGATCGCCAGCCTGGACGAGATCGACGACCTGGTGCTGACCACCACCGCACCGCCCGCCTTGGCGGCTCGCTTCCACGCCGCCGGTATCGCGGTGCACCCCACGCCTCCCTGACTGTATTGCTCATGTCCCTTGCCAACCGCGCGCGTGCCGAACAGCACGCGACCCGAGCTGCGTTCTTCATTCCCGGCTTCGCCACCGCGTTGTGGGCCACCCTGGTGCCGTTCGCCAAGGCACGCACCGACATCAACGACGCCACGTTGGGCCTGGTGCTGCTCTGCCTCGGAGCGGGTTCGCTGCTGGCAATGCCCTTGTCCGGCGTGCTGGCCGCGCGCCTGGGCTGCCGCCGGGTGATGGTGGCCAGCAGCCTGCTGATCTGTCTGGCCGTTCCCGGCCTGGCATTGGCCAGCTCGGCGTGGGCGCTGGGCCTGGTGTTGTTCGTGTTCGGTGCCGCCGTGGGTGCGATGGACTGCACGATGAACGTACAGGCGGTGATCGTCGAGCGCGAGGCGCGTCGCGTGATGATGTCCGGCTTCCACGCCTTCTTCAGCATTGGCGGCTTCCTCGGCGCGGCCACCATGACCGTGCTGCTGTCCGCACAGTTGCCGCCCTTGGCATCGGTGCTGATCGGTGTCGGCACCATGCTGCTGGTGACGCTGTTGTCGGCGACCTACTGGCACAGCGAACGCATGCCGCACGACACACCGATGCTGGCCCTGCCGCATGGCATCGTGCTGTTCATCGGCGTGCTGGCGTTCGTCGCCTTCCTCGGCGAAGGTGCAATGCTCGACTGGAGCGCGGTGTTCCTCAGCGATGTACGTCGCGTCGATGCCAGCCTCGCCGGCGTCGGCTATGTGACCTTCACCCTGACCATGACGGTCGCGCGCCTGTTCGGCGATGCACTGGTGGCACGCGTGGGCCGCCAGCGCGCGATCGTATTCGGCGCGCTGCTCGCCGCTGCCGGCGTGCTGGTGCTGACCCTGGTCACGCCGTGGCAGGCATCATTGGCGGGCTATGTGCTGGTCGGCCTCGGTTGCGCCAACATCGCGCCCGCGCTGTTCTCGCTGGCCGGCCACCAGACCCGTATGCCCGGCGCGCTGGCCATCACCGCCGTTTCCACGCTGGGCTTTGCCGGCATCCTTGCCGGACCGGCGTTGATCGGCTTTGCCGGCAATCATTTCGGTCTGATTGCTGCGTTCATCGGTGTGGCCACGGCCTTGTTGCTGGTGGCCGTGTCCACACGTTGGCTGCGGGTTTAGTCCAAGGCATCAGCGCCGCCTGCGCCGCAGCTTCATCCGCAACCGGCGGTAGCCGATCACCGTGGCCGTTGCACACAACGCAGCGCCAGCCAGGCTCAGCAGCAGCAACACCGCCAGCCGGGCGGTGTCCTGACGCAGCATCGCCGGCAGGTCCCAGCTGTGCAGGAAGTAGAACAGCCAGCGACCCACGCGCTCGCGACGCCCCATCGTCAGCAACGGATCGCCAGTGGCCAGATCGAGGTAGACCCGCGTCGCCTCGGCATCGCCGAAATCAGCCACCGCCACCGGGAAGCGGCGTACCGCTGCGCCGTTCATGGCTTCCGGTGCACGCGGGTAGAAGTACGCATCCGCTGCGAGCTGGACCCAGTACCCCTGCATGGGCGCATCCGACAACGCCCGCACCTTCTGCTGCAGCCATGCGGCCGGCAGCAACCGCGCAACCTGCAGATGACCATCACTGCCGGACACAATGCGGGTCTCGCCCTGCCCGTCCAGCAACACCGCGAACAGCTCACCATCGATGCGTCGCCACTGGATCTCCACCGGCTTGAAGCGCGCGTCGTCGACGGCCGCCAGCAGCGCCGCCGGTTCACCCAACGCGCCATCCACCGCCACCGTACCGCCACGATAGCGTCCGCTGTCGATCGCTTCACGCGTGCTGCTGAAAACTCCCAACGGATTCATCGACATCAGCCCGCTGAAGATCCAGGTGAATACGAAGGCCGCAGCCACCAGCCCGATCAGATGGTGCCAGCGCATCCAGGGCTCGACGTACGGCGTCTTCGCGCCAGTGCGGTAGTGCCCGCGGAAGCGCCAGCGCCACACACCCACCACGATGCCGCTGATCGCCGCCACCGTGCACAGCGCGGACAGCGCGATCACCCCCCACGTCCACACCGGGTCCACCGACTGCATGCGCAGGAAGTACAACCAGTGCAGCCAGGCGCCCACATAGTTCCAGCGCTGCTGCACATGCGGTGCGTCCTGCACCACTTCGCCGGTGTGTGAGGACACATACACATCCCCTGGCTGCGCGCCGCCCACTTCAACCCGGTACAGCGGCCGATGCGCATCCAGCGCACGCGAATGCGTCCAGCGGTCCTCGTCCACGCGTGTCGCGCCGACGAAGGCTTGGCCGCCCGCGAACTGTGCGGCGGATGCTTCGGCTCGCTGTGCCGACACCGGCAGCAGCGCCTGGCCGGTGTACGCCGACCAGGCGCCCACGTTGCGGCCATTGCGCACCACATACGCAGGCTCGCCACGCAGCGTGGTCAGTGCCACGCTTTCCGGCTCGGCCTGCACCGCCGCCGGCAGTACCGACAGTCCCTGCAGATCGCGGGCATCAGCCAGCACCGGCAACGCCGCCAGCCGCTCACCGGGTGTCAGCTTCGGGTAACCAATGAACAGCATCACCATGCCGCTGACAAACCACAGCAACATCAGCAGGCATCCGCCGATGCCCAGCCAGCGGTGCACCAGGTAGGTCCAGCGCTTGGCGGTGGATCGCAACGTCATCGCCAGCCTCCTCAGAAGCGATGGTCGACGGTGAACTCGACGCGCCGGTCCGCACCCAGCAGCCACTGCGTGCTGGTGTAGTACGCGGTGGCGTAGTAAGCCTTGTCGAACACGTTGAACAGCCGCGCCGACAGCCGCGTGCGCGGTGCCGCCTGCCAGGTCAGTGCCAGGTCGGTGGTGCTGTAGCCGGGCAGCTCCAAGGTGTTGGCGTTGTCGGCGTAGCGCTTGCCGACGTAACGCACGCCACCCGCCGCACTCCAGTCCGGTGCGAACTGCCAGCTCAGCCACACATTGGCCAGGCGCTCGGCCACGTTCGGTGGCACATTGCCATCACGCGACACCAGCACCGCCGGCGAACCGGTGGTTTCCAGGAAGTCCTCGAACTCGGCCTTCAGCACCGTGGCGTTGGCATCGAGCGACCACCGCGGCGCGAAGGCCCAGTTGAGCGATGCCTCGATGCCGCGCGAGGTCTGCGCGCCCACCTGTACCCGGCGATCCGGCACCAGCGGGTCGCGGCTGAGCAAGCCGGTCTTGCGGATGCGATAGGCCGCCAGGGTCCACTCGCCACCGTCGAATGCCTGCTTCAGGCCCACCTCGACCTGCCGTCCCTTGGCCAGGTCGAAGGCACCGTTGGCCGGGCTGATCATCAACAGGCCACTCACCGGGTCCGCCGCCTGCGAGTACTGCGCATACAGGTTCAACGTCGGCTGCAGCGCGAATACCGTGCCTGCACGCCAGCCGGTGCTGCGGTAGGTCTTCGAGAACGCGTTCTGGCCGCTGATCAGATCGGTACGATCAATGCGCGCGCGGTCGTGGCGCAGCCCACCCAGCACCGACCAGCGCTCGCTCAGCGCCAAGCGGTCTTCCACGAACAGCGCGTACTGCTCGGCACGATTACGGTAGCGCGGCAGGTTCGGCGCGTCGCTGGTGAACTGGCCCGGCACCGGATCGAACGGATCGACCGGGCCCGAGCTGCCGGCATAGGTGTTGTTGGTGTGCTTGAAGTGCGCGCGGTTGGCATCGAGGCCCACGGCGAAGCTGTTGGCCAGGCCCGCAATGTTCCCCTGTACCCTCAGCGTCGAGGTCAACCCGGTCTGGTCCTGGTCGTGGGTGATCTCGGTATTGCCTGAGCGATCGATCAAGCCGGTAGCGCGGTTGTAGACGTAGGCTTCGGCATTGCGCCAATCGCGCTGGCTGTCGATCTGGTAGAGGCGCGTGCGCCATTCGACGCTTGCGTTCGGCGTCCACAGCGCATCGAGCTGGGTCCAGCGGTCGCGGTAGCGGATGTCGCTGTCTTCCACGTTGTAGTTGCGGTGGCGCAGCGCCTCCAGCTTGCGGCCATCCACCAGTGGCGTGCCGAAGTAGCGCATCGGTTGCTGATAGCCTTCCGCATGGGTGAGCGACAGCTGCAGATCCGCACGCGGTTGCCACAGCAGTGCGCCGGAGAAGGTGGCATCACTACTGCGCCCGCGATCAACCCAGCCACCGCCGTAGTTGCCACTCACATCCAGCCGGTAGGCCAGCTCGGGCGTCAGCGCGCCGCCACTGCCGAAGCCCAGACGTGCGGTGTCCTCGCTGCCCACGGTCACGCTGATCTCGTTCTCGATGGCACCGCGCGTCGGCTTCTTCGGCACGATGTTGATGACCCCGCCAATGGCACCATCGCCATGGATGACCGAGGCCGGACCGCGCAGCACTTCGATGCGCTCGATGGACCAGGTATCGAACGGAAAGGTGATGCCCACGCCGCCATACTGGCGCAGCCCGTCATACAGGCGCATCACCGAGGCACCATCGGTGAAGCCACGGCTGGACAGCGCACTCAGGCCGTTGCCCGGGTGCGGCATCGCACTGATCGCACCGGCGCGGCTGATCGCATCATTGAGGTTGGTGTCGCCGCGCTGTTCCAGCTGCCCGCGCGAAATCACCGTCAGGCTGGCCGGTGTCTGCAGCACGCTCAGGCCCAACGCAGAGCCTGCGCTGGAGGTGGAAGACAGCTCGCCGCTGCGGGTATCGACCACGCGCACGGTATCCAGCGTGGTCGGTGGTGCCGCATCGGCGGCAAGGGCGGGCACGGCGTGCAGCAGGGACATGCACAGCGCAGGCAGCGCCGCCCTGCGCAGGCGCGCGGAGTTGGGGTTGGTTTTCATTTGTTCACGGCATGCAGGGCCACCCCGCAGTGGCAGGGCAGCTCAGGGAGTTCGGGGAACGCGCACGCAGTAGTGCCAGGCCATGCCTGGCAGCTTGGGAAAATCAATCCAAAGGCGTGCGCGCAGGGCTCAGACAGCCATGAAGACCGGCGGCCCACGCGCTCCCAATGTGCCGCTGATCCGTTGCGGCAACGCCCGCACCGCACCGCGCAACGCGCGGCATACCGGCGCCATCGGCGCCAACAGCAGCAATGCCGCCACCAGCAGGGTGATCAGCCGCGCGGCGATCAGGCAGTAATCGCAATCCACGCCCATCTCATGGTCGGCATGTGGATCGGCAACCGGCTTCGGCGTCGATTCGCCGTGCTGCATCGCCATCGCGTGATGGTCGTGGTGCCCGTCCATCGCGTGCTGCGCATGGTCTGCGTGCATCGCATGGTCCATCGCCGCCACCGGCGCAGCGGTAGCCACGTGACCGTGCGCCAGCCAACGGCTCACCAACGGGGCGAGCAGCACCAGCAGCATGGCAAGCCATGCCAGGGACTGGAACCGGCGGTGGAGGACAGAACGACGCACGCCGCCATTCTACGGGGCTGCCGCCAACCCTGGACCACGTTCAGGATTTCCAGAAGGGTGGTGCGACGTTATGACGCAGCCACGGACGCAAGCGCTCTCCATGACACCAAGGGGGACGGAAGGCACCCATACGGCCCCTTCCGTCCCCGCATCACATCGCTAGAACCGCGCCGGTTGCTGCACCGCGCGCTCCAGGAACATGAAACCCGCCTGCAGGCTGTTGCGGGCGTTCTCCAACCAGCGCTCCGGATCGGCTACCGCAAATCGCTCCTGTGCATCCAGATCACCCGAGTCGGCCAGATCAGCCAGCTGCAGATGGATGTGGTTCTCCACCAGGCTCACCAGCACGGCGAGCTCGGCCGATAAACCGGCGATGCGTTCGGTGAAGCCAGCGTCGTTGCTGTTCAGAGACATGTCCCCTGTTCCTATGCGTTGCGGTGTTGATGGATGGCTTCGAAACGCTCGGCACAGGCAGGCCCGCAGAACAGTCTTGCCGGATCGTTGTCGAAGTCCTCGCTGCAGTCCGGGTTGTGGCATTCCCCCATGGGAGTGAGAGGGGCAACGTTGCTGGCCCGCGTTGCGTGCTGGGCCAGGGCGCGTTGCAGGTGGCGCGCTTCCATTTCCTGCGCTTCGTCGATGGTGTCCGTCATGCGGGTTGTATTTTATCGAGGGGTGGTCGCACCGGTTGAGAACGTCGCAACGACGGTCAACGACGCGGATTCCGCGGCGGATCGGCGTTCGTGGTTGCAGTGGATTTCAGGCATGCAGGCTCCTTGTGCACGGGCGCCCGAAGGCGCGATGGAGAGAAACGATGGGCCGTCGTTGACGGCGATCGCATCATCCGAAAACCGGTTCTCGCCAACTGCGACGCATCGGCACGATCACAGTGATCTGCGAACGCCATCGCAGATCCAACGCGTACTGGGTGGCGCCATCGCGGTCAGGGATGCAAGGTGTTGGAAGGTGTTGCAAATGAAGCCCCGTTCCGACACCATGACCGTATCACCACTCCCATCACATCCTGACCACACTGCGTCGGTCGGCCGCTGCGTGACCTGCGCACGCCGGACACTGCACAGCACGTTGGCCGCCATCGGCCGCGGTGGACCGATCCACGTTCCCAGGGGCCTTGTCGAATGCACACACCGCATCCCACGCAGGACATCGTTCCCGCGTTCCTGCAGGCCATGCACGCGCACGGCATCGTGCCGGACGCGCGCGGCCGCGACGCGCTCAACGCCGATGGCACGCTGGTGCGCTTCCATGTGGAAGGCGACCGTCGTGGCACGCGCAATGGTTGGGCGGTGTTGTTTGGAGACCACGTGCCGGCCGGCGAGTTCGGCAGCTGGCGGACCGGCACCCGCCATGCCTGGTGCGCGAAATCGCCGACCGCGTTGAGCGCCGCCGAGCAGCGTGCCATCAGGCAACGCCAGGAGGCGGCCCGCAGCGAGCGCGAACGGCATCAGCGCGAACGCGAGGACGCCGCCGCCAGGGCGGCCAACGTGCTGTGGAACCGAGCCATTCCTGCCGATGCCCACCACCCCTATCTCGTACGCAAGGGCATCCATGCACATGGCCTGCGTGTGGCGCCATGGCCGGTGCGCAACAGCGATGGCCTTGTCTTCCGCCACATCAACAGCGCCCTGCTGGTACCGGTGATGAACAGCGCGGGCCGTATCGTCTCGTTGCAGGCGATCTTTCCCCGCGTGGATCCAGCACTTGGCCGCGACAAGGACTTCCTTTCCGGTGGCCGCAAGCAGGGCTGCTTCCATGTCATCGGCAAGCCGGTTACCGGCCAACCGATCGCCATTGCAGAGGGCTATGCCACCGCCGGATCCATCCACCAGGCCACGGGCTGGTGCGTGGTGGTGGCCTGGGATGCAGGCAACCTTGGCGCGGTCGCCCGAGCCTGGCGCGGCGCCATGCCGGACGCGTCATTCGTGCTGTGTGCCGACAACGATCAGTGGACGCGGCAGCCGCTGGACAACCCTGGCGTCACCCTGGCCACGCAGGCTGCCGCGGACATCGATGCCCGCGTGGTCTGGCCCGAGTTCGCCACGCTGCATGGCGACGATGACCGCCCTACCGACTTCAACGACCTGCATCTGCGCGAGGGGCTGGACACCGTGCGTGCCCAGTTGTTGCCCCCCATGCCGCCGGCAGTGGGCGACGACGTGGCACTGGACGATGCGCCGTCATCGGCCAGCGCGCGCTACCAGGTGCCTGGCAACCTGTCCGCATTCGATGCCTTCACCCCGTTTCCCGATACCAACGCGCGCGGGCGGCCGTTGCCAACCGCCCGCAACCTGGCCGAGCTGTGCCGTCGTACCGGTGTGACCGTGCGCTACAACGTCATCCGCAAGGATCTCGAGATTCTGGTCCCTGGGCTGCAGACGACCGTGGACAACGCCAAGGAGGTCGCGGCGGGCGAAGTGATGGATTGCATGCACCGCGCCGGCATGGCCACCGCCAGCTTCGAGACCAACCTGTGCCAGGTGGCCGAAGCCAATCCCTACAACCCGGTCGCCAGCTGGATCACCTCACGGCCGTGGGATGGCCAGTCCCGCCTGCAGGCGTTCTTCGATACCGTGCAGGAAGCCAAGCCCACGCACATGGCCGACGGCCGCGTGCTGAAGGAAGTCCTGATGCGGCGCTGGCTGATCTCCGGCGTGGCCGCGGCGTTTGAGCCCGATGGCGTGGTCGCGCGCGGCGTGCTGACGTTCGTTTCGAAACAGAACCTGGGCAAGACACGCTGGGCGCGGCAGCTGGCGCCGGTAGAGCTGCAACTGATCGCCGACGGGGTGGTGCTCGATCCGGCCAACAAGGACAGCGTCAAGCAGGTCATCTCCAAGTGGATCGTCGAACTGGGCGAAGTCGATGCCACCTTCCGCCGTACCGATATCGCGGCACTGAAATCATTCATCTCGCGCAGCCATGACGAGATCCGTCGCCCCTACGCGCGCACCGAATCCCGCTATGCGCGGCGCACCATCCTGTTTGCCAGTGTCAACGACGAACGCTTCCTCCGCGATGCCACCGGCAACACCCGCTGGTGGACCGTGCACGCCGTGGCGCTGGGCGAACCGGCGCGGATCGACATGCAGCAGGTCTGGGCTGAGGCCCATGCGTTGTACTGCAGTGGCGAGACCTGGCACTTGAGTGCCGAGGAACTGGATGCGCTCAATGCCACCAACAGCGAACACGAGCCCATCTCGCCGATCGCCGAACTGATCGATCGTCATTTCGACTGGTCGCTCCCTGCCGAGTACTGGAGCGCGCACTACCGCGCCACCGAGATCGTCATCGCGGTGGGCATCGACAGGCCCAACCGTCGCGAGGTGAACGAGGCCGCCGCCTACGTGGTGAAGCGGCATGGTGTGCGCACCCGCGTGGTGGGCAAGGAGCGCGCCAAGGTCTGGCTGATGCCACAGCGCAAACGCAGTCTGGCCGAGCACGCGGCAGGGCCGTTCTAGATGCCGCGCCTCCATGATGGTCGCGACGTTGACAGCAGCAGCGGCGACTGGCGCCTGCACTGCGAAGCACGTCGCCTGCTGCAACTGGACGGCTACCGGCGCGTGGGCACCGACGGGCGCTGGACGGTGGTCAGTCCGCGCCGGCACCGCCAACAGTATCTCGAGGGTGTCCTGGCCGCACGCGGCCCGGTTGAGCGTGAGCGCCTGGCAGCAGCGGCATTGCGGCTGTGGATCGCCAGCCCGCCCGCCCAACCGCACCATGATGCAAGTAGATGAAAGGTGTTGACTAGAGGCGTCTACAGGGGCAAGATGCCGGTATCGGCCCGCCACCTTCCAGGAGCGCTTCCGCCATGTCCCGTCCCCGACTGCATGCCTTCGAAGGTGAGCAGCTGACCGTGCAGCAGATCCACCAGCGGGTACCGGTGCTGTCCGAGCGGACCATCCGCGACCACCTTGCTGCCGGCCGGCGTACCCGCACCGCCATGTTGTGCTTTGACCCGATCGCCGCAGCGGCCCGGGGCGGACGCATCACCCAGCGCATCCTCCGCGCCCGCAGCATCGCCGGTCGCGATTCCTGATCCTCCGGCACCTGCCGCATTTCTCCAGGAGTAGATTCCGCATGATTCCCGCCTCCCTCGACAGCGGTCATCGCCTGATTGCCGACACACTGGCCGCGTTCCGTGCCGGCCCTGCACTGGGCAGCATCGCCCTGCGGCCGGCGCCACGCTCTCGTGTGCCGCTCTACATCGGCATCGCCGGCAGCAAGCGCTCGGGCAAGGACACACTCGCCAATGGACTGGCGTCGGCGTTGTCACTGCCATGCGACAGCTTCGCGGCCCCGCTGCGGCAATTGGTCGCCTCCCTCCTCGGGCTCTCCCTGCACGAACTGGACAGCCGCAAGGAGGACGCCATCGACTGGCTGGCCGAACTCACCCCGCGCCACCTGATGCAGACCGCCGGTACCGAGTGGGGGCGTGACCGCGTCCATCCCGAGCTGTGGGTACGCTCGCTGTTCGCACGCCTGCCCGAGGGCGGGCTGGTACCCGACGTCCGCTTCGCCAATGAGGCCCGCGCGATCCGGCGCCGTGGTGGTGTCGTGATCCGCGTCAATCGCCCAGGCCATCGCAGCAGCGACCCTCATGCCAGCGAGCAGCCGCTGCCGCATGAGCTGGTCGACATCGAAGTCGACAACGACAGCACCGCGGCCGATCTGGTCCGCAGATCGCTGGACCAGCTGCGTTCGCGCGGTGTGATCTGATCCGGAATGCCGGCCCGCCATCCGGTCCATCCCCCGAACCCAGCGCAGGCCCCGACCCATCATCGGCGAAAATGATGTAAGGTCATCCCCCATCACCGACGACACCTGTCGTCACCCTGCATCCCCAACCCATTTCGCAAAGAGGAAACGCCATGGAGGTCGAACAGTTCACGTCGACGCGCCTGAAGGCCATCGAGTTGTTCAAGTCCCAGCCCAAGGGCAGCAAGGACACCGTGAGCCTGGATGCGATCTTCATCTCGCTGTGCACGCTGGCCACTGCCCGGGCAGGCGCAGGCAGCGCCCAGCAGGCGCGTACCGTGGCCCGCCCGGGCAGCCAGCAGCCGCCCGCGCCATGGTTCGTCGAAACCCTTGCGGCCCTGAAGGGCAAGGGCGAGTCGATCACCGTGGCGCGCTTCCTGATGTTCGCCAACCGCTTCCCGGTCAAGCGCATGGACCAGGTCAACGCGGCACGCTGGCTGCGCGACGCCGGGTACATCCCCCGCAAGACCGGCGGCAACCTGGTGTTCGATCTTTGATCCAGCGCCCCCCGCAGTCCTGAAGCCCCGGCATCGTCCGGGGCTTTTTCGTTTCCGGCCAGTACACAGCGCATGAGGCTGTGTGGCAGGTGGCCGTCCTCACCCTGTACCTGCCCCATCCCCTTGATCTGCCTCTGTTCCTGCCAGGTGAGGACAACGAGTACGGATGCACAGAAAAACACCAGCGGCCAGAGCAAGCGGATTCGGCTCACTGCAAGCAGGCGTGTCGTGCTCCTCCCCCCTCCTCACGCACGACTGAACGTCTTCAGCGCACCGATATAAAAGTAGATGAAAGGTGTTGACTGGTCATGCGGGATGGCAACAGTGGAGATCAATGCCACTGAAGACATCCTCCATGAACGCCCTGCCCGACAGCATCCAGACCCTGGCCGAGGTCATCGGCGAATCCGCAGCCCTCACGCTGGTGCGTGCCTGGCCGCCGACCACCTCCAGCACCACCGGCCGTCACCGCGTCATCGTCTACGTACCCTCAACCCTGCCCGACCAGCACCGGCTGATCGACATCCTTGGCCACGACGTCGCCCAGCGGCTGGTCGCGCACTTCGGCGGCGAACTGTTGTTCCTGGCATCCTGCTTCGCTGCCGGCGCGCACGAACGCCGCGAGCAGATTGCCCGCGCGGTCGCCAGCGGCATGCCACGCGACCATGTCGCGCGTGAGTTCGGCGTCTCACAGACCACCATCAAGCGCGCCCTGCGCGGTGCGCGCACCGCGTTGCCACCGGCTGTCCACCCGGCCCTGCTCAAGGGATACGCACGCGCATGAACGAGAGCGACCTGCTGGCCGGCGTGCCGGATTGGGCCAAGTACCTGGGCGGGACCTCGGGCGTGCTGATCGCAGTGTCGCTGTGGCTGCGCCAGTGGCTGTCATCGGCCAAGGTCGACCGCACCGCCGATGAAGCCACCAGCAACACCCTGCGCACCCTTCAGGAACAGCTCGCGGCCGAACGTACACGCGCTGATGGGCTGATGCACGAGCGCGAGGCAATGGCCCAGGAGATCGGGCAGCTGCGCGGTGAAGTCAGCGCCCTGCGTGCACAGATCGCCCAGCAGAGCGTACAGATAGACGCCCTGCTGGCCCTGGTGCGCAAGCAGCCGGGGGCCGCCGCATGACCGCCGCTGCAGCCAGCGCCCTCGGTGGCACCAACGTTGCTGCGTTCCTGGACATGCTGGCGGTGTCCGAAGGCACCGATATACCCAGCCAGCGTTCGCGTGACCGCGGCTACGACGTCATCGTCGGTGGCCAGCTGTTCACCGACTACCGCGACCATCCCCGCGTGCTGGTGTCGCTGCCGCGCTACGGCATCAAATCCAGCGCCGCCGGCCGCTACCAGTTCCTGCGCAGCACCTGGGATGACCTGCGCGCGCGACTGGGTCTGCCTGACTTCGGGCCAGTCTCCCAGGACCGTGCAGCAGTCGCCCTGCTGAAACAGTGCGGTGCCTACGAGCTGATCCGGCTGGGACGCTTCGATGCCGCCGTCACCGCGGCCCGGCGCATCTGGGCATCGCTGCCGGGCGCCGGCTACGGCCAGAAGGAGCACGCACTGGAAACACTGCGCGCGGCGTACCGTGCCGCCGGCGGAGCCCTGCAGTGACGCCCGCGGGACTGAGGTTGGGCATCGGGTTGCTGGTCCTTGCCGGTAGCCACGCGAGCTGCGCCTGGCTGGGATGGACCCTGCGCGACCGCACTGCGGACCTTGCCGTTGCCACCACCCGGGCAGCGCAGCAGGAGGCCCGCACCGATGCAGTCCAGCGCGCGCACCAGCAGGCCCTCGCCAACAGCGCCGCAGGCGCGCAGGCCGAATCACAGCGCCTGGCCCACCAGGCCCGGCACACCGAACAGTTCAACACCCTGCAACGGGACATCGAGACCCATGCCAAGACTCCTGGTCGTGATCGCGGCGACGCTGACGCTGAGTTCGTGCGCATCTGGCGCGAGGCCAACGCCGGCCACGCCCTGCCGCGCTGACCTCAGCATCGCACCTGCCCAGCTGCTTCCCCCACCCCGCCTGCCGGACCTGCACGCAGCCAGCGATGACGCGCTGCTGCGCAATCACGTTGCGGTCGCACAGCAGTACCACGCGCTGGCCGACCAGCTGAGTGCGCTGCTGTGCAGCCTCGGCAGCCAGCGCGGCATCACCATCAATGGCGCCGCGCCGGCAGCACCCGCCGACTGCGGCAGCAGTGCCACTCCCACGCACTGAGCCTTCCGGACAAGGCCACGCCTGCAATGCCGCCTCACTGCGGTGATGGCAACACTGGCTGCAGACCGTGCGCGCCTTGCAGCGCTACGCCCCTCCTTCCTTCCCTGCATGAGCTGACATGGCGAACGATTCCTTCCCTCCCACGCTCGATCCGCTGATTGCCGCGATCGAAGCCGCTATCCGCGCACGCTTTCCGGGGTTTGCAAGCGTCGAGTTCCATCGCGAGGCCAACGCTGAGGGGATGCCCCTGCCGGCCTGTCTGCTGGCGATGACCCGCTGTGACCGCAGCAGGGACAACAATGATGGCAGTGGCCTGCTGCAGGCCACGCTTCGCTTCGAAGCGCGCATTGCGCTGCCGGCGACCGATGCAACCACAGCGCTGCAGCTGCGCAACGCGGCCCTCGCCCTGGCGACCTGGCTGCACCAGCTCGGCCGCTTCCCCGGCGTTGCCAGCGGTGCGATCAATGTGATTGCAGCATTGCCGGAAGACCCCGCGGCGGCACAGCCGGGCCTGCGCACCTGGATCGTCGAGTGGTCACTGCCGGTCGCGCTGGGCGACAACCCTTGGGACGACGCTGGCGGCGTGGTGCCGCAGGCGTGCTACAGCTTCGCGCCGGAGATCGGCCGCGTCCATGAGTCCCGCTACCAGCCATTGCCGGAGCGCGCACCATGAGCGCCGAACACGCGCGGTTGATCGGCAACCTGCTGATGATCGGTGTGGTACGCGAACTGGACGAGGCAAACGGACGCGTTCGCGTCGATGCCGACGGCATGCTTACCGACTGGATTCCCTGGCTGGAGCGCCGCGCCGGACCGGGCATGCGCAGCTGGTGCGCACCCGAACCCGGCGAGCAGGTCGTACTGGCGTGCCCCTATGGCGACCCGGGCCAGGCGCTGGTACTCGGCAGCCTGTACCAGGACCGCTTTCCGCCGCCGGCCGACTCGCG
Organism: Stenotrophomonas sp. YJH_SMC_25; assembly: GCF_059369595.1. Taxonomy (NCBI): domain Bacteria; kingdom Pseudomonadati; phylum Pseudomonadota; class Gammaproteobacteria; order Lysobacterales; family Lysobacteraceae; genus Stenotrophomonas; species Stenotrophomonas sp. YJH_SMC_25. Next base: position 209,364 of record NZ_JCAFSV010000008.1, on the reverse strand, counting down.
CCTGCGGCAGCGCACCGAGTTCGCCGACGGCAGCAGCGTCGAGTACGACCAGGAAACCACCACGCTCAATGTCCATGTCGGCAGCGGCAAGGTCATCGTCACCTGCGCGAATGCACAGGTGATCGCCAGCGAATCGATCGTGCTCGATACACCCTCGATCAAGGCCACCGGCGATCTGGATGTCAGCGGCGCGATCAGCGCCGGCAAGGACATCAGCACACCGGGCGAGGTCAAGGCCGGTGCCATCGGCCTGAAGGCACACACGCACACCGCACAGGGCCCAACCGCCCCGACCACGCCGGCCCAGGCCTGAGCGGCCACGCCTGCAATGCCCTGAAAAACCGCACTCCACGACGATAGAGGCCATGCGAGGAATCGACGCCAACACCGGCAAATCACTGGATGGGCTCGCCCATCTGCACCAGTCCGTGCGTGACATTCTCACCACGCCCCTTGGCTCCCGCGTACTGCGCCGCGAATACGGTTCACGCGTATTCGAACTGATCGATGCGCCGACCAACCGCTCGCTGCGCATGGACCTGATCGCGGCCACCGTCGACGCGCTGGCGCGATGGGAACCGCGTCTCCACGTCGAGAACGTCGACGTCTCCCTCCCCGCCCCCGGCGTGATGATCCTGGCAGTGACCGGGATCCACCTGCCGGACGGCGAGGCCATCACCATCGAAGGAATCGAGGTTCGCTAACCGTGGCATCCGGCTCGTTCACCAGTGTCAATCTGTCCCAGCTGCCTGCACCGGCGGTCATCGAAGTGCTCGATTTCGAAGCCATGTTCGATGAATCGCTGACCGCACTGCAGGCCCTGGATCCCACCTTCGACGCGCTGCTGCCGTCGGACCCGGCCTTCAAGATCCTGGAGGTCTGCACCTACCTGCGCCTGCTCGATCGCCAGCGTGTCAACGACGCCGCGCGTGGCGTGATGCTGGCCTATGCCGGTGGCAGCGACCTGGACCACCTCGCCGCGATCTTCGGCGTCGCCCGCCAGGTGCTCGACCCGGGCAGGCCGCAGGAAGGCATTCCACCGCGATATGAGAGCGATGAGGACTTCCGCCGCCGCATCCAGCTGGGCCCGGAAGGGTTCAGCGTGGCGGGGCCGGAAGGTGCCTATGTATTCCATGCGCTGAGCGCCGACCCGCGCGTGCTCGACGCCAGTGCGACCAGTCCCGCCCCCGGCGAAGTGGTGGTCTCGGTGCTGTCGCGCGAAGCGGATGGAACCGCCACCCAGGGGCTGCTGGACATCGTCGAGGCGAAGCTGAGCGCCGATGACGTGCGACCGCTGACCGACCACGTGCTGGTGAAGCCGGCCACGATCGTCACCTACTCGGTCGACGCCACGCTGTTCACCTTTGCTGGCCCGGATTCGCAGGTCGTGCTTGCCGAAGCGCGCACCCGCCTGGACCGCTACATCAGCGAGTCACATCGCCTCGGCCGCGATGTCACCCGTTCGGGGTTGTTCGCCGCATTGCATGCCGAGGGCGTGCAGCGCGTGGAGATCGTCCATCCGGCTGCAGATGTGGTGGTGGACCGAACCCAGGCCACCCACTGCGCCGGCGTGACTCTGACCCACGGCGGCACCGATGAATGAGCCGAGCACGCGCCTGATCAACGCGCGCCTGCGCGGCGCGATCGATGGCCGCAACCGCACCTTCCGCCACCCCGGCGGCACGCTGGCGAGCCTGCAGGCGGTGTACCGCACCGATGCACGGGGGCGGCAGCCGTTGCAGGGCAGCGTCATCGAGGGCAGCAGGGTCACCCTGGCCGCTGCACCGGCGCCCGGCGAGGTCATCGATGGTGACGCCCAGGTGGTGGTGCCCTCGGCGGCAAAGCTGCTACCCGCCAACGCCACCCGTGCCGAGCGCGCGCTTGCCCGCGCCATCGTTGTACGTCCGTTGCCGGTGGACATCACCGCGCTGTGGGATGCCGATCGCTGTCCGACCGCACTGCTGCCCTGGCTGGCCTGGGCGCTGTCGGTGGACGAATGGAAGGCCTACTGGCCCGAGGCCGTGAAGCGCGCCCGGGTGCGTACGGCCATCGCCATCCAGCGACGCAAGGGCACCGCCGGCAGCGTGCGCGACGTGGTGGCCGCCTTCGGCGGCTCGGTGCTGATCCGCGAGTGGTGGCAGCTGCAGCCCAGGGGCGCGCCGCACACCTTCGAAGCGGTGATGACCATCGCCAACCAGGATGGCCAGTCCGCCACGGCGATGTTCGTGGAGGACGTCATCGGCGAAATCACCCGGACCAAGCCGGTGCGCTCGCATTTCACCTTTACCCAGGGCATGCAGGCCGACGCCGCCATCGGCGCACTTGCAGCCGCCCACGCCACGGCCTTCCGCCGCCTTCAACTGATCGGAGAGTAACCCCCGCATGCGCCTGAAAATCACCGATGCCGGCTTCGCCAAGCTGGTCAATCCGCCGAACACCGGCACCAACGCCGTCCTGATCACCCAGATCGGCCTGACCTCGACCGCCTTCGTGCCGTCGGCGGGGCTCACCGCACTGCCCGGCGAGATCAAGCGCGTCGCCACCTTCGGCGGCCAGGCCGTGGGCGATGACACCGTGCACGTCACCATCCGCGATGACAGCGCCACCTCCTACACGCTGCGCGGTTTCGGCCTGTACCTGGCTGACGGTACGCTGTTCGCCAGCTACGGCCAGGCCGATCCGATCATGGAGAAGTCGGCCGCATCGATGCTGCTGCTGGCCACCGACACACGCTTCAGCGGGATCGACACGACGCAGATCCAGTTCGGCGATGCCGGCTTCCTCTATCCACCGGCCACCACCGAGGTCGTCGGCGTGGTCGAGCTGGCCACCAGCACCGAAGCCGAAGATGCGACCGACACCCAGCGCGTGGTGACTCCGCGTGGCATGCGTGCTTACACCGACAAGCGCTTCGGCGCCAGCGCCCCGACCGCGCTGGCGAAGACACTGCTGTCTGCGGCGAACACCGCGGCGGCGCGCACTGCGCTGGAACTGAAGAGCGCCGCGCTGAAGGACACCGGGCATGGCAACGGCCTGGACGCCGACACCCTGGATGGCAAGCACGCCTCCGAGTTCGCCCTGGCCGGTGACTTCGCCACCGTGGGCCACAAGCATGTGATTGCTGATGTGACCGGGCTGCAGTCGGCACTGGATGGCAAGGCGTCCAGGGGCGGCAACACGTTCACCGACCAGCAGTTCATCAGCGGCACGTATCCGTTGCTGGGCTTCGGTGCCGCCGGTGCCGAGCAGTCCTTCATTGGTGGCTGGGCAAATTCCAGCCTGTGGCGCGTGTGGAGCGCGGACCGCAGCGCCAGCAGCGAGATAACCATCAAGCATGGTGATGGCCCGCGCTGGAATGGATCGGTGATGTGGCATGCCGGGAACTTCGCGCCTGAAGCGAAGATGGACAAGAGTGGCGGGACGTTCACTGGACACGTCGGCGTGAATGGAAACTCGCTTCGTTCCTATGGATGGAATGGTGTGGCCAATGACGGCGTACTCGTGCTCGGCGATACCAACTCCTACATTTTCAAGAACGGCTCGAACTTCACTTTCGCCAACGCGGCAGGCGGATACACCGCCATGCTCAACGCGGGCGGCACTGTCTGGACCAGTGGAAACTTCGATCCAGCAAGCAAGGTAAGCAAAGCCGGCGACACGATGACCGGCGAGTTGAAGAATCTCTCGCACATCACCGCTGGCCCGGCAGCCAGCAATAAAGTTCGCATCACTGTTTCCGGGGACGGCTTCCCGTGCATCATGGGTACCAACCCAGCTGTCGATGCATATGTGCCGATGAACTACTACGGCACGCGGCACAACTTCAACTCCGGAATTTTCGCGAGCGGGCCGTCATTGTTCCGTGCTGCGGGCGATTCCCAGCCAGGCATCCGATTCCACTCGCAGACTCTCAACGGCTATCCACGTACAACGATTGAAGCCGTCACCGGTGACAGCAGCAGCTTCGCGGAGATGCATGCGATCAGCAACGGCTTCCACTTCTACAACCCCTCGTTGCGACGTGGTATCCGCATGTCCAACTCGGGACAAGTGACCACTACGCCGGAGTTCACTAACCCCGCCACCGGCATCACAGGTTTTGGCTTCACTTCGGAGGGTTCATTCGGCGGCGGATTCGGCATGCTGGACAACTCCATCCAGGGTGGATGGTGGATGGCCGCCGGCACCATGCAGTGGGGCATCAGCACCTATCCGAACAGCATGGGTGCAGCAATGATCCTTGGTGGTAACGGCGCGCTCACTACGACGGGTGGTTACGACTTCGGATCTTCGCGCAAGCTGAAGAACATCGATGGCGAACTCTCCTACGGTCTGGCTGTTGTAGAGAAGATGGAACTGGCGGCCGGTCACTACAAGCCCGAATACAACGACGACGGTCGCCGTCGCCTGTTCTTCGTCGCCGAGCAGCTGGCCGAATTGGTGCCGGAAGCGGTCGACCTGGAAGGCGTCGAGTTCCAGGGCGAGCGCGTGGCATCGGTCAAGCTCGACCAGCTGCTGCCGGTGATGGCCAAGGCCATCCAGGAACTGGCCGCTGAAGTGCGCGCACTGAAAGCGGAGCGCTGACATGCCCAGCGGATATCGCTCTTCCGGTGTCGACTTTGACGACCTGTTCGATCCGTACGTTGAAGGTCCACTGGCGCAGGATTCGGGCCGCCGTATCGGCGGCGGCGACCTGAGCCGCCGCTATGCCCACATCCAGTACGGCAGCAAGCGTGCCGACGTAGGCCATCGCATCAACGGAATGGACGTGTCCAACCTGTGGGCGGCCCGGGGCACCGCAAGCTACCGGCCGCCCTTCCATGGCAAGGACTACTCAGCCGGCAATGGCGCCAAAACAAACTCATTCGGCGATGTCACGGCGTCGGTGCAGATCAGCCTGCTGTCCGACGGCAACTTCACCGTCCACAGCAACAGTTACGGCGGTGGCAACGATGCCACCGCCCAGGTGGATTCCGGTCGCTGGGCACCGGCGGGTGCAAACCCCAGCCAGTACGAAGTGCAGTTCACGGCCAGCAACACAGGGGCTGCTTCGTTCAGCACAAGCGCACCGTCATTCTCCTCACTTGCGACATCGCGCTCGGCAACCGTATCCATCAGCATTCCTGCGGCATCTTCCATGTACGAGAGCATCACGGTTGAGATAGCCGTTCATCTCCGTCGTTCCGGTAGCCCCGCTCAGGTTTCAACCGTATACGCCAACGTCGCCGTTTCGGGCTGGTACTGATTGCACATCGGGCCACCGCTGCAATTATCGCGACCGCCACATTCTCCGAACATTACCCCGTCGCCTGCACAAGCCGGCACACACCCACACCGAGGAAGAACCCCGAATGACCGAATTTCTCCATGGCGTACAGGTCGTCAACATCGATACCGGTGCCCGATCGATTGCCATCGCCTCCAGCAGCGTGATCGGCATCGTCGGCACCGCACCGCTGGCCGACACCGAAGCGTTCCCCGTCAACACGCCCGTACTGGTGACCTCGCCGTCGCAGGCCGCCAAGCTGTCGGCGACCACCGGCACCGATGCCGGCACCCTGCCCGGTGCGCTCGACACGATCTTCGACCAGTCCAGTGCCGTCGTCGTCGTCGTCCGCGTCGAGAAGGGCGCCAATGAAAGCGCCACCCTGGCCAACGTGCTGGGCGGCGTGAACGCCCAGACCGGCGCCTACGAAGGCGTGCATGCGCTGCTGGCCGCCAAGTCCATCGTCGGCGTCAAGCCGCGCATCCTGGTCGCACCCGGCTTCACCCATGTGCACCCGGCCGATCCGGCCAAGCCGGAGGCCGTGCTGGCCAACCCGGTCGTAGCGGAACTGCTCGGCATTGCCGACAAGCTGCGCGCAGTGATCATCAAGGATGGGCCGAACAGCAACGACGACGCTGCCAAGTCTACCGCCGCCCTGACCGGCTCCAGGCGCGTCTACGTGGTCGACCCCGCGCTGCTGGTGCAGTCCGGTGATGCCATCGTCACCCGCCATGCCTCCGGTGCCGTGGCCGGTGCCATCGCCCGCAGCGACAACGAGCGCGGCTGGTGGGCGTCGCCGTCGAACCTGGAACTCAACGGCGTGGTCGGTACCGCGCGTGCGATCGACTTCGGCCTGTCCGATGCCACCAGCCGCGCCAACCTGCTGAACCAGGCCAACGTGGCCACAGTCATCCGCGAAGGGGGCTTCCGCCTGTGGGGCAACCGCACCACCAGCATCGATCCGAAGTGGCAGTTCCTGTGCGTGGTGCGCACCGCCGACATCATCGCCGACAGCCTGGAAGCCGCCCACCTGTGGGCCGTCGACCGCGGCATCAGCAAGACCTACGTCGATGACGTGCGCGAAGGCGTCAATGCCTTCCTGCGCGGCCTGAAGACCCAGGGCGCGATCCTCGGCGGCAACTGCTGGATCGACCCGGAACTGAACGCAGCGGACAGCGTGGCCCAGGGCCGCTTCTACTGGGACTTCGACTTCACTCCGACCTACCCGGGTGAGCAGCTGACCTTCCGCATGCACATGAACAACAACTACGTCTCGGAGATCTTCTAAGCATGGCGCGCAAGATCCGTAAAAACTTCAACTTCTACGTCGACGGCAAGGGTTATGCCGGCAGCGTGATGTCCTTCACCGCCCCCAAGCTGTCGCTGAAGACCGAGGACTTCCAGGCCGGCGGCATGCTCGCCCCGACCGAGATCGTGCTCGGCCATGAAAAGCTGACCGCCGATGTCGAGTTCGCCTCCGACGACGCGGAGATCATGAGCAAGTTCCACGTCATCGAAAGCAAGGAATACGGCTTCACCGCCCGCGAGGCGCTGGAAGGCGACGACGGCGAAGTGACCCAGGTCGTGCACAACATGCGCGGCAAGGTGAAGCTGCTGGACCGTGGCGAAACCAAGGTCGGCGAGAAGGGCACGATCAAGGTCAGCCTGGCGCTGAGCTACTACAAGCTGACCCATGGCGCCCAGGTCGTGCAGGAGATCGACGTGGTCAACATGATCGCCCGCCAGGGTGGCGTCGACGTCCTGGCCGGCATCCGCGGCGCGCTGGGCATCTGAGCCCACGCCGCACCGAAGAACCCGGGGGCGCCTCGCGCCCCCGCATCCATCGCACTGCATCGCATTCCAGGAACGCACCCATGTCCAGCAAGACCAAGACCCCCACCGACACCGTCATCGAGCGCGATGGCTTTGCCGAGATCACCCTCACCCGTCCGCGCCAGGTCAATGGCATGGAAACCGCCGTGCTGCGCATGCGCGAGCCGACCGTGGAAGACATGGAGCGCTACCAGGACGACAAGGGCAGCGACGCCCAGCGTGAGGTGCGGATGATCGCCAACCTGTGCGAGATCTCGCCGGACGACGTGCGCAAGATGCCGTTGCGCGACTACGCCCGACTGCAGGCAGGCGTCGCGCTTTTTACCACCTGACCCTGCCGCAGATCAGGCAGGGAGTGCTCGCCCTGGCCGGACATACCGGCTGGGGCCTGCGCGAGATCATGACGCTGCGGGTGTCGAAGTTCATCTGGTGGATTCAGGGGTTGCCGGTACATGGCCAATAACGTTCAAACGACAACGATCACGATCGGCGGCGAGGTGTCCAAGTCGCTGAAGGACGCATTGTCCTTCGCCAATGATGGCGTGAAGCGCCTCGGCGATGAAGCCGGCAAGCTGGAGCTCAAGCTCGCCGCGATGAAGAAGTCGGGCACCGCATACACCCGCATGCGCGCGCAGGCCGATGCGCTGCGCGCCTCACAGGAAGCGCTGGAGCGTGTCGAAGCCAAGCGCACCGCCAACCTGGAGAAGCGCGAGAAACTCGGCGCCTCGTTCAAGGCAGCGCGCGGCACACTCGGCACCGCCGTCACCGCACTGGCCAAGCCGGTCGAGAACGCCTCCGGCTTCGCCCGCCAGAACCAGCAGATCGGCGTGGCAGCCAACCTCAGCCGCGCGCAGGTGAGTGCGCTCGGCCAGGCGATCCTGCAGCAATCGCGTGCAACCAACCAGGGCGCCGACGATCTGCAGCGATCGATCAAGCTGATGGTCGCGGCCGGCATGGACGCACAGTCGGCCCAGGCCAGCCTCGGTGCTGTCGGGCGGACCATCACCGTCACCGGTGCCAGCATCGATGATGTGGCCCAAGCTGCGGCCGCCCTGCAGCAGTCGTTCGATATCGATCCCTCGCGCATGCAGAACGCGCTGGACGTGCTGGTGGTGAACAGCCAGCAGGGCGGCCTGGGCCTGAAGGACATGGCCCAGGTGCTGCCGGTGCTGGGTTCCTCGTTCGAGGCGATGAAGCTGCAGGGCACATCGGCGGCGGCTACGCTGGGTGCGGCACTGGAAGCCACGCTGGACTCGGCAGGTGGCGCCGACAAGGCCGCCAGCAACATGAAGAGCTTCATATCCGAGGTGCTCTCGCCGGACATTCAGGAGAAGGCCAAGAAGAGCCTGAACCTGGATCTGCGCAAGATCATCGGCGATGCACAGACCAGCGGCGGCAATCCCTTCGATGCTGCGATGCAGGGAATCATCCAGGCGACCGCGGGCGACCAGAAGAAGATCGGCACCCTGTTCAGCGATGCACAGGCGAAGAACTTCGTCCAGCCCATGATCGAGAACTGGGACACCTACATCCGTGTCCGCGACAAGGCCTTGAATGGATCGGCGGGTACCACCGATGCGGCCTATGCCGACGCGATGCAGACCGATCCGCAGAAGATCGACGGCGCCAAGATCGCCGTGGACAACCTGTCCAAGGCGTTCGGTGCGGCGCTGCTGCCCGCGGTGGGCGAGGCCGCGGTCAAGCTGACCGAGCTGTTGAACGGGGTTACCACGTTCGTACAGGAAAACCCGAAGCTGATCGCCAACACCACGCAGATCGTGGTCGGCATGCTGGGCATGCGCACGGCTGTGCTCGGCGCTCGCTACGCCTGGACCTTCCTGCAGGGCCCGATCCTGGGCGTGCAGAAGGCCTTCCAGCTGTTCCGTGGCGGCAGCCTGCTGGCACAGCTGGGGCGCTTCGGGCCGATGGCCATGCGCCTGGCATCGGGTTTCCGCATCGTCGCAACTGCCATTGGTGCCATCGGCGGTGGCTCCATCGCCGTTGCGGTCGCCGCCATCACCGCCGGCGCCCTGCTGGTGCGCAAGTACTGGGAACCGATCAAGGCATTCCTGGGCGGCGTCTGGGAAGGCCTGAGCGGTGCAGGCACCGCAGCGATGGGTGAACTGATGCGCGCGGTTGAACCACTGCGCCCCGCCTGGGAAGTCATGAGCGGGCTGATCGGCCAGGCCTGGGACTGGCTGTCGAAGATGCTGGAACCGGCGCAGTACACCGGCAATGAATTGTCACGCGTCGCCCAGATCGGCTCGCTGGTGGGTGAGGCGCTGCTGACCAATTTCCGGTTGGTGATCCAGGTCATCGGCGGCGTGGTGGGGGCGGTGGTGTGGCTGGGCGAGATGCTCGGCACCGTCGCCGGCTTCATCAACGAAACCCTTGGCAACATCTGGGAGTCGATCAGCCAGAAGGCGACCGCAGCGTTCGACCGCATCCTGGAAAAGCTCAAGCCAGTCATCGAAGGCGTCGGCTGGTTCATGGACAAGCTTGGTGGTGGCGTAGGGGCTGCCAACGACAAAGCGCTGGAGGTCGCCGAGGGCGGGCTGCAGACCGCAGTGGGCGCCGCCAACATCTACAGCGGCATGAAGGCGCGCGGCGGTGGTGGCATCGGCGACATGGCGCGCGTGGCGTACGCGGTCGGCACCAACGACAACGATGGCCTGAACCGCCGCATGGCCGAGCTGAGCGGCGCGCAGGGACGCCGTGCGCCGGACATGCCTTCGCCCACCCCGCGCAGCGCCACCACGGTGCAGCAGCAGCAGACCAACCACATCACCATCCACCAGCAGCCAGGCGAATCCAGCGAAGCGGTGGCGCGCCGCACGGCCGACGAGCTGCAGCGTCGCAACGCGGTTGCCGCCCGTGGTGGCCTTGCAGACAGGAACTGAGCATGAAACGCGAATTCGTAACCGGCACTGTGGACAAGCTGCTGTCGCAGTTCAAAGCCAATGACTCCGGCAACGCCCCGGTGCTGCTGATGCTGGGCGGCTTCAAGTTCAGCCTCAACACCGCGGTCTTCCGGGAGATCCAGCAATCCAACGAGTATCGCTGGCAGGCGCAGGACCGCATCGGCCAGATGGCGGCCCTGCAGTACACCGGCCCGGGCTCAGCCAGCATGACCCTGCCGGGCGTCATCTACTACCAGTTCCGCGGCGCCGGCAATGAGCTCTCACAGCTGCGCAAGCTGGCCGCGCAGGGCACACCTCATCGACTGCTGACCGGCAAAGGCGGCAACCTGGGCCTGTGGGTCATCGAGAAGATCGATGCCACCGCCAGCGAGTTCACCGCCGACAGCGCGATCCTGAAACAGGAATTCACCCTTTCACTGCGGAAGCACAGCAATGGCACGAACGTATAGCACCCGCGACGGCGACGTCGTAGACCGTATCGCGTACGCGCATTATGGCGAGCAGTCACCGGCCATCCTGCGTGCGGTGTTCGATGCCAACCCGGGCCTGGCCGCACGCGGCCCGGTACTGCCTGCCGGCGTAGCGATCACCCTGCCGGAGGTGCAGCGCCCGGCCAGCGAGCGCAAGGGAGTCGCCCTGTGGGATTGAACATCACACCGGCCTTCCGCGTGGTGGCCAACAGCCAGGACATCACCGACAAGATCATGGCGCGCTTCAAGTCGCTGCGCATCACCGACGAGACCGGCAACACGTCCGACACGCTGGAACTGCAGCTGGCCGACCACGATCCGTCCGACCCGATCCAGCTGCCACCGGTTGGCGCGGAACTGGAGGCCTTCATCGGCTATGACGGCGAAGTGCGGCGCGTAGGCCTGTACATCTGCGACGAGGTGGAGATCTCCGGCTTTCCCGGCAGCATGACGCTGCGCGCCCGGGCGGCACCGTTCGAGACCAGCAAGGGGGGCAAGAGCGACCTGCAGACGCAGAAGACACGCACCTGGAAGAAGGGCACCACGATCGGCGACATGGTGCGACGCATGGCCGGCGAGCATGGGCTGAACGCAGCGGTGAGCGCATCGCTGGCGTCCATCGTGCTGCCGCTGACGGTGCAGTCGCAGGAGTCGGACATGAACCTGCTGCTGCGCCTGGCCAAACAGCACGATGCCATCGCCAAGCCCGGAGGCGGGCGCCTGGTGTTCGTGAAGCGGGGCGAATCCACCAGCGCCAGCGGCGAGCGCATTCCCGATGTCACCCTCACCCCGGCCGATGGCAGCGACTACCGGGTAACCCTTGCCGCACGCGAAGATGCCGGTACCACCATTGCGTACTACCGCGACGTGCGCAGTGCCAAGCGCCAGGAAGTGAAGGTCGGCAGCGGTGAACCGATCATGCGCCTGCGCATGGCCTATGCCGACCGGGAGAGCGCAGAAGCGGCGGCGCGCGCCAAGCATCGCGAACAGGCACGGCAGACGCGGACGCTCAGCTACACCCTGCCCGGCCGCGAAACACTGATGGCCGAAGCCACCGTGGTGATGCAGGGGTTCCGCGAGGGCGTGGATGGCCAGTGGTTGGTCAAGCGTGCCGAGCACAGCATCGGCAGCGAGGGCTATGTCACCCGCATCGAATGCGAACAACCCAACAGCGCCGACGCAGTGAAAGCGGCCAGCAATGCCCCGGCCAGCGAAGGCGAACAGGTCGGCAGCGAGGTGTAGATTCACGGCATGCGTGGTGCTTTCCGCGCATCAACTCACGTACTGCGCCACGCCATTACCGAAGGACCAGTTCTCCTTCTTTACTTCAACAAGATTGATGAACACATCCTCGCGGCGGATGCCCACCGCCGCGTGCAGTCCATCGGCGATGCCGGCGTACAACGCCTTCTTCTGCTCCAGCGTACGCCCTTCGTTCCAGGTGATCTGGATGCAGATGAAATCGTCAGTGCGGTCCACGCCCAGGTAGCTGGGGTCGTAGATCAGCGTGCCGGCGTCGTGCTGCTGGAAGATCTGGAAGCGGTCGTTCTCCGGCACGCCCACCGCGCGCATGGCCTGGTAGATGGCTTCGCCGACACGTTGCAGGTAGTCGGCGGATTTACCTTTGCGAAGATCGATGCGGGCGAGCGGCATGGTGGCACTCCAGGGAATGGGGGCACGGCACTGCCTCGAGAGTACGCCGGCCGTGAACCACGGAACAGCGCATGGATGGAATCCTATGCCCGCATCGGTGAAGTGCGTCCCCCGAGCGCTTCGCGCGGTTGAGGGAGCCGGTGAGTCGCGCTGCCAACGATGCCGGAAAGCCGCGCTGATGGTCAGGCAACAAAAAAGCCCCCATTTCTGGAGGCTTCTTTCGTTCTGCAACATGGTGGGCGGTACAGGGATCGAACCTGTGACCCTTGCCGTGTGAAGGCAATGCTCTACCGCTGAGCTAACCGCCCGGTGTGTTGCTGAGCCGCTCATTATAGGGGCTTTTCAGAGGCCGTCAACACTTTTTCACATTGGTGTTCACGGGCGTTTCGAGGCATGCAGCCGCATGGCCCGGCGCTACCTCACATCGTGTGGGTCGGCTTGTCCGAACCGGTCAGGCCGGCCAGCAGGGTCTCGATCTTGTGGCGTACGCCCTCGCCTTCTGCACCGTCGGCCAGCTGCACGCCGATGCCGGCGGTACGGTTGCCCTGCGCGCCGGCCGGGGTCACCCAGATCACCTTGCCGGCCACCGGCAGGCGCTCGCTGGAATCGGGCAGCGTCAGCAGCAGGAACACCTCGTCACCGAGGAAGTAACGCTTGGGCGTGGGCACGAAGATGCCGCCGTTCTTCACGAACGGCATGTACGCGCTGTACAGCGCGGCTTTGTCCTTCACGGCCAGGGACAGGATGCCCTGGCGGGCGTTGCTGGCACTCATCGATTTCCCCTTGCGGCAGGCCGCTCGTTCACCTTGTTCCAGGCCAGCAGCAACTCGACCACCGCAAGGTCTGCACGCACCGTGGTGCGCAGCAGGTCGCGGGTGCGGTTGGCCGCATCGAACCAGGCTGCAAGCTTGTGCAATCGCTCCGGCGTGGTCAAGGCATCGGTGCTGGCCTGGGCCAGCGCCAGGTCGGCGGCAAAGCGCAGGCGCAGCGCCGCGTTGTCGTCACCACACCACTTCTGCGCCAGCTCCACCGCGCCGGTCTTGCCGGCGGCCAGCTGTTCCAGATCTCGACCGACTTCGCGGCGCAGGCTCAGGCCGTCTTCGCGCAGCCAGTTGTCGGCCTGGCCGGGATGGCCGCGGGCGGCCTCCAGCGCTTCGCGCGCCGATGCTTCGCTGTGGCCCTGCTGCTGCAGCCAGGCCAGCGCTTCGTGCTGCGGCGGCAGCTTGAATTCCAGGCGCTGGCAACGGCTGCGGATGGTCTGCGGCAGGCGCGCCGGGTCGCTGCTGATCAGCCACAGGTAGCGGCCGGGCTGCGGCTCTTCCAGCGTCTTCAGCAGCGCGTTGGCCGCCGAGCGGTTGATCGCATCGGCCGGGTCCACGATCACCACCTGCGCCACGCCGTACTGCGGGGTCAGCGCCAGCTTGTCGGTGATCTCGCGCACCTGCTCGATGACGATCTCGGTGCGCAGCTTGTCGCCGCTCTTGTTTGGAATGAAGCTGACCAGCTGCAGGTCCGGATGGGTACCGGCGGTGATCAGCTGGCGCGTGCGCGTGGCATGCGCGGCATCACCGCGCGCCAGCACGTGGTCGGCCAATGCCAGCGCCACCTCACGCTTGCCCAGCCCGGCCGGCCCGCAGATCAGCAGGCCATGGCCGAGGCGACCGGCATCGAGCGCGGCCACGGTCTGGTCGAACGCGCGCTGCTGCCAGGGCGAAAACGTGCTCATGCGCCCTCCCCGTCCTGCAGCCAGCGCTCGACACGCGCGACCACATCGGCGGCCACGCGCGCCTGCTCCTGGCCCGCATCAATCAACGCAAAGCGCTGCGGATCCTGCTGCGCACGGCTGCGGAACACTTCGCGCACGCGCTGGAAGAAATCATCCTGTTCGCTCTCGATGCGGTCCGGCCACAGGTCACGGCCATTGGCGCGTGCCCGGCCGACGGCCACGTCCACGTCCAGCAGCAGGGTCAGGCCCGGCAGCAGGCCCACCGCGCGGCGCTCCAGATCGGCAATCCACTGCGGATCGAGGCCACGGCCACCGCCCTGGTAGGCATAGCTGGAATCGGTGAAACGATCGCTCAGCACATAGGCACCGCGCTGCAGCGCCGGCTGGATCACCTGGCGCACATGCTGCGCACGTGCAGCGAACACCAGCAGCAGCTCGGCTTCGGCGCTGAGCGGTTCGGCGGCGATCTCGGCATCGGGCTTCAGCACCAGGCCGCGGATGCGCTCGGCCAGCGGCGTACCGCCCGGCTCGCGGGTCAGTACCACCTCATGACCGTGGCTGCGCAGGCAGTCACGGATGGCATTGATGGCGGTGGTCTTGCCCGCGCCCTCGCCGCCTTCCAGGCTGACGAAACGCGGGTGGCGAAGCAGCGCGGGACTCATTGCGCCGGGGTCTCCTGGGTACGTTGCTGGCGCAGCTGCTGCAGGTAGCGGGCGACTGCGGCGTTGTGCTGGTCCAGGCTGGGCGAGAACACGTGCGCGCCGCTGCCATCGCCCACGGCGACGAAGTACAGCGCGTCGCCCGCTGCGGGTTGCGCGGCGGCCATCAGCGCGTCGCGGCTGGGCATCGCGATCGGGGTCGGGGTCAGGCCGGCACGGGTGTAGGTGTTGTACGGCGTATCGGTGGTCAGGTCGCGACGGCGGATGTTGCCGTCATACGCGGCACCGAGGCCGTAGATCACGGTCGGGTCGGTCTGCAGGCGCATGCCGATCTTCAGGCGGCGCATGAACACGCCGGCAATCTGCGGGCGTTCGCTGGCCAGCGCGGTTTCCTTCTCGATGATCGAGGCCATCGTCAACAGCTCGTAGGGCGTGTTGATCGGCAGGTCCGGTGCACGGCTTTCCCAGGCCTCATCCAGCGCCTTTTCCATTGCGGCATGGGCGCGCTTGAGCACGTCCAGATCGCTGTCGCCACGCTGGTAGACATAGGTCTCCGGCAGGAAGCGGCCTTCCGGATGCTGGCCACCGAAGCCGAGGCGCTGCATCAGCGCGGCATCATCAAGATTGTCGGTGGTGTGCAGCAGCGGCTCGGCGCGCTTGAGCGCAGCACGCAGCTGGCGGATGTTCCAGCCCTCGACGATCGTGACGCGGTGCTGCAGCACCTTGCCCGCGCGCATGCGCAGCAACAGCTCGCGCGGGGTCAGGTCGGCGCTGAGCGCGTACTCGCCCACTTTCAGTTTGCCGGCGGCGTCGAGCTGGCGCGCCAGCAGCTGCCATTGGGTGTCCTGGCCCTCGTCCACGCCGGCATCGCGCAGCTTGCGCAGCACGCTGTTCATGCCATCGCCGCTGGCGATGACCACGCTCTCGGCAGTCGGGGTGATCGGGGCATCGGCGAAACGCGTCTGCTGGTAGAAGAACCACGCGCCCACGCCGGCCACGACGGCGCCCAGCACCACCACCAGCGTTACCACGAACAGACACCCGCGCTTGGCTCCCGCCATGGACTACCTCTGAACTCGATTCCGTCGTGCAGGATACCGTGCTGGTGGATTGGGGTCATGACCGGGGCCACGCAGCCGTGCCGACCAACGGTCGGCACCCACCGGAACAACGGCACCCGCCGGTACCGGTAGTGCCGGCCGCTGGCCGACAATCGCGTGGATCGTGGATGAATGAGGTTGCCGGCCAGCGGCCGGCACTACCCCTGCTGGCCCAGTGCGCGCAGCAGGCCGCGGGCCTTGGCGCGGGTCTCGTCCAGCTCCTTGTCCGGGTCCGAATCGACCACGATGCCGGCGCCGGTGCGGAAGCTCACCTCGTGGCCATCCACTTCGGCGGTACGGATCAGGATGTTCAGGTCCAGGTCGCCATCGCGGTTCAGCCAGCCGAACGCGCCGGTGTAGGCACCACGCGGCACCTGCTCCAGCTCGCTGATGATCTGCATGCAGCGCACCTTCGGGCAGCCGGTGATGGTGCCACCCGGGAACGTGGCGGCGATCACCTCGCCGGGCGTGACCTCCGGGCGCAGGTGGCCGCTGACGTTGCTGACGATGTGGTGCACGTGCGCGTAGCTCTCCACGGTCATCAGCTCATCGACCACCACGGTGCCCGGCAGGCAGATGCGGCCCAGGTCGTTGCGCTCCAGGTCGATCAGCATCACGTGCTCGGCGCGCTCCTTGGGGTGACCGACCAGTTCCTGGATGCGCGCGGCATCGTCGTCGCCTTCGAAGCGTGGACGGGTACCGGCAATCGGACGGGTCTGCGCATGGCCGGCGTGCACCGACACCAGCCGCTCCGGCGAGGAACTGACCACATGGCGGCCGTGCGCGCTGAACAGGCCGGCAAACGGCGCCGGGTTGGCACGACGCAGCTGTGCGTACAGCGCCTGCGGGCTGACCGGCGCAGCGAACTGCGCGTTCCAGCGCCGCGACAGGTTCACCTGGAACACGTCGCCGGCGCGCAGATACTCGATCACCCGGCGCACGCCATCGGTGAAACGCTGCGGCGCGTCCTCGTCGACCGCCTGCGGTGGCTGCCAGCCCTGCCCGGCTTCGGGCAGCGCGGCCGAGGCCAGTGCCACCAGCGCATCCAGCAACGCCTGCTCGCCGGCTTCGGCGATGACGAAGCTGGCATCGTTGTGATGGTCATGCAGCACCGCGGCCGGGCAGCGCAGCGCCAGCGCGGTCGGGCGACCATCCCCGCGAGCACGCGCCAGCAGCACTGGTTCGATCTGGCTGGCCACTTCGTAATCGAGCATCAACGCCCAACCGCCGCGGAACGGCAGGCTGTGGCTGCCGTCATGCGGCAGGCGCTCAAGCTGCCAGGCGCGATCCAGTGCCTGCAGGAACGTGCCGGGCTGCACCACGTCGTGCTGGTCGCGCACCTGGCCGTCGGCATCCAGCCGCAGGCCATCGCCCTGCGCGACCAGCAGCAGGCTCCAGCGGCCCTGGGCGGTGCCCGAGGCGGTGGATTCCATCAGCAGCGGGAAGCGCGCCGGGTCGTGCTGCTGCAGGGCCAGCAGATCGATCGGGTGCGGCAGCGGGTGGATCAGCGGTGCGTGGGTCATGGCAGCCAGTTCGGGAATTCAGATGCACGGAAGCCGCCTTGCGGCGGCTCCGTGGTGCACGGCGTTGATCCGTTTGTCGGATTGCCGATGGGTAGAGTCGACTGTCAGTCGACTGCTTTCCCATCAACGATCACCGCGGCGGATCGAAAGGCAGTCAACTAACAGTCGACTCTACCAATGCGACGTCGAGCGTGGCGCGGCGTCGCAACACCGGTCAGACGCGCTTGAAGATCAGCGTGCCGTTGGTGCCGCCGAAGCCGAAGCCATTGGACATCACCACGTCCACCTTGGCCTGGCGTGCTTCGTTCGGCACGTAGTCCAGGTCGCAGCCTTCGCCCGGCTGTTCCAGGTTGATGGTCGGCGGAATGACGTTGTCCTGCAGCGCCATCACCGAGAAGATCGCTTCCACGCCGCCGGCAGCGCCCAGCAGGTGGCCGGTCATCGACTTGGTGGAGCTGACCATCATCTTGTAGGCGTGGTCGCCGAAGGCGGTCTTCATCGCCATGGTCTCGCCCAGGTCGCCCAGCGGCGTGGAGGTGCCGTGCGCGTTGAGGTAACCCACCTGCTCCGGGGTCACGCCGGCGTCCTTCATGGCCATGACCATGCAGCGCGCGGCGCCTTCGCCGTTCTCGCTCGGCGCGGTCATGTGGTACGCGTCGGAGCTTGCGCCGAAGCCGGCCAGTTCGCAGTAGATCTTCGCGCCACGTGCCTTGGCGTGCTCGTACTCTTCCAGGATCAGGATGCCGGCGCCGTCGCCCAGCACGAAGCCGTCACGGTCCTTGTCCCACGGGCGCGAGGCCTGTTCCGGGGCATCGTTGCGGGTACTCATGGCCTTCATCGCGCAGAAGCCGCCCAGCGCGGTCGGCGACGAGCCACGCTCGGCACCGCCGACCACCATCACGTCGGCATCGCCATACTGGATCATGCGCATCGCGGTACCGATCGAGTGGTTCGAGGTCGCGCACGCCGAGACCGCCGAGAACGACGGACCCTTCAGGCCGGTGATGATGCTCAGCTGGCCCGGGAGCATGTTGATGATGGTCTTGGGTACGTAGAAGGGCGAGATCTTCTTGCCCTCGTGGAACTCGATGGTCTGCTCTTCGATGCCGAGCAGGCCGCCGATGCCGGCGCCGACGATGGCGCCGATGCGCTCGGCATTGGCGTCGGTGATCTCCAGGCCCGAATCATGCAGGGCCATGAACGAGGCACCGAGGCCGTAATGGATGAACGGGTCCATCTTCTTGGCATCCTTGCCGCTGACCCGGAACTTGCCGAACAGTTCATTGTCGGCGGTAATGTCGAATCCCTTGACCTCACCTGCAATCTTGGTGGTGAACCGATCCACGTAGGCATCAGCAACGTTGGTCAGCGGACCGATGCCCGAACGACCGTGGGTGATGCCTTCCCAGCTGCTGGCCAGATCATTGCCCAACGGCGAGACGATACCCAGGCCGGTTACGACGACGCGACGCTTCATTGCTGTTTCTCCTGACCCGGATGATTTCTACGGGTAACTCGGTTTGCTTCGATGTGATGCCCAAACACACGGGGCCGCAACAGCGGCCCCATGGGGTGCGGTGCGCGGCAAGGAAATACCTGCACGCGCACTGCCGTCTGACATCAGGCCTTGACGTGGGCCTTGACGTAGTCGATGGCGGCCTGCACGGTGCTGATCTTCTCGGCTTCTTCGTCCGGGATCTCGCACTCGAATTCTTCTTCCAGGGCCATCACCAGCTCGACGGTGTCCAGCGAGTCAGCGCCCAGGTCATCGACGAACGATGCGCTGTTGGTGACTTCTTCTTCCTTGACGCCAAGCTGTTCGACGACGATTTTCTTGACGCGTTCTTCGATGGTGCTCATGGGATCTCGCTCCAGATGGAGTTGTGGTTCAAAAGTGGTCGCCATCAAAGGCGATGGCCGTGGGATAGTGTAGTGGAAACCGGCGCGGCCTTGCATCGCAGCAAAAACCTCAGCAGATCAACCACTTGCGGCGCAATCCCTGCGCCCCTTGCTTACGGCATGTACATGCCACCGTTCACATGGAGGGTTTCGCCGGTGATGTAACCGGCAGCCGGGCTGGCCAGGAAGGCCACCGCATGGGCGATGTCCTCCGGCGAACCCAGGCGTTCGAGGGCGATGTCGTTGATCAGCGCGGTGCGCGCTTCTTCCGGCAACGCCTTGGTCATGTCGGTGTCGATGAAGCCGGGAGCAACCACATTGACGGTGACACCGCGCGAACCGATTTCCTTGGCCAGCGACTTGCTGAAGCCGATGATGCCGGCCTTGGCGGCCGCGTAGTTGGCCTGGCCGGCATTGCCGGTCACGCCCACCACCGATGCGATGTTGATGATGCGGCCCTTGCGTGCCTTCATCATGCCGCGCATCACCGCCTTGCTGGTGCGGAACACGCTGGTCAGGTTGGTGTCGATGATCGACGCCCAATCCTCGTCCTTCATGCGCATCAGCAGGTTGTCGCGGGTGATGCCGGCATTGTTGACCAGGATCGAGATCGGGCCGAACTCCTTGGCGATGCCGTCCAGCACGCTGTCCAGCGCGGCAGCGTCGGTCACGTTCAGTGCACGGCCGTGGCCGCCGTGGGCGGCCAGGCGCTCACCAATCGCGGCAGCGCCGGATTCGGTGGTGGCGGTGCCGATGACGGTGGCGCCCTGGGCGGCCAGCAGATCGGCGATGGCGGCACCAATGCCACGGCTGGCGCCGGTGACCAGTGCGATTTCACCCTGCAGGGGCTTGCTCATGATGTTTTCCTCAGGCTGGGGCGGCCGCCGTACCCGTACCGCGTGCAGCGGCCACCGGTACGGTCGGCAGGAACAGGGGGAGTCAGGCCGACCATGCCTCGCGGGCGGCTTCGAAGTCGCCCGGGGTGGCCAGTGAACGGCCGTCGATGGCCTTGTCGATGCGCTTGACCAGGCCGGTCAGCACCTTGCCCGGGCCGCACTCGGCGATCCGGGTGATGCCACGGCCGGCCAGCGCCTGCACGCATCCGGTCCACTGCACCGGCTGGTACAGCTGCTGGACCAGCGCGGTACGGATCGCGTCGATACCGTCATGCACCTGGGCATCCACGTTCTGCACCACCGGCAGCTGCGGCGCCTGCCAGGACAGGCCGGCCATCACTTCGGCGAGGCGGTTGGCGGCTTCGCGCATCAGCGGGGTGTGCGAGGGCACGCTCACGGCCAGCTTGACGGCCTTGCGCACGCCCTTCTCGGCCAGCAGCGCCAGCGCGCGGTCAACCGCATCTGCGTCGCCGCCGATCACGATCTGGCCCGGCGAATTGAAGTTGGCCGGCACCACCACCTGGCTGCCCGCGGCTTCGGCGCAGACGTCCAGCACCAGCTGGTCTTCAGCACCGAGCACGGCGGCCATGGCGCCGACACCGGCCGGTGCGGCTTCCTGCATCAGCTGGCCGCGCAGGCGCACCAGGTGCGCACCGTCATGCAGGCTCAGCGCGCCAGCGGCGACCAGGGCGGTGTACTCGCCCAGGCTGTGGCCGGCCAGCACCGACGGGCGCGGACCGCCCACGGCGTTCCAGGCACGCCACACGCCGATGCTCGCGGCCAGCAGGGCCGGCTGGGTGTATTCGGTACGGTTGAGCATTTCCTCCGGGCCACCCTGGGACAGCGCCCACAGGTCGACGCCGGCACCATCGGATGCTTCGGTGAAGGCTTCACGCACCTGCGGGTGCAGTTCGGCCAGCTCGGCCACCATGCCCACAGACTGCGAGCCCTGGCCGGGGAAGACAAAAGCGAGGGTGGATACGGTCACGCGGTCATCCGCTTGTTGCAATCGAAGCGGGCCATGATAAGGGCGAATCCGCTGTGTCGTCTGTACGTGCGCGTATGCAGGCGTATGGAGCGCGGCCGGGCAAGCGCAACGGGGTCAGATCCCTTTTCCGCAGGAAAAGGGATCTGACCCCTGTCAGCCATCAGCAGAACAGCTGCAGCACGTCCAGGTCGCCGTCGGCGAGGAAGTCCACGCACAGGCCCACCAGCATCAGTACGCCCGCCGTGCTGGCGCCATGGGCGATGAAGATCGAATGCGCCAGCGCGCGCGCTGAACGGCCCAGCTTCATGCAGACCCGGGCCAGGCTGCGCAGGCGGCCGCTGACCGCGTGCACGTGTTCGCGCACCGGCGCCTGGGCCTCGCCCATCGCCTCGGCCATCATCGCCTGCAGCTGCTCGGGGCGGTCGGCGTAGTACTTGGCCACGCCGTAACCGAACATCAGCCAGTCGCGGGCCTGCGCTTCGGACAGATCCATCACTTCCAGCGGATCTTCCTCGAAGTCGATGAAGCCCACCTTCTGCCCATCCCAGGTGAGGTTGCGCGGCAGCGGCTGGCCGAAATAGGCGCCGCGCGCATGCGCTTCGGCGATGGCCTGCATGGCCGCCATCACCAGCCGGTCGCGGCCGGCCTCGTCGGCCTGGCGCAGGCAGGTATTGAACGAGCTGCCGTTGTCACCGATCACCAGCGCGGCGTGGCCGCTGCCCAGCACGTCGGGCACGTTCACGCCCTGCGCCTGCAGTTCTCCCAGGCGACGGGCTTCGGTTTCTCGCGCGGCATCACCACCACGGTGCGGCGGTGGCCGCAGGGCGTCCAGATGGAAACGGCGGGCAACGAAATTGAGCAGGCCCAGGGCCACTGCGCGGCTTCCCTTGCCGTACTGCTTCAGCCAGGCGCGCTGCCCTTCGATGACGATGGGCTCAACCATGACGTGTACTCCTTTAAACGCGTTACGGCCCCAGAGGGGCCGTAACGACAAAACTTCACATTGTCGTAACTTGCACTATCAATAGCGCAGCAGGGCCGAACCCCACGTGAAGCCGCCGCCGAAGGCTTCCAGCAGCAGCAGCTGGCCGCGCTCGACGCGGCCCGAACGCACCGCGGCGTCCAGCGCCAGCGGCACCGAGCCGGACGAGGTGTTGCCGTGCTTGTCGACAGTCACCACCACCTGGTCCATCGACATGTCCAGGCGCTTGGCGGTGGCTTCGATGATGCGCAGGTTGGCCTGGTGCGGAATCAGCCAATCCAGGTCGGACTTGTCCAGGCCATTGGCAGCCAGGGTCTCGTCCACGACCGAGTCCAGCGCCTTGACGGCGTACTTGAACACGTCGTTGCCCTTCATGTTGATGGTGCCACCACCGTTGGCGCCGTCCTTGAAGCCGGTCGAGACGCCCACCGGGTTCCACAGCAGCTCCTTCTTGCTGCCGTCGGCATGCAGGTGGGTACTGAGGATGCCGGTTTCCTCGTCGGCCTTGAGCACGACGGCGCCGGCGCCATCGCCGAACAGCACGCAGGTGGTGCGATCGTTCCAGTCGACCATGCGGGTCAGCGTTTCGGTGCCGATCACCAGCACGTGCCTGCAGTCGCCGGAACGGATGAACTTGTCGGCCACGCCCAGCGCGAACACGAAGCCCGAGCAGGCGGCGTTGACGTCAAAGGCAGGGCACCCCGCAACACCGAGCTTGGCCTGGATCAGGCACGCGGTGGAGGGGAAAATGAGGTCGGGCGTGGTCGTACCGACCACGATCATGTCGAGCTGCGAAGCGTCGATACCGGCCGCTTCAAGTGCGCGCAACGCGGCCTGGTAGCCGAGGTCGCTGGTGGTTTCGCCTTCGGCCGCGATGTGCCGTTCACGAATTCCGGTGCGCGACTGGATCCACTCATCCGAGGTTTCGACCATTTTTTCCAGGTCGGCGTTGGTCAGGACTTTTTCCGGCAAATAGCTACCGGTGCCCGCGATCCTCGAATAGATCCGCTTGCTCATCATGTTTCCTGTTGCGCGGGCCGCCGATCACCGGCACGCCCGGGAAAGAAGGCAAAGGCCGCTGCCCGGGGGCAGCGGCCTTCCCGGCACATCAATCTTCTTCGACGGCCGAGGTCTTGGTCTGGATGACCTTCTTGCCGCGGTAGAAACCGTCGGCAGTGATGTGGTGACGCAGGTGCACTTCGCCGGTGGTCGGGTCGGTCGACAGCTGCTTGGCGCTCAGGGCGTCATGCGAACGGCGCTGGCCGCGGCGGGACGGGGTAACACGGGATTTCTGCACAGCCATGGGATTGCTCCAAACTCGGTTCGTTTTGCTTCGTCGTATCGTCGCGCAGGACGCCAGCGCCCAGCACACTTTCGCTTTCGCCGCAGCCGCCGACGACAATCCGGCTGCTATTGTTTCTTCAATGCCGCCAATGCCGCGAACGGATTGGCCTTCTTTGTTTCTTCTTCGCTCGGCGCCCAGTCCTTGTCGACTGCTTCACCGTCGGGCGACAGTGGAACCACCGGCACCGCCAGCACCAACTCGTCTTCGACCAGGTCCAGCGGACGCAGCTGGCCGTCTTCCGGCACCAGCAACGCCTCGTACTCCTCCGGCAGGGACGATTCCTCGTCCTCGTCGCGGATCAGGCCAAGCCTCTGGGTCACCTTCACCGGCAACAGGAATCGCTGCATGCTGCGCTGACAGGTCAGCGGCAACGCGGTGTCGATGGTCAGTTCCACATAGGATACCCGCAGGACTTCGTCGCGACCGAATTCAAGCGAGTAGGAACACTCGCCGTCGGTATCTGCGACCAGCCCCTGCAGGCGGGTCAATTCAGCCAGGGAGACCTGGCCGTCGAAGCGCCTTCGCGCTACGACCATCCGCCAAGCATCCAGCGATTCGGGCACGTTCGCGGACATAAGCCGCTGAATACTAAGGATCGGGGGGGCTGCTGTCAAATGCCCGCCATACAGCACTTGCTGCTGGCGCTGCGCACAGGCCAGACTGCCGCACCCTGCCCCGGTATTCTCGCATGTCACTGGTCCTGGCCTCCACCTCCCGCTACCGCCGCGAGTTGCTGCAGCGGCTGGGCCTGCCCTTCGACTGCGCGCGCCCGGAGGTGGATGAAACCCCGTTGAACGGTGAGACGCCGCTGGCCCTTGCAACGCGCCTTGCCACGGCCAAGGCAACCGAAGTCGCCGCCCGCCACCCCGGCGCCTGGGTGATCGGCTCGGACCAGGTGGCGGACCTGAACGGGCGGCCGCTGGGTAAACCGGGCACGGCCGGGGCGGCCTGCGCGCAGCTGGCGGCGATGTCCGGGCAGACAGTACGCTTCCATACCGCCATCAGTCTCACGCGAGACGGAGAATCATTCAGTGCCGTGGATCTGACCGAGGTCCGTTTCCGCGCGCTGGGCCAGGAGGAGATCGCACGCTACGTGGCCACCGAACAGCCCCTGGACTGTGCCGGCAGCTTCAAGTGCGAGGGTCTGGGCATCAGCCTGTTCGAAGCGATCGACAACCGCGACCCGACCGCGCTGATCGGCCTGCCGCTGATCGCGCTGTGCGGGTTGCTGCGCCAGGCAGGGTTCGCGGTGCCCTGAAGGCGACACACTGACTGCCGGCACCGATCGCGGAAACAGGCCGGACATGGGCCGGGTAGGACCTGAGCCGGGTAACGTCGACTGTCAGTCGACCATCGCGCCCAGCGCGGGGTTTTGCCGGCGGCTGGAAGAGCAGTCGACTAACAGTCGACTCTACCAGCGTGGAGCCCCCGACCAACCTGGAGCACCCGACCAACCTGGAGCACGCAACCAACCTGGCGCGCGACCACCTGGACCGCGCTCCGCCTCAGCGCCCGCGAACCTCGAACGGCTGCTCCTGCCATTCCTCTACGCTGCCATCGCGACCGTGCAGGCGCAGGCCCAGCCAATGTCGTCCCGGCGCCAGCGTGCTCGTGTCCAATGAAGCATCGAAGCCCACCGCCGGATGCCGCGGATCGGTGCTGTCCGGCCAGGTCTGGCGCACGTCGAATGCGCGGCCATAGCGCGCATCCCCCATCGAGCGGCCATCGACCAGCACCTCAACCCGTGCCAGGCCGACACCATCCTTGAACGCCCATCCCTTGATCGCCAGCGTGCCAGACACCTTTTCGCCGTTGGAAGGAGTATCCAGCCACGCCATTGCCGGAGTCACGCACGCCCCGGGCGCGCGCTGCGCCGGCAGCCGGAACAGCAGGAAACGCTGGAAGCCATGGTCACTGCTGACCACCCGCGGCGCCGGCAACGGCCCCACCTGTCCGCAGATGGCGTGATAGCGCGCCAGCAGATCGCGGTAACGCTGGTCGCTGGGTGAAAGCACCAGCA
The DNA here is from genome assembly GCF_059369595.1 of Stenotrophomonas sp. YJH_SMC_25. Classification (NCBI taxonomy): domain Bacteria; kingdom Pseudomonadati; phylum Pseudomonadota; class Gammaproteobacteria; order Lysobacterales; family Lysobacteraceae; genus Stenotrophomonas; species Stenotrophomonas sp. YJH_SMC_25. Next base: position 184,083 of record NZ_JCAFSV010000008.1, on the reverse strand, counting down.
GCATCGGCGTCGAGCGCTTGCCCTCATGCAGCAGTTCCCACTGCGCCAGCTGCGCGGTGCGCCCATGCTTGTCGTTGAGCGGATGCGGCAGCACTTCGATATCGCCATTGCCGAGCTGGAAGCCCAGCTCGGCGCCAACCTTGAAGTTCCCCGCCAGCACCCGCGTGCCCGCCGGCATCTGCTGCAACTCTTCGCGCACCGCCATCGCCAACGGCTGCCAGCCAGCGAAATTGCGCGGGTGGTACTTGCTGCCTGCCAGCTGCTCACGCAACGCAGGCGTGGAGGCCATCAGGTAATAGCCGAACGCCAGCACCATGCCTGCGCCCGCCAGCCACCAGCCGGTGCGCCGCAGCCAGCGTGGCCAGCCGTTGAGCACCACCGGCACCGCCACCAGCAGGGCCAGGTAGCCCGGCAGCGGCCAATGGAAACTGATCCGCTCGACGTCGGTGAAGAAGCCCAGCAGGAAGATGCCCAGCGTGGATACGCCCCCGACCAGGCCGAAGTAGCGCCACTGCACGCGCGTGCCGCCGCCCCTGCGGGTACCGGCCAGCGCCACCTTCCACATCGCCATGCACAGGATCGGGGTGACCAGCATGGGCTGGATCACCAGGAACCACAGCCCGTTCCATTCGAACGTCCAGGGATGGCGCTCGACCACCTGGAACTTCAGGCCGGCGTCGTGGTTGTCCGCGTTCCATGCCAGCAACGGCAGCCACGCCAGCACGCCCACCGCCAGCGCGACCCATACGCGCGGATCGGCCAGCATGCGCCGCCCCTGCGGCAGCGCCAGCAACGCGATGAAGCCAACGCCGATGACACCGATGAAACGGTAGTGACTGAGCGCACCGATCGACAGGCCCAGCGCAAGCTTCATCGCCGACGATGCATCAACGTTGTGCAGCAGCCGCGCACCGGCGTGCAGGCAGATCACCGCGGCCAGTGCCATGGGCACATCCGGCACCGCCAGCAGGCCCAGCGTCGCCGACAACGGCATCAACAGCGTGAGGCTGCCCGCTTGCCAACCGGCCACATTGCCGAACCAGCGCGTGGCCGTGCGCACCACCAGCAACGGCAGCAGCGCGCCGATGGCCAGGAACGGCAGGCGCAACGCGAGCACATGGTGGCCACCGATCTCCACACCCAGGCGCGCCAACCACGCGGTCAGTCCGGGAAGGTCCGAATACGCAGCGGCCAGATGCTGGCCTTCCTGCCAATAGAACGCCTCGTCAACAAACAGTGGTAGCCGCGCAGCCACTACCAGCTTGGCCGCTGTGACCAGCGTCCATAACCAGAGAAATATTGTCCGCGCGCGCTGTTCGCCCTGCATTGCTCTATGGATAATCGAATGGATTCCAGACCTGAGACGATCATGCCAGCCTCGTCCCCCAATCCCAGCATGCTAACCGATCAACTGCGCCAGGCCCTGCGGGAGGCACAGGATCAGGTAAACGCACTGGTGCTGGGCAAGGTGCCGGAAGTCAGGCTGGCTTTCGTCGCCCTGCTTTCCGGTGGCCATCTGCTGATCGAGGATCTGCCCGGCCTGGGCAAGACCACGCTGGCGCATGCGTTGGCCAGCAGCCTGGGCCTCAGTTTCCAGCGCGTGCAGTTCACCTCCGACCTGCTGCCCGCCGATGTACTGGGCGTTTCGGTATACGAGGCCGGCAGCCGCCAGTTCCAGTTCCACCCGGGGCCGGTGTTCACCCACGTGCTGCTGGCCGATGAGATCAACCGTGCGCCGCCGCGCACGCAGAGCGCGCTGCTGGAGGCGATGGCCGAACAGCAGGTCACCCTGGATGGGCAGACCCATCCCCTGCCCGATCCGTTCTTCGTGATCGCCACGCAGAACCCGGTGGACCTGTCCGGTACCTTCCCGCTGCCGGATTCGCAGCTGGATCGTTTCCTGCTGCGCCTGGCGATGGGCTACCCCAGTGCGCAGGCCGAACGCGAACTGCTGCGTGGTACAGACCGCCGCGACCTGATCGCACGTGCCGTACCGAAGCTGGATGACACCCAGGTACGCGCGCTGCGTGAAGCCGTCAGCCAGGTCCATGCCAGCGATGCACTGGTCGACTACGTGCAGGCCCTGCTGACCCGCAGCCGCCAGCACGCCGGCGTGCGCGTGGGCCTGTCACCGCGTGCCGGCCTTGCGCTGCTGCGCGCGGCCAGGGCGCATGCACTTCTGCTGGGCCGCGGCCACGTGGTGCCCGAGGACGTGCAGACCCTGTTCGTGGCGGTGGCCGGTCATCGCCTCGTGGCCGAAGCCGAGTCCAGCTCGGGGCCGGCACTGGCACGGGCCATCCTGCAGACCGTTGCGGTGGATTGAGGGTGGCCACGCGCTGGGCACGACTGCAACTGCTGGCACGCCCGCGCAGGCCTGAAGCACTGCCGCAGCGCCTGGACCGCCATCGCATCTACGTGCTGCCCACCCGTTTCGGCCTGTTCGTCGCCGCGCTGCTGGCGGCAATGCTGCTGGGCGCACTGAACTACAACAACAACCCGGCGTTGCTGCTGGCCCTGCTGCTGGCGGCAGCGGCGATCGCCAGCGCCATCGCCGCGCACCTGCAGCTGTCCGGCGTACAGATCGACGCGATCTCCGCCGAGCCGGTTCCTGCCGGGCAACCACTGCGCCTGCGCGTGGACCTGTCACTGCGTGATCCGCGCGCACGCCACGGCCTGCACCTGCAGCTGGGTGACAGCGAAGCCTGGACCTCGCTGCCTGCACACGGCCGCGGTGAAGTGGAGCTGCACGTTCCCAGCGAACGCCGCGGCTGGCTGGAGCTCCCGCGCATCCGCCTCTCCACCACCCAGCCACTGGGCCTGGTGCGGGCATGGTCGTGGGTGTGGCCGGAACAACCGCTGCTGGTCTATCCGCAACCCGAGGCGCTGGCCCCTGCACTGCCGGAAAGCGGCAACGATCCGCTGCACACGCGCGCCCATGCCAGTGGCGAGGAACTGCATCAGCTACGGCCCTATCGTGCGGGCGATGCGCCACGCAGCATTTCGTGGAAGCACTCGGCACGCCGCGACAGCCTGCTGGTGCGCGAGTACGAAAAGCCGGTTGGCATCGAAGTCATCCTCGATTGGCGCACGCTGTCCCCGCTGGGCCATGAAGCACGCATCGCGCGTTTGGCGCGATGGGTCGACATGGCCGAGCGCGAAGGCCGCCGCTACACCCTGCTGCTGCCTGCACACCCGCCGTTCGGGCCAGGCCAGGGCGCCAGCCACCACCACCTGTGCCTGCGTGCACTGGCATTGATGCCGCATGACTGAGACCACGCCCGCGCTCGACCGCAATGCCCGCAACTGGACCCTGGCCAGCGCGGCGTTGGCGCTGTTGCCGTTGCTGCTGCAGTTGCCGCCCCTGCTGGCGGGCGTGATCGCGGCCGCAGCGCTCGTGACTGCGGTCCTGTCGTGGCGGAAGGTGCTGCCCATGCCGGTGCGCCTGCTGCTGGTGCTGGCCATGCTCGGTGCCATCGCCTGGCAGATGGGGATGGTCCGACCTGGGCGCGATACCGGTTGCGCCCTGCTGGCAGCGATGCTGGCGATCAAGTCCAGCGAACTGCGCAGCCGGCGCGATGCCCGCAGCCTGCTCGGGTTCGCGCTGTTTTCCCCGTTTGCGGCGTTCCTGCTCGACCAAGGACCACTGACCACGGTGTTGGCCGCACTGGCGGGGATCAGCGCGCTGCTCGCCCTGCAACGGCTGGCCGGGGATGAAGGCCACGCCGCGCCGCTGCCCTTGCGAGGGCAGCTGCGCGGCGTTGGCCGCCTGCTGGCGATCGGCCTGCCGCTGGCATTGGCCTGCTTCTGGCTGTTCCCGCGCCTGGCCACGCCACTGTGGGGTGTTCCCGAGCGCGCCGTGGGTACGCCGGGGTTGTCCGACAGCATGGAGCCCGGCCAGTGGCTGGACCTGATGGCCGACGATGCCCCGGCGCTGCGCGTGCAGTTCTTCGGCGCGGTACCCGAGCCGATGCAACGCTACTGGCGAGGACCGGTACTGACCGCCTTCGATGGCCGGCGCTGGACACGTGACCGCGCCAGCGAGCGACGGCCGGCGGCCGTGGTCGAGGCCGGCACGCAGGGCTGGGACTACCAGATCGACTACGAACCCACCGACCGCCGCCAGCTGGTGGCACTGGACCTGCCCAGCCGCGCGCCTGCAGGCAGCACGCTGGATGCGGACATGAGCCTGAGCAGCGAGCGGTCACTGGCGTCGCTGAGCCGCTGGCGGTTGCATTCGGCGCCACCACAACGCTTCGACAGCACGCTGTCACCCTATCTGCGACGGGCCGCGCTGCAGTTGCCCAGTGGCTTCAACCCGCGCACCGCCACGTTGGCGCAGCAATGGCGGCAGCAGGCTGGCAGCGATGACGAGGCCATCGTGCGCCGCGCGCTGCAGTGGATCACCACCGACTTCTCGTACACGCTGGACACCCCTGCGGCAGGGCGCGACCCGATCGACGAGTTCCTGTTCGGCTACAAGGCCGGCTTCTGTGAACACTTCAGCTCGGCCTTCGTGGTGTTGATGCGCAATGCCGGCGTCCCGGCACGGGTGGTGACCGGCTTTGCCGGTGGCACCTACAACCGCCTTGGCGACTACTGGATCGTGCGGCGGATGGACGCCCATGCCTGGGCCGAGGTATGGCTGCCGCAGCGCGGCTGGGTACGGGTTGACCCGACCGCAGCCGTGGCACCGGAACGCATCCTGGACACACTGGACGACCGCCTGCAGGCCGGTACGGACACGCCACTGCAGCAACGCTGGCAGCAGCTGGGGCAGATGGGCGACTGGCTGCGCCGCGGCTGGAACGACCTGGTGCTCTCGTTCGATGCACGCCGCCAGCAGCAACTGCTCACGCCGTTCGGGCTGGATGATCTGGGCCCCACGCAACTTGTCGCTGGCTTCGTGGTGGCAACGATGCTGGCCTTGGCGTGGATGGCCTGGCTGCTGGCCCGTGGCGAGCGCGAACGCGACCCGCTGCTGCGCGCCTGGCACCGGCTCGGACGGCGCTACGCCCGCCTCGGCCTGGCCCGTGAACCGCACGAAACCGCACAGGACTGGGCCCAGCGGGTGCACCGGCAGCGCCCTGACCCGGCCCTGCTCGCACTCAGCCAGCGTTTCGCCGACGCGCGCTACGCTGGAACTTGCACCGACCTCGCTTCATTATTGCGGGACCTGCGCAGGCATCGCCCGACTTCCGGAGCCTCCCCATGAACACCAAGTTCCTTCTCACCGCTGTGGCCACGCTGGCCCTGTCGGCCTGCGCCACGGCCCCCAAGCCGCTGCAGGGACAGTTCAGCCTGGTCTCCCCGCGCGACTCGGTCGCTACCCAGCAGGTCGGCACGCCGGTCCGTTGGGGCGGTCGCATCATCGAAACCAAGCCCGGCCAGGGCGAGACCTGCTTCCAGATCATCTCGCGCCCGCTCAATGGCAGTGGCCGCCCGAACACCACCTCGTCCGACGCCAGCGACGGTCGTTTCATCGCCTGCCGTGCCGGCTTCTACGACCCGGCCGTGTTCGAAGCCGGTCGTGACGTGACCTTCATCGGCAAGATCGACGGCTACCAGAACACCCGCATCGGCGAGTACGACTACCGCCTGCCCAAGCTGTCGGCCGATGTGATCTACCTGTGGCCGGAACAGCGCCAGGTCGACGTGGTGCCCTACCCCTATGGCCCGTGGGGCCCGGGCCCGTATGGTCCGTACTGGGGCGGCTATGGTCGCTGGGGCTGGTGGTGATCGTCACCGCACAGGCATGACGGAAAAGGCCGCCCTCGGGCGGCCTTTTTCATCCGCGCATGGCGTGGACAGGGGCTTCAACGCCCAGGCGCACCGAAATGCCCCAGCGGCGCACCGGCCAGCAGGTGCATGTGGATATGGAACACGGTCTGCCCGGCATGCTCGCGGCAGTTCATCACGATGCGGTAGCCGTCCTGTGCGAAGCCCTCGCGGCGCGCGTACTCGGCGGCAGCCAGCGCCAGCTTGCCGATCAGGTGCGCCTGCGACGGCTGCAGGTCATCCAGGGTCGGAATGATCTCGTTCTTCGGAATGAACAGCACGTGCACCGGTGCCTGCGGTGCGATGTCCTTGAAGCCCAGCACCTCGTCATCCTCGTAGACGATGGTGGCCGGGATCTCGCGACGGATGATCTTGCTGAAGAGGGTTTCGTTGCTCATGGTCGGCCTCGGCGGGGATGTCATCCGCATTGTAGGCCGGCCGCGCCGGGGGATGCCCGGCCGGCATTCAATCGCGGAATTCGCTGCGCGTTCCGAACGCGTGCGAGAGCGTGCCGCGATCGACGTATTCGAGTTCACCGCCAAGTGGCAGGCCCTGCGCCAAACGGCTCGGCTGCACCTTGCGTGCGCGCGCCAGCTGCGCCAGGTAGTGCGCGGTGGCCTCGCCCTCGACAGTGGCGCTGGTGGCGATGATCAGCTCCTGCACCTCGCCTTCGGCCAACCGTCGCTCCAATTGCTCCAGGCCCAGCTCGCGCGGGCCGATGCCATCGAGCGGCGACAGCCGCCCCTGCAGCACGAAGTAGACACCGCGGAAGCCGGTGGCGTTCTCGATGGCCAGGCGGTCGGCCGGCGATTCGACCACGCACAGCTGGCTGCGCTCGCGGCTGCCGTTGGCACAGGTCGGGCACAGCTCAGTTTCGCTGAAATCGCGGCACTGCACGCAGTGGCCGATTCGCTCCACCGCCAATGCCAGTGTCTCGGCCAGACGCTGGCCACCTTCGCGCTCGCGCTCGAGCAGGTGATAGGCCATGCGCTGTGCAGTCTTCTGGCCGACGCCAGGCAGCACCCGCAATGCGTCGATCAATTGTTCAAGCAGGGGTGCGGACACGGCGGCATGCTTTCATGGCGTCGAGCACGCTCGACAGCTGTCTGTAGAGTCGAGCCATGCTCGACCGAGGGTTGGAGCGGGCACCTGCAGCGGCAGGCGCCCCCTGGGAAATCAGAACGGCAGCTTCATGCCCGGCGGCAGCTGCATGCCGGCGGTGGCCGACCCCATCTTCGACTTCGACTCGGCATCGATCTTGTTCGAGGCATCATTGAAGGCGGCGGCGATCAGGTCTTCCAGCATCTCCGGGTCGCTGGTCAGCGACGGGTCGATGCGCACCTTGCGGCATTCCTTGGCACCGGTCAGGGTCACGCTGACCATGCCGCCGCCGGCGCTGCCGGTCACTTCGATCTTGGCGATTTCTTCCTGGGCCTTCTGCAGGTTTTCCTGCATTTTCTGGGCCTGCTGCATCAGTTGTGCGATGTTTCCGCGCATGGTGTCTTACTCGTCAAAAGAACGGATGGAATCGGAAACAACCCGGGCACCGTGCTGTTGGATCAGCACCTGCACTTCCGGGTCGTCCATGAAAACGGCCTCTGCCACCTGCTGCCGCTCACTACGCTGGCGGTCGGCACGCTGGTGCAGGGTCTCGGCCGGAACGTGTTCGGTTTCCACGGTCTCGACCACGATCTTCGGCGCCTGGCCGAGGGCCTTCTCCAGCATCTCGCCCAGGGCGGCCAGCGCGCGCTCCGAGCGCAGGTATTCAAATCCGGGCGAAAGGCCCAGTTTCAAGGTCCCGTGCTGGCAACTGATGAAGGCGGCGTTGGCGGCCAGCTGCCGCGACGGGCCGCTCAGGCCACTGTTGGCGACCAGATCCAGCCAGTCCTCGGCGCTGGCCAGGTCGCTGACACCTTCCAGCGGCGCGTTCTCCTGCACTGGCGCCGGCTCGACCGGCGCGATGGCAATGCCTTCCGTGCGGAACGGGCGTGCGGGCGGTGCAGGCTCGCTGGGAGCCGCGACGGGAGCCGGCGGCTCATGCCAGGGCGCCACCATGGCAGCTTCCGGCCCAGCCATCTCGGCCGCCAGCGCCTCGTCACGTGCCTCGGCTTCGTCGGTGGCCCACGGCGGCAGGTCGTCGCCCGCTTCTGTTTCAACGGACGGCGGCGCCGCTGCTTCGGCCTTCACCGGCGGCGGTGACACCGGCTCTTCCACCGGAACCGGCTCGGGCTCCGGCGTCGGGTCCGGTTCGGGTTGCGGGGCCGGCTCAGGTTCGGGTTCAGGTTCGCGCGGCGCGGCCTGCACCGGAGCGGCCACCTGCGCGACCACGGCCGGGCTTGCCGAAGCAGCGGCAGTCGCCGGCGTCGCTTCGTGGGTACCCGCACCGGTGCCACCACCGGCAGCATTGCCACCCGGCGCATTGCCTGCCCCCTCCACCGACTTCGGCACCGGCGGGACCGCCGCGGCCGGGCGGAACGCCAGCATGCGCAGCACGGCCATCTCGAAGCCCGCGCGCGGGCTCGGCGCCATCGGCAGGTCACGACGGCCGTTCAAGGCCATCTGGTACCAGAGCTGCACCACTTCCGGGCGCAGGCGCTCGGCGAATGCGGCGGCATCCAGGCCTTCGGCAACGGCCGCACCCGGTACCAGCTGCTGCACCTGGATGCGGTGCAGGCCTTCGGCCAGCGCTTCCAGCACGCCACTCCAGTCCGGCGAGAATTCGGCCAGCGCGGCCACCACCTGCAGCAGGCGCGGGCCATCGCCGTTAGCCAGCGCATCGAGCATCGCCGCCACCTGGGTGCGGTCGACCGTGCCCAGCATGGTACGCACCACGTCCTCGCGCAGCGCGCCGCCGGCATAGGCAATCGCCTGGTCCAGCAGCGACAGGCCATCCCGCAGGCTGCCATCAGCGGCCTTGGCCAGCTGCACGATGGCACTGCCGTCGGCCTCGATCTCCTCGGCCGCCAGGATGCGGGTCATCTGGCCCTGGATCTGGTCCTCGTCCAGGCGCTTGAGGTTGAACTGCAGGCAGCGGCTGAGCACGGTGACCGGCAGCTTCTGCGGATCGGTGGTGGCCAGCAGGAACTTCACGTGCTCCGGCGGCTCTTCCAGCGTCTTCAGCAGCGCGTTGAACGCCGCCTTGGACAGCATGTGCACTTCGTCGATCAGGTAGACCTTGTACTTGCCACGCGAAGGCATGTACTGCGCGTTCTCGATCACCTCGCGCACGTCGTCCACGCCGGTGTTGGACGCGGCGTCGATTTCCAGCAGGTCGATGTAGCGGCCGGCGTCGATATCCAGGCAGGCTGCACACTGGCCGCAGGGATCGGCACTGGTGCCCTGTTCGCAGTTCAGCGACTTGGCGAAGATGCGCGCGATGGTGGTCTTGCCCACGCCGCGGGTGCCGGTGAACAGGAACGCATGGTGGACCCGGCCGCTGTCCAGTGCGTTGCTGAGCGCACGGACCACGTGTTCCTGGCCCACCAGCTCGGCAAAACGCTTTGGACGCCACTTGCGGGCAAGGACGAGATAGGACATCAGGCCACCGTTTTCCATCGGATGTTCCATTGTGCCATGCCTGTCCAGCCCCCCTCGCCTCCGGCACATCTTTCGCGGGTTCCTGGCCGGGGTGCTTGTGAAGTGCCGCGCAGCCCGCTAGAATCTGCGCCCCTGCTGAGGCGTTTGCCGATGGCAGGGATCCGGAGAGGTGTCCGAGTGGTTGAAGGAGCACGCCTGGAAAGTGTGTAAGCGTCTAAACCGCGCTTCGGGGGTTCGAATCCCCCTCTCTCCGCCAGATCAATGCAAACCCCCTGATTTATCAGGGGGTTTTGCTTTTCTGGGGTGACCTTCGGCGGGACACAAATCGGGACACAACCCGATGCGAATTCCCCACCATCTCATCCGCTCCCCCGCTGGCCGTTGGTCCTTCCGGCAGCGAGTCCCGTCCGACCTCCAAGCTAGGCTTGGCCGGACGATCATCAAGCGAAGTCTGCGAACCACGGTTCTGCGCCAAGCCCAGTTGAAGGCGATCATCTTGGCGTCGCGTTATGCTCAGGTCTTCGATGCAGTTAGGGGACTGCCGATGGACCAGATCACTACTAAGGATGTGGACGCGCTCATCGAGCGTTTGACCAAGGAAACGGGTCGGCAAGATCTGACGCTCCATCGCACCCAAGCGCCTGATGGGACCGTCAGTGAGCGCTGGCAGATCGACAACGACGAAGACGTTCGGCTCTTTCGAAAGGCCCAGGTCTGGAACGGTGCTTCGGAAGTAGCGGGCATTGGCGCTCTTCCCCTAGATCTTGTTCGCCAGCCGGAAGCACAAGCCAAAGTGGCCGAAGTCATCTCGCTGCGCAAAGCCCGAGAGGGTTGGCTTGCATCGTTGAAGGCGACAACGCTTCCGAAGACGTATGTGATCAAGAAGTCTGCCATCGACTTCTTCGTCAAATACATCGGTGAAAAAACCAAGGTCCACACGATCAAGCGACCCGACTTGGCCCGCTGGTATCAGCACATGCGGGAAGGTGGTGCTTCGACCCCTACGCTGACCAATAAGCAAAGTTACATTGGCGGCAAGGGCGGTTTTTTCGAGTGGTGCATGGCCTCGGGCTACTACCCGCAAGGCGACAACCCAGCCAGTGGCCACATCACCTATTCTGTTCGCGAAAAACGGGTTCGGCGTAAGTTGGGCTTCAAGGCGTATGACTTGCGCCAGATCCAGGCGCTTTTTGACCCAAGTAATTTTGAAAAGCTTTCACCTAGTGCGAGGTGGGCAGCATTGATTGGACTCTACACGGGAGCAAGAGGCTCGGAAGTTGGCCAACTTCTGCTCTCTGACGTCTTCAAAGATGGCGACATTGTTTGCATCCGCATCAATGATGAAGGTGAGTTCCAAAAGGTCAAAACGGAATCGAGTCTTCGAACTGTCCCCATTCACCCCGACCTTTTGAAGCTTGGTTTCTGGGAATGGACCGAAGAACTTCGATCCAAGGGCCATGACCGGCTTTTCCCACAAGCCAAAGCCAATGCAACCAATGGCGCTGGCAACTGGATCAGTAAAGCATTCAGTCGTCATGTCGCGGAGGTGGGGAAGAACTGGCCCAAGGCAAGGCGTGGCTTCCACTCTTTGCGCAAAACACTGATTCAAGAGATGCAAGGCGCGGGTGTGCCCTCGGAACTGAGGGCTCAGATCGTTGGGCATGAGCTCGATGACGAGCATCATGCGACTTACAGCAGAGAGTTCACCAATGCAGAAAAGCTTCATGGGCTTGGCTCTCAGCCTGGTGGACTCAGCGCAGTAAATTACGGATTGAAGATCACACGCCTTTCAAATTTTAGAAATTAAACGGAATTTGGAGAAGACAATGATGTCCAACGAAGCTAATCAAGCATCTCCCGAAGAAAACGAACTAGCATCCGAAAACATTACCGCCGTTGAAACATCTGGAATCATTAGACGCCGAATTCCAGAGGAAGCGCTAGCGGACTTTGATTGGGAGGGTGAGCTTCGCGATCATGACTGGACAATGCATCGCTACGGGGCGGTCTTAGCGGTTCGGGAGCGAGCGAAAGCCTTCGAAGGCCAGGGCGAATTGGCTAAGGCGGGTCTACTTCAACTCCTGGCTGCCGTCATTTCCATGCACCTGACGGGAACGACATCGAAGCCGTTCACCGCATTGATGCGAGATGGTAATAAGAGCACGGCGATGCCAGAGCATCTTGACCAACAAGATGTCAAATTCCTTTACGAAATGGCCGACAATTGTTCAAGTTCCTGGCTCCGAGCGCGCATTGCAGACGTCGCTTGTGTCGCTGGACGTGAGCTCGGTGTGCCGGAATGGAGGATTGGCCCAGTCGCAGCGCACGCCTACTTGGAAGAGGCCAAGAAGTTCATTGACGGCACCGAGCCGGTCCGAGCGATGGACGCGGTCAAGTATCTTCAAAGAGCGCTGCAATTGGGCTGGGTCTACGCTAAGAAGGATCCAGTCTTTCAAGCCGACCTCTGGACAACAACTCAGTCAGCCTTTAATACCGCGCTTGAAAAGCGCCTCTTGGGAATTCTCTTCCCATTGGCAGAAGAGATCATCCAAAGACGACCTGACTTAGCATCTTTGCATGCGACGAAACTGGAAGAATTAGCTGAGAGTTGGTGCAGCGACCCCGACCCCAGTGCTCTGGATTTCGCTTCGCGTGCGTTCAACCATGCGGCACGTCTTTGGAATGCGGCAAAAAATGATGCACGATCCAGAGCCTGCTACTTAAAATCAGGCGAAGCTTTGATCGAAAAATCGAGGCAACCTAGTCAGGCTATGGCACGGGCCGAATGGATGAGCGAGGGCATTGCAATCCTACGCCGCCATGGCGGAGATCGACCCACTATTCAAAAACTGCAAATCGAGCTCGCAGATGTGCGTCAATCGATCCAAGGTGAGATGCATGTGATTAGCCACCCATTCGATGTCAGTGAGATCATCGAACATGTAAACCAAAGAGTGAATGCTAAAACTTTCCCGCAAGCGCTATTGCAAGTTGCATTTGCCTTTTCCCAATTTAAATCGGCAGAAGGCATTAGAAAAGAAGTTGTCGAGTCAAACGAGAGAAACGTATTCCAGCAACTCTTCCCACGCGTTACCTACAATGCGGAAGGTGTTCCAATCGTTCGGTCAGCGCCTCTTGATATCAGCGACCAAGTAAGTATGGAGCGACACATGGTTCAGACCTTGTGCGAGGTCCACCATACACTTTTGGCAGATGTTGCCATTGTTCGTTCTATCAATATTTTACGCCATAGCTTTGAGCCGTCGTTCAACGACATCATGACCATTGTCCGTGCCTCGCCTTGTGTGCCAGAAGGTCACCATTGGTCTTTGTCTCGCGGACTATTAGCGGGGCTAGATCATAATTGGCGCGAGGCGGCAGTTTTTCTCATCCCACAAGCAGAGCCATTTATTCGAGCGGCTTTCAAGCGCCTCAATATCAATACTATTTCAGTAAAAGAGCACGGAGAAGAGGAAAAGCCCTTGAATGAACTACTGGATCATCCAGACGTTTCGGAGGTGCTTTTCCCTGATTTGGCGTTGGAGCTAAAAGCGATCCTTACCCACAAGGCTGGTCACAACCTCCGCAATCGCTATGGACATGGGCTTATCAAGGACGATGAATTGGCATCGACGGCCATCATCATGCTGTGGTGGACTATTTTGCGCCTTATTTTGTGGCCATATCGTCAGGAGATTGTGGACATAGAAACAAGTGAAGCCATAGACTGATGCCGGAAAACCAGCAAAACTATGCTGGTTTCCGAAATATTGCTGCGAATTCTGGCTTAGAGGATATCAGCCTTCTCCCAAGGGACGCCCTTCCTCACTACCCCTCAAAGGCGTGGGTTGCGAAACCTAAGTTGCCAACTGCCTGCCGCAGAGTTATCGACCTGGTCGTCCTGGCTATCCGGAGGTAGACTCGGACCTCTTGTCGCCACCTTAAAATACTTTTTCAAATTTTCGCATGCGTCCCTCATCGTTAGCCTTGCATATGCGGTCCTTCGCACCTGAACTTGCAAGATGCGCTTAGACACCAAATATTTCTTCCGTTGGTATATCTGCCGCGCCCGAGCTGCTTCTGGTGAGTTCGGATCATCGTCATGTTCAGAGAGCTTTGCTGTTGCCATAAGGAGCGCTATGCGGGCTCTGTGTGGCCTTGCGATCATGCATGCATAGCGCATGACGGATTTTGCTAACGCTTCCGTGTCCTCGAACAGGAACGGCTTTCCGGAGTAGTCTCCTGGCGAACGACATACGAGCACATCGTAGGCCTCTTGGAAGGACGGCTCCACTTCGATGCCTGGTATCGTTCGAAGCAGATCAAGTGAGTCCTCAGCCGCCTGGCGCTGGACGTCGAGCCACTTCTCAATGAGCTTGGCCTCGGCATTGAGCACTTCTGCATCGCGACCGTGCGAGCGAGCCAATCGAGCGGTCCGGCTGAGATGTCGAGTGAGATTTGGAGCCGACTGACGGACTCTTGGGCCAAGGGGATGTTTTGGACGGCCAACGGGACCCGGAGTCACGTGCCCTATTGGAGAGAACCTGATCTCCGAATTATTTTGCCCAGCACAAGCCCTTGATCTTCTCTCTCTCAGACGGTCACGCAGTGCTGCTCCGTGACTATGACCTTGGGGTGCTTCGTGCGTTGCTTTGTCAAACATGGCTGAAATCAGGTCAAGCGTCAGCTTCTTCACCTCGGCCTCTGGGCCGGTGATCTTCGTCGACAACTTCGTCTTTCTCACCATAGCGACCTGGCTTTTTCCCAAGTGCTTGGTGGGTTGACGGGTCAGCTCATGTGCTCGCTCAAAGTCACCACGGAATGCAGCATCCGCAGCTTGTGCTCGCAATGAACGATGATCGACCTTGGCCGATGCCCCGCATCTTCTCAGATGCTCATTGATCACTTCACCAACGACTTTGCGCAAGCCACGAATGGCCTTTGCGCCTCCACCCTGTTTGGCATCAAATTCCAGACAAGCCCGTCCGCCTAGGCCTTCGTCTGTGATCGTTCTAGCAGATAGAAGAAGGTGGACATGATGGTTGCGCTGATCGCCTTGTCCGCTTGGGTGATGGATCGCAACAAGCACTGCAACTTGATAGCGGTCTACGAGCATTTGACCCAACGCTAATGCCAAGATCTGGCGCTGCCCTTCATCGAGTTCGGCAGGCAAAGCAATCTCTACCTCTCGGGCAACGCGTGCGTTTGCTCTGGTTTCGTGAGACTCGTTGATGTCCCAAAATAAATGTGGATCGAGACACCAATCGGGTGCATGCCTGGGTGCGAGCATGTGGTGGGACGCTACGCCGGAGCGTTTCGAGTAGTCGTATCGGATCGATGTCCGTGAGTCGATGAGGTGGAGGCCAGCCCGATAAGCAGCTGCTGCGACCGAAGACTCCCCTTTGCCGCGTCCAAACGATTTCATACTTGTGTGATATATAGCCAATTTTGTCGCCCATTCAGTTAAATGAAGGATTGATCAAAAGTGCTGGAAATCTCTTGTCTAGCCCCCAGAGCCGTTTTTTATCGTGAGAAAAATCACAGGGATTGCGCAACATTTTCGTTACCACTGCAAAAGTAACGCCGTGCGAAGCCCACTGCTTTTCATCGCAAAGCGATGCGCACGGAATTTGCGGAGCAAAATCCATAAGTGCGCTCTTACCTCTCCTTTTTTTGAGATTTTACACAAACAACTTTATCGGAGAGAACGCTGGACTGTTGTCACCTAGAATCTCACCATGCGCTCCACTTGTAGAATTTGTGCTTGCTTGGAACGCAACAATGAGCGAGCATCTGGCTTGGGTTCTCAACAAGGATGCCTTACCAGAACAATGGAAGGCGTTGCCAAATGATTGAAAGATTCCGAATTGACTTACGTCTTGGCTTGCTAAATATCTCAGGTAAATATAGGAGGAATTTTTTATGGTGAAGAAGTTGCAAGCAAGATTTGGCGAGTTGGTTGAGCAGCTCGACCGTATCGGCTCCACTAGGCAGTCCCAGCATTCGGAATATACTGGTAGCTATGAGGAGGTCGATGCAGATCTGCTCCTCGGGTGGCTCGTTAAAGCGCGAAATTTGCTCTCGACTGCGTGCGGGAAAGAATCGGAGCACTACGAATCCTTCGCCAAGGCTGAAACTCCTGGCATTTATGAAAGCAACTTCACAATATACAAGCGGGTTCGAGCTGTATTCATGGCCGCGAAAGAGGATTTCGAAGGGGGCTATTTGGTGTCAGTGCGCCATTTGGTTCAAGCCGAAATTGCCGACTCAGAGCTGGACCAAGCGAGGGAGTTGCTAGCGTCTGGCTACCATACCGCTGCGGCTGTGGTGGCAGGAATTGTGCTGGAAACGACGCTCAGAAGCCTCTGTGATGCCCAAGGAATTGCGCATGGCAAGTTAGACAAAATGAACGCTGACTTAGTCAAGGCTGGCCAGTACAACTCGCTTGTCCAAAAGAAGATCACATTTTTGGCTGGCGTCAGAAACAGCGCAGCACATGGTAAGCCTGAGGAGTTTAAACCCAGCGATGTCGAGTCAATGATTTCTGAAGTCGAACGGTTTGCCAGCGACGCCTATTCTTGAACCTTCTGATTCACTGCGTAATCTTTTACACGAGCAAGTGGTTTGGTGATATTTCTACATCAGGCTATTTCAGTGTTTTCCCCCGAATCGCATCAAGAATTTCCTTTTGTTCCCCACTCGACAGCGATGTGAATTCCTTGATGAGCTCAGCAAGCTCATCTGTCTCTGCATAGAGATAAGCCAATGACACGCCCAGCGCCTTGGCCATCTTCTGGGCCGTCTCCGTATCGCAATCGTGCACAGCCCGCTCGTATCGGTTGATCCGAACGCCTGCAACGTCCTCTGGCAGTCCCATCGCCACTCCTAGTGTCTTCTGACTAATCCCGAGATCGCGCCTCAGCTTTTTCATACGGAGGGCGAAAATTTCTCGGGCACTGCGGGCGTTGGGAGCATTCATGCCCCAAGGATGAACGTAAGCTACGTTGCTCGTAAATTACGTTGCCCGTAGCCTACGTTTATCGTACTCTACGCCCTGTAGCAACCCGGTCTTGCACTGCCCACCCCCTCTCAAAGGACCCGTCATGTTGAAGTCTCGCCTTGCCGTCATTGGCGCGCTGATCGTCTCTCTGGCTGCCTGCTCCGGTGGCGGCCCGTCCCATGACGACCGTCAGAACGCATTCTTGCAATACGTCAAAGACAACAGCAACGACAAGGCAAAGATCGGGGATTTTGAAAGCGGCAAGTGCGTCAAGGCCGAGGGCACCCCCAGCTACAACTGTGCGGTGTCGAGTCAGGTTGAAGCCATGCAACGAGACTTCGGCCACGAGATGGATGGCGTCTACACGTTCACCGAAGTCGGTGACACTTGGAAGATCACTGGGCGAGTGCAGTGACCGGCTCGCCCACCCCGACCCCCGCCTCGCACCAGGAGCGTCAATGACTGTTGGCACCTTTCTCCTTCTGCTTGTCCTGTGCGCAGCGGTGCTGGTCGTCATTGCCGTCAATCGGACCTTCCAGTTCCGTAGCCAGCGGGAGAACTTTGGTCGGGACTTTGAACGCTCCTACTTTGGTGGGCAAGGCGGCTTGGCGTTCTCCGTCGAGCGGTCCAGGTTGAAGATCCGTGCTGGCAAGGCAGTGAAGATCTATCCCTTCATGGATGTGCGTTCTTGGGAGAAGCACTGGCATAAGTCGAAGCAGGAGGGGACGATCACAGTCAGTGTTCGCGATTTGGATCATCCGGTCTGGACCATCCAATTCAGTAGCGAAAGCGAGATGAACCGGTGGTATGAAATTTTTAACCAAGCCATCAACGACACTTGAAGCTTGGCGAGCCGGAGTTGAGGAAGGCACTACGTTGAATTATAGAAGCCCCTCTTGGGGCTTTTATATTTTGGGGAAGGTCGATTCTGAAAAGGAATCCAAGCGACTCGTTTAGAATCGCCACAATTTAAGCGCTTTGGCCATTCCGGGATTGTGATGCCCTTGACTAGCGCTGATTCTGGACTATTAATCGGTTATGGAAAACGACCGCATAACCGAAGAAGAGTGGAAAGAATTACTGACAGATCCGGGCTTCCGAAGATCTTTGGTGGACCTCGCCATCGAGAAATATACAAACAACGACGGCACGATCACGATGGAGATCACCGCTGAGCTGCTGAGGTTCTTAGACTTTTCTATCGACGATGAAGGTCTCGACGCGGCCCTTGGTCGGGTGGAGAACGGGGACAAGCTCCACTGATCGGATTTTCCTATAGATCAGGCGCAAACAACGTAACACTGCAAAGATGCTTGCAGCGCATAGGGTTTCGGATTTTTGCTAATTTATTAGAACCCCTCGAAACAGATGCGATTTACGGCGCGCATCTATATTATTTATTTATTTTGCCAACCAGATTGACAGGATACGACTTCACGTTAGGTTCTCCAGATGAACGAGGACAGCTCCAACAGCATCAGCCAAGACGTCAACAGATGCTCCACCGGAAAAATCACGGTCGGGCCATTGACCATAGACAATATTCAATTCGAGGGGCCTAATGCTGCCCACGAATTTAGAAGAACGCTCCGAGAGCTTTTTGATCAAGCGCACAAGAAAGGATATACAGCAGTCCCGTCCTCAAATCCAGATGGGGAAATGGACGTAGGTCCACTGTCGATAGAAATAGACAAGTTCATCACGGGGATGCATCTTGACAGAGACACGCCTCAAAACATAACTACCACGCATCACACCCTCAAATTGCTCTTAGGGATTATTGGAAATAAAAGAATTGCGGATATCAATCAGGACGACATTCATGCCTTCAAAGACGGAATTAGGTGGTGGCCAGCCAAAGCCAATCTTAAAGCGGCCTATCGCGGCCTTTCGGTAAAACAAATTATTGACCATGGCAAATCGCTGGGCCTGGACGAACCGTCTGGTCATACAGTGAACAACCACATGGCCAAGCTCAATAAATTCTTTAGCAAGCTTGTTCGCCAGAGAAAACTTAAATATTCTCCTCTTGCAGGCATATCCCTCCGAGTCAATGGACACGTTGGTCCGATTGAAGAGCGTTATTATTCGGAAGCTGAACTTGGTAGCATATTCAACGCTAAGGCATATTTGCGCTGGGCGAAAGGCAGACCACATCGCTACTGGCCGCCACTCCTAAGCTACTACACAGGGGCTCGCATTAATGAAATTGCGCAGCTCAAACTTAGTGATTTTGAGACTGTCCGGGGCGTCTTGTGCATCCATATTCGCGTCAGCAAAGATATAGGAGAGGACGGTCTTCCGCTGGATACAGTTAGCCAAAAGTTGAAGACAAAATCCTCAGCCCGAACCATTCCGGTGTCACCCGAGCTCATCGCTCTCGGCCTGAAAGACTATCTTGAAGACGTGCGTGTAACCGGGCATGCACGTCTATTTCCTCACTTGTCTGCGGGCATTTCCGTCAAGAACGGCAGACGGCAAGTGCTTGGTTACTCGCATAGCCTTACCCCACCCTTTTCGAGATACCTGAAAATCAAGGGTTTCCCATCCGGTGTTGTCTTTCATGCTTTTAGGCACACCTTCGTGAGCGTGCTTTACGAGCAAGGAGCGACAATTGAGCAGATCGAGAGCATCACTGGCCATCTCGACTCACCTGGAAATCGAGGTGGCAGGACACTGCATCGCCACTATCTTCACAAGAAGTCTAATGGAAGCATCCAAGAAGCGCTTGAAACCCTAAAATTGCTGCGTCCAATAGATGGTGTGCCAGCCTATGAGTCGAAGCTATTTGCCGCATCATTGGGTGAAAAGAGCAAATTCCAACCATAAGAGAGCCCCACATGGGGCTCTCTTACTCCTCGACTGTAAGACTAATACGATTTACTGGGACCCTATTTTATCGCCCAGCCCCGAAGACGCGATCAAGTAGGAACTCCGTGAAATTCGACGAACGAGCCGGAGAATTTCCCCTTGCATTCTGGGAGCGGCGGTCACGACTGTAAAGGAAATCCTTTTCCGCCTGCTCCGCAAGCTTGAATGCTGTGGTCACTGCGAGAGAGAATTTTTCCGGCGCCATGCAGACTTCCAGAATACTATCGCAGAGCTTATCCACGGACTTCGCACTTGCTATCGGCAGAATTCTGTCATTAGCGATAACGGCGGCAATAAGCATCGCAACATGGAATCGGAACCTCATAAGATGGGCCCCTCTGGGGTTGCCATTTGCATGCTCGTTTATTTTGTAAACCAACATGGCAGATGCAAGATAAGGCGAGAACTTATGGTCCTTACCAAAAACTGCGACGCTGCCCTTTTCGCGGAGGATGGAGCTTGGGTTGTTCGCCATGACCATGTGTGGCTTTTGCATGAACACGGCAGCATAAGCTCGCACCATGCCATGAAGACCGACGACTCTCTTCTTATCGGGGGCGTCATCCAAAAGAGTGAACTCTCGGGAGCGTCGTTCATAGTAGAGGCTCTCGCCTATTCTTTTGGATTCCAGGGAAACATACTCCTGAAGGTCCTTATGCCACTTATCCAGCGTGAGGAATGCCTCATTCGGAACAGGTGTTTGCCTATTGTTTGCCCTAATGATTTTCGAGACAACATCAGCGTCGGAGGTATGGACAACTTTAATAGGTATCAGCGCGTCGTCGAAGCCGGGCTTTCCTTGGTTAGAGAAAAGGACGTTACTAGTCTGGCAACCATTCACGATCTGGTAATTGCGGAGCAAGAAACGATGTGCGCCGAGATTCTTCATAAATGAAGAGACGACTGTGACGCCGTTATTGTATAGCACGAACTTATCGGAGGAATCCTTAGATGAAACAGCCTCGGCGATTTCTTTATTTACCGAATTATCCTCCCCCTGGAAGTCTCTAACGTTGTCGTAGAAGACATTTCTGCGAATTCCGCCGTCCGGCGCTCTTATCAATTTTATGAATTCACCGACTTCCACGAAGCCAATATATGCTTGATCAACGCCGCGAATGGTGTCGAGCGTTAGGTTATTCTTAATCCGCAACTCGACTTCGAACTGGTTCTCTACCTGCTTAAACGACTCGATTAGGCTTTCCGCGTTCCAATACTCAAAGGTAAAGCTCTTGAAATCGGAAACGCTTTCTTTCAGCTCTTCACATTTTCTCTCTGCAAGCTCGCTTAACTGCGCCGAGGGCATATGGCCGCCTGCGTAAGCAAATACCATCCTACACGACGGAGAATCGGAAGAAAGCAGCTTTACAATTTGGGAAGAAAAAATGTGACACAAGAGCATCGCTGGGTTTTGAAGAGCATCTTGGTCGCTCGAAGCATATTCATCAAGGCGCTTTAAAAAATCCTTAGATCCTTCGATAAATTTAAGTACCTCTCCAGAATCCAAGCTCTTTGACGTCTTCGCTTGAATGAGCAAAACCTGCACATCCAAATTCCTAGACTTTGCTAACTGATCAATTTCGTCGGTCGATTTTACCAAATTGTTATTGACAAAAATTGCCACGGCATCGAGACCGAACGTTCCATCTTGGTCGACGTCGACATCTGACAAGTCCGCCACTTCCGAAAACGCCTCCGGATGAACCTGCGACATGATGGTGTAGTTTGCAAAATACTCGAACTGCTTGTGCTCAGGCAGTCCGTCTATTTGTGACTTTCGTCCAAAATCTTGAACGTAAGTTGATAAAATTCGATGTTCCATATCCGTTCCTTGCGCCACTGCGCTCTGCTTATTTAATTTCTACTGCAATATTTTTTTGGCCTGACTCCTACTTCACTGCGGAGTCGTCGTGGATAAATATATCCAGTTCCGACTTGGCAAAGCGTTCCTTTAGCCATGATCTGGAATGCTCAAAAAAGCCCCTTGCGGGGCCTTTTTATTTCACCCCGGATACTTGGGGAATTTCTCATCTGGATGCTTGGCCTTCCACTCCTTGTAAGCGGCGGAACCTTCCCATGCTGCGAAAGCACGCGGCGTGCGGCCACGGCCAGTCCAGGTCTCTTGGGTATGCGGCAGCCAATACTTCGGGGCGACCTCTTTGCGCGTGCCAGTGCCAGCAGACTTCTTCGGGCGACCTGGCCCATTGGAAGAACTGCCAACTTGGCTGGCGATATCGGCCTTCTGCTTAGCGGTGAGGTGCTGCCCGTAACGGCTTAGCAGATCCGAAATCTGCAAGAACGCGTCAGACGCTTCGTCTTCAATGAGCTTCGCTTCTTGCTCTTCAAGCTTGCGCAGTTCTTCGGCCAGCTTAGCTTTGGCCGAAGCAATTGAATCAAGGGTCGGTTTGCTCATTTCGCATAGCCTTGGAGATTGGAAGAAAATTATAACAACGAACTGCGCCACAGGTTCAATTGAGGCACGAAATTTTCGAGAAACCTATACGGTTGACAGTTCAATGGATCGCATTAGAACTAGGGGGCCGCCATCGAAGGAGCAACCATTGAAATTTCTCATTGAAGTCATTCCATCTAACGAATATCCGGTATCTCTGACGTCCCAGATCGCCGACAAAGGATATGTTGATACCAATGCCCCTCCAAAGTTCTTCCAGTGCTTCGTGATGGGAGATGACCAACTGACCACCACGCCTTCTTTCATTCAGTGCCCAGTGCTAAACGAAATAGAGCCAGGCTCTCTCCTTCGGATAACCAAATTATCCGAGCCTGAGACCTAGGTTCGCATTCTGGCAATTCATTTCCGCCTCTTCAACGTTATCGTAGACAGGGCCGACATACGTGTTGGTCTGTGTATCGTAGATTTGATAGCCATCCTTTTTCCCAGGGCGACTGATAACTTGCACACGATACCGCTTCTTCTTGCTTGTAAATTTTCCCATTGTCAGATCCTCACCTTCCCACGAACGATCTAAGATACATTTTCAGAATGGTAGAAGGGTAGCGCTCTCAGTCTTCCTCGACCTCTTCTCCTTCTTCCAATGTCAAGAGTGTCAAGGTGCGGCCATACGAGCCTAAGCCAATCGCCTCTTCTGTGAGGTAAACGCCACTCTTTGCGCCGAAGAACCAATCACTGGCTTCTGCACTATCACTGTCTTCCATCGCGATTTTTATTGCATCGGGATCATCAGCCAACCTCTGAGTAGCGCTGTCGGAGGGGACCTTTGTGTTGCGACCCAATGGCTTTGCCCACCCAACGTGGGATTGGAGTGGATAGGTCGCACAAAACTCAACGCGACCATTCAAACACTGCAAAACTCCCGTGGGCAAGTGCCCGATTTCAGCATAACGCAGTGCGGCGGCAGTCAATGAGGTATTGCAAGCTTCCGCCAATGAACGAACAGCAGCCATGCCATCGCCATTCTTATTAATAATAGGCTTGCATAGCGATTTTGGCATCATCAAACACGATGCAAAATAATCCGCCTCTCGCTCAATAGGATCTGAGGATCCAAAGCCACCTCGAGATGCGTGCTCGCTGCCTTGCTTAAAAATATGTTCGGGATGACCATCGAGGCAGAAGTGGCCCAATTCATGAGCCACGCTGAAATTTTGAAATCCGGGGCTTTCGATATGCGTGGCGTAAATGATGGCAAAGTCATTCCCCTGACGCACTAGCCATCCTGATGCACCCGAGGAACCAGCCGGTTTTGCATGCACTTGGATGTCCAAGTGCTTTGCAATGTCTATGGGATTAATTGGAAGTGATACAACTCCCGCATCGTTGAGCATGTCCTGCGCTTTGGCTTCGATCTGCTGCCGACGATAACTATCCATCTCTCTTCCTTGTATCGGCCAGTGACTTGGCGACGGCTTCAAGCATCTTGATGTCGTCTTCCGTGGCCTGTCCCAAATGGCGAGCAATTCTGGAAGCGGCTGCCATGTCATCTGGGCTATCAACAAGCCCCATCAGGTAGTCAGTGCTCACGCCCAGAACTTTGGTCAGACGACGCAAGTTATCAAACGAAGGCTTCCTTGATCCACTCTCAAAGTGGGAGATGGTCGTGGACGGCAGACTCGCTTCCTTGCCCAGATCCGCTTGCGTCAGACCTCGCCTGTCCCTGGCCTCTCTCAAACGGGCTGGGAAGAGATCAGACATGGGGCAATCCTAAATCGTGGTGGGTGACAAATCATACTTGACGAAGTCGACAACAGGGGAGTATTGTCGCTTCCGTCAAGTCCTTGTAGTCGGAAATCTTCTGACTGGCTTGGCAGGAGAGAGTCTTATGAGCACCCGTAAGCCTGTCGGAACGACCGCCAAGACTGGCGAAACCTGCCCTGAGAGTGGTGTGTGGCAGCCCTCTGGCTACTCCACCACTGCACCCATCGCTAAGGGCAACCGCATGCCGCCCTACGATGGGAAGGCCGTGACCTGGGTGTTGAAGCAACACGCCTGAGCAAGAGGGGCGGCGGGCCAGCTGCCGCCCCTTCTTAGGGCAGTTTTGAGTGACTGCTGGTCCAAAAGAATCCCCAGCAACTCGATCTCGGAGGACATGCTATGGCTGTTTATGTTGTGACCTGGAACCTGAACAAAGAACGCAGCAACTATGATGTGGCGCGCCGCCAGTTCATCCAGCACTTGGAGCGGTATCCCAACGCGCAAGATGGCGGATTGGAAAGCGTTCGTTGGGTGCAAAGCTCAGGGACTGCCCAGCAGCTGAGCGATGACCTTCGTCAAAAGCTCGACAACAATGACCGCATTTTCGTTAGCAAACTCAATGCCGGGCAATTTGGGGGGTGGCTCAACAAGGACGTTGGCAGCTGGATTAACGCTCGCCTGTAATAGGCAAAACGCCACCTTCGGGTGGCTTATTTTTTTCAGTGGTGTATACGAATCGCCCCTGAGGGACTTTTCGCAGCCTATAATTTACGGACACAACACAGGACACAGGTCCGGTTTGCGTTCCGGTTGAAGATCAGGGTGTTAGAGCTGATTCAATAAGCTCCCCCTCTCTCCGCCAGATAAATGAAGAAGCCGCCCACTGGGCGGCTTTTTTATTTGGGTGGCGGGAAGCGCGGCAGGTACTACCGAACTGAACAGGCCCTGCCGCCAGGGGCAGGTCCAACGGTCCGCCCGTCGACAGCGCGCGATCCGCTGCGAGTCACCTGCGCCGGAGCAGTCCCCGCACGCAGACGCCGACGAACGCCAGCCCCAGCAGCATCCACACGACCGTCATTCCCCACAGCGCACCGAACGTATCCAGGACCGGCTCCAGGCGCGGTTGCGCCGGATCGTACAGCACGCGTACCGGCTGTCCAGGCTCATAGCCGAAGATCATGCCGCCCTGCGGGTAAGAGACGCGTTGGCCGGTCGCGGTGGTGAACGCAATCTGCGGATGCGATCCGCCCGCGTTCAGGCGCTCGACCTGGCCATCGACGGCCTGCGCGATCTGCAGGAACTCAAGGCGATGCGTCACTTCGAAGGCGGCCACGGCAAGGATCAACAGCCCCACCGCGCCAAACAGCAGACCGCGCATGACCTGGGCAGTCCGGGAAAGAGAAGGGTCGGGCATCGCTGGGCAGCTCCGTTGCAGGCAGGAAGACGAATGGGGCCGGCGGATCCTGCCGCGCGGTCAGTCCCACGTGTCGAAAGCATAGCCCAGGAGCCGCCGCGCCCCGCTGCATGCCATCGCGGCCGCATGCGCCTCGCCACTGACGCACCCGCCTGGTGCAGGCGCCTGTGTTCCGCACAGTCATTCGAAGTGGGCGAAATCATCCGTGAGAAGATCGACTCCGCTCCATGTACCTTGGAGCACTTCGGCGCCCCTGCGGCCTCGTCGTGCGATACCCCCCTCGAGAAGGACAACGTCTGGACGGTTGAAATGCGCCCGGGCAACGCCAAGGCATTTTCCATGAACCTCCGCCTCTACCGCCCCGCCGATGCCAGCGCCTGCCTGTCGATTTTCGACAGCAACGTGCCCACCTACTTCGCGCCCGAAGAGCGCAGCGACTTTGGGCGCTTCCTGCAAGAACAGGCCATGGACTGTGCATTCCAGGTCATCGAGCGAGATGGCAGCATCGTGGCGTGCGGCGGCCTGTCGCGACGCGGCGACGGCAGTGCCGGTTTCTGCTGGGGCATGGTACAGCGCGCGCTGCACCGGCATGGACTGGGCCGGGAACTGGCGCTGGCACGCCTGCGCCAGGCCGAAGCGGATCCCTCGATCAAGCGCATCACGCTCAGTACCAGCCAGCACACCCAGGGCTTCTATGCTGGCCTGGGCTTCCAGGTGACGCGGATCGTTTCCAATGGCCACGGCGCCGGGATCGATGCCGTGGAGATGGAGCGGAGGGTCTAGCCCTCCGCACCGCCCTGGATCCACGCAGGCGTGGATCCAACGTCGCCCCACTCTCCTCAGAAGCCCACACGCAGGTTGATCTGCCCGCCCACGTCGCGGCGGCCATCGCCGTGCTGGCCCTGCACGAACATCGACAGCTGGCTGTTGCGGCCGAGGCCCACCGCCACGCCCACCTGACTGACCAGCGCATTGCGTGCCATCACCGCGCTGTAGACGTCGAAGGCATTGCCGCCCACCGCGAAGCGGTTGCGGCTGGCCACATCGGTATCACCCGATGCATGCTGCCAGCCCAGGCCAACCGTCAGCTGCGCCGGGAAGCGCTCGCCGCTGCCCACATCCCAACGGCCGCGCACGCCCACGGTGCTGACATTGAGCGTGTCCTTGCCGCCTTCCAGCACCAGCGCAGCCGTGCCGCCCTGCTCCACCGCACGATCACTGTCGACCCAGTGCCTGGTGAACTGCACATACGGCTGAAGTTGGGTCCTGCCATGGGTCCAGGTCCAGCTGCCCTCCACCTGCGCGATGGTCACATCCGAGTCCTGGCGGCTGTACAGGGTCTGGCCCAGCAGCGGCACCTCACGCGTGGTACGCGTGCGGTAGTCACCGCGCGATACGCTGCCACCGACCGCAAAGCCGTTGTTCCACTGGCCCTGCGCATACAGGCCGAACGTGTTGCCGCGCAGGCGGGCCCGCGAGCTGCGATCGTACAGGCGCGTATCCAGCCGCTCGTTGCCTGCGGCCGCACCCAGCACCACGTGTTCGCCCAGCTGCCAGTCCACGCCCGCCATCAGTGCATTGCGGTTGGAGCGGATGTCGTCGCCGTTGCCGTCACCGTCCTGGCGGAACACCTTGCCGCTGCCGGCCAGCCAGGCGGAGGCACGCTCGCCACGCACGGTCGGCAGTTCGCTGCCGAGACGCTGGCGGATGCCCTCTTCCAGGTAGTTGTCGTACAGCAGCACCGCACGGCTGGCCGCATGCACCTCGCCGGACAACTGG
The DNA here is from genome assembly GCF_059369595.1 of Stenotrophomonas sp. YJH_SMC_25. Taxonomy (NCBI): domain Bacteria; kingdom Pseudomonadati; phylum Pseudomonadota; class Gammaproteobacteria; order Lysobacterales; family Lysobacteraceae; genus Stenotrophomonas; species Stenotrophomonas sp. YJH_SMC_25. The sequence goes on along the minus strand of NZ_JCAFSV010000008.1, from coordinate 157,533 downwards.
TCGAACGCCGCACGCGCGGTACCCGCGTCATACATCAGCAGCGTGTTGTACAGGCCCAGTGCCGAACCACTCTGCGGCAGACTGTCCAGCGCTGCAGCGGTGTTGTACTGGTTGCGCGTCTTCGCCGCCGTGGTGAATGCCGCGGTCTGCGCTACGTCGATCTGCAGGTTGGCCGTGTTGGCGGTATAGACCGGGGTGATGGTCAGGAAGGCCGACGGCGAGGTCGCCGAAGCGAACTGCCCGCTGACGCCACCACCCGCGTTGATCACGGTGTACTGCTGGCCCTGCTGGTAGCTGGTGTTCGGCGAGATGGTATTCACCTTGACGATGCTGCCACCCACGTTGGCGCTGCCGCCCACCTGTACCGTATCGCTGCCGGTGGCGCCCAGGTCGACGCCCAGCGTGCTGCCCGGCGACAACGTCAGGTTGCCGCCCACCGTGATCGTGCCGGTGCCATTGCCTGCACCACTGCCGTTGCCCGGGCCATTGCCCGGCGACAGCACGCCGCCGCTGGACACCGTCACGCCGCCACCCGTGCCACCGATGGTCCCGGTACCGGACAGCGTGGTACCGCTGCCGATGGTCCACTGGCCACCGATGTTGCCGGTGACATTCAGGCCACCGCCGGTGACCTGGCCGGTGCCGCTGAAGCCGCCGCTGTTGCCGCCCAGGTTCAGGCCGCCCGGGCCTGCCTGCACGATGCTGCCACCACCGCTGATGGTGCCGCCCAGCGTAGTGGTGCCGCCGGTGTTGATGACCAGGCCACCGTTGTTGGTGATGTTGCCGGTGATCGAGCCGCTGGCGCCGCCATTGCCGACCTGCACGGTGCCGCCGGCATTGATGGTGGTGCCGCCGGTGTAGGTGTTGTTGCCGGTCAGGGTGACCGTTCCGGTGCCGGCCTGGGTCAGGCCACCACTGCCGCTGATGGTGCCTCCGACGGTGGTGTTGCCGCCCACGTTGAACACCAGGCTGCCGTTGTTGCTGACGTTGCCGGCGATCGCACCGCTGGCGCCGCCATTGCCAACCTGCAACGTGCCGCCGGTATTGATGGTGGTGCCACCGGTATAGGTGTTGTTGCCGCCCAGGATCAACGTGCCGCTGCCGGCCTGGGTCAGGCCACCGCTGCCGCTGATGGCGCCACCGACCGTGGTATTGCCGGCCACGTTGAACACCAGGTTGCCGTTGTTGGTGACGTTGCCACCGATCGCGCCGGTCGCACCGCCGTTGCCGACCTGCAGCGTGCCGCCTGCATTGATCGTGGTCGGCCCGGTGTAGGTGTTGTTGCCGGTCACGGTCAGAGTGCCGCTGCCGGCCTGGGTCAGGCCGCCGCTGCCGCTGATGGTGCCACCCAGCGTGGTGTTGCCGGCCACGTTGGACAGCAGCGTGCCGTTGTTGGTGACATCGCCAATGATCGAGCCGGTCGCGCCGCCATTGCCCAGCTGCAGCGTGCCGCCGGCGTTGATGGTGGTACCCCCGGTGTAGGTGTTGGTGCCGGTCAGCACCAGCGACCCACTGCCCGCCTGGGTCAGGCCACCCGTACCGCTGATGGTGCCGCCCAGCTGCGTGTTGCCGGCCACGTTGGAGATCAACGCGCCATTGTTGGTGATGTCTCCAGCGATGGCGCCGGTTGCCCCGCCGTTGCCGACCTGCAGCGTACCGCCGGTATTGATCGTGGTGCCACCGGTATAGGTGTTGTTGCCGACCAGGGTCAGCACGCCGCTGCCGGCCTGGGTCAGGCCACCGCTGCCGCTGATCGCGCCACCGACCGTGGTGTTGCCGCCCACGTTGAATACCAGGCTGCCGTTGTTGGCAACGTTGCCGGTGATCGCACCGGTCGCACCGCCATTGCCCACCTGCAGGGTGCCACCGGCATTGACGGTGGTGCCGCCGGTATAGGTGTTGTTGCCGGTCAGCACCAGCACGCCGCTGCCGGCCTGGGTCAGGCCTCCACTGCCGCTGATGGTGCCACCGAGCGTGGTGTTGCCGGCCACGTTGGACACCAGCGCGCCGTTGTTGGTGATGTCGCCGACGATCGCACCGGTCGCACCACCGTTGCCGATCTGCAGCGTGCCGCCGGCATTGATCGTGGTCCCTCCGGTGTAGGTGTTGTTGCCGGTCAGCACCAGCGTGCCGCTGCCGGCCTGGGTCAGACCGCCATTGCCACTGACCACCGCACCCACGGTTGCCGTGGTGCCGAGGTTGTAGACCAGGCTGCCATTGTTGGTGATGTCGCCCAGCACCGAACCGGTGCTGCCACCGTTGCCGATCTGCAGGGTGCTGCCACCGTTGATGGTGGTACCGCCGGTATAGGTGTTGTCGCCGCTCAGGGTCAGCGTACCGGTACCTCCCTGCACCAGGCCGCCGGTGCCACTGAGGACGCCAGCGAACACGGTGCTGGCGTTGTTGCCGCCGGTGGTCAGCGTTGCACCGCCCAGCGCCACCGTGCTGCCGGCCACACCGGCCAGGCCGCCGATGCTCTGGTTGCCACCGGCACTGATGTCCAGCGTGCTGGTGCCGGCCAGGTTCACCGTGCTGGCGCCAGACAGGCTGCCGCCCGCGCCCACCGCCAGCGTGCCGCTGTTGATGGTGGTGGTGCCGGTGTAGCTGCTGGCGCCGCCGAGGGTAACCGTCGCCGCGCCATCCTTCAGCAGGCCACCGGCACCGCTGATCGGTCCATTCAAGGTCAACGCGTTGCTGCCGGCCAGGGTCAGCGTACCGCCGGCCAGCTGCACGCTGTTGGCCAAGGTCAGCGCGCTGGTGCCGTCCAGGCTGGCGTTGCCGCCTACGGTCAGCGCGCCGATGCCCAGCGAACCGCCGTTGCCCAGCAGCAGGCCACCGGCATTGAGGGTCACGCCGCCCGTGAAGACGTTGACGCCAGTCAAGCCCTGGATGCCTGCGCCGTTCTTTACCAGGCCACCGGCCCCTCCGATGGTGCCGGCGAACGTGGTATTGCCCACGCCATTGAGGGTCAGCGTGCTGCCGCCCAGCGCCACGGTCGAACCTGCCACGCCTGCCAGCGAACCGATCGCCTGCGCACCACCCGCGCTGATGTCGAAGGTGGTACCGGCGTTGGCCAGGGTGACCGCACCGGTCGCTGCAAGGCTGCCGCCGGCACCGATCGCCAGCGTGCCGGCGTTGATGGTGGTGCCACCGGTGAAGGTGTTGGTGCCGGTCAACGTCTGGGTGCCCGAACCTTCCTTGATCAGGCCACCGGAGCCGGCCACCGAACCACTGAAGGTGCCATTGGCAGGGCCTCCGATCGTCAGCGTGTTGGCGCCCAGATTCACTGTACCGCTGCCGATCAGGGTACCGAACTGCTGCGTGCCGCTGCCTGCTGACAGATCGAAGGTCGCCCCCGTGGCCAGGTTGACGGTGCCTGAGGAGGCCAGGCTGGCGCCAGCACCCAGTGCCAGAGTGCCGGCGTTGATGAAAGTACCGCCGGTATAGGTGTTGGCACCATTCAAGGTCAGCGTCGCGGCACCCTCCTTGGTCAGTGAGCCGGTACCACTGAGGATGCCGTTGAGGGTGAGGTTGTTGCTGCCGAGGACGGTCAACGCGTTGTTGAGGGTGAAGTTGTTGGCGAGGGTGACCGCCGTGTTCGAATCGAGCGTCGCAGCGCCTCCGACCGTCACCGCACCGGTGCCCAACGCAGCATTGTTGCCGACCACCAGGCCACCGGCGTTGAGCGCTACGCCGCCGCTGAAGGTGCTGGCGCCGTTGAGCGTCTGCACGCCTGCGCCGTTCTTGACCAGGCCGCCGTTGCCACTGATCGCACCGCTGAAGGTGCTGTCCACGGTGCCGCCCAGGGTCAGCGTGCTGCCGCCCAGCGCCACCGTACTGCCGGCGACGCCGGCCAGCGAACCGATGGCCTGGTTGCCCGCCGAAATGTCGAACGTGCCGGCACCGGCCAGGTTCACTGCGCCGGTCGCGGCGAGGCTGCCACCAGCACCGATCGCCAGCGTGCCGCTGTTGATGGTGGTGCCACCGGTGTAGGTGTTGGCGCCGCTCAGGGTCACCGTGGCCGCACCGTCCTTGATCAGCCCGCCCGTGCCGGAGATCACGCCACCCAGGGTCAGCGCCTGGCTGCCAAGCAGATCGAGGTTGGCACCCGATGCGAGGTTGATGCTGTTGGCCAGGCTGACGCCGGTCGATGCATCCAGCGTCGCATTGCTTCCCACCGTCAGCGCACCGCTGCCGAGCGCAGCGTTGTTGCCGACCACCAATGCGCCGCCATTGAGCGCGACGCCACCGCTGAACAGGTTGGCACCGCCCAGCGTGAGGCTGCCGGCGCCGTTCTTGACCAGGCCGCCGGTGCCGGAGATCGCGCCATCGAAGATGCTGTTGCCAACGCCGCCCAGGGTCAGCGTCTGCGCGCCCAGGCTCACCGTCGAACCCGCCACGCCGTTCAACGCCCCGATGGTCTGGTTGGCGCCGGCAGTGGAGATATCGAAGCCCGTGCCTGCCGCAGTGAGCGTCACCGCACCGGTCGCGGCCAGACTGCCGCCGGGGCCGATCGCCAGGGTACCGGCGTTGATGAACGTGCCGCCGGTGTAGGTGTTGGCACCGGTCAGCGTCTCGATGCCGGCACCGACCTTGGTCAGGCCACCGGTGCCTGCGATCGAGCCACTGAAGGTGCCATCGGTGGCGCCGCCCACTTCGATCGAGTTGGCACCGAGGTTCACCGTACCGTTGCCGACCAGCGTGCCGAACTGCTGCGTGCCACTGCCGGCCGACAGGTCCAGCGTGGCGCCGGTGGCAAGATTGACGGTACCGCTCGCGGCCAGGCTGGCACCGGCCCCCAGCGCCAGCGTGCCGGCGTTGATGTTGGTGCCACCGGTGTAGGTGTTGGCGCCATTCAACGTCAGCGTCGCGCTGCCATTCTTGGTGAGGCTGCCGGTACCGGAAAGGACGCCGTTGAGCGTCAGTGCATTGGTCCCGATTACGGTCAGCCCGGCATTGAGCGCAATGTTGTTGGCCAGCGTTGCCAGGCCGGTGGTATCCAGCGTGGCAGCACCACCGACGGTCAATGCGCCCGTGCCCAGCGCTGTGTCATTGCCGAGCACCAGTCCGCCTGCATTGAGCGTCACGCCGCCACCGAAGGTATTGGCGCCGGACAAGGTCTGTACGCCCGCGCCCACCTTGACCAGGCCACCACCGCCGCTGATCACGCCATCGAACGCGGCGTTGCCGGCGGTACCGAAGGTCAACGAGTTGCCGCCCAGCGTCAGCGTGCTGCCGCCCGCGCCGTTGAGCGCGCCGATGGTCTGGTTGCCGCCGGCACCGGAGATATCGAAGCCTGCGCCTGCGCCCAACGTGATATCACCGACTGCGGCGAGACTGCCACCCGTGCCCAACGCCAGCGTGCCGGCGTTGATGGTGGTACCGCCGGTGTAGGTGTTGGCACCGGACAGCTTCAGCGTGGTGCCGCCATTCTTGATCAGGCTGCCATTGCCGCCTACCACGCCCGACAGCGTCAGCGCATTGCTGCCGGGCAGCGTGAGTGCGACGCCCGAGCCCAGCGTGACCGCATTTCCGAGCGTCACTGCAGTGCCTGCATCCAGCGTGGTGCTGGCATTGACCGCCAGCGCACCGGTACCGAGCGCACCATTCGCGCCGACCACCAGGCCACCACCGTTCAAGGTCAGCCCGCCACCGAAGGTGTTGGTGTTGTTGAGGGTCAGCAGGCCCGCACCATTCTTGACCAGGCTGCCATTGCCGCTCAGCACGCCTCCGAATGCAACGTCACTGGTTCCACCCAGGGTGAGCTGGGTGCCGGCACCGAAGTTCACCGCGTTGGCCAGATTCAATGCCACCGTGCTGTCCAGCGTGGTGGTGCCGCCAATACCCAGCGCACCGGTACCAAGCGCACCTGCATCGCCCAGTACCAACCCACCCGCGTTGAGCGCAAGGCCACCACTGAACGTGTTTGCACCGGACAGCGTCTGCACGCCCGTGCCGGTCTTGACCAGGCCGCCGGTACCACCGATCACACCGGCAAAGCTGCCATTGCTGGCACCGCCAAAGGTCAGCGACTGCGCGCCCAGCGCCAGCTGGCTGCCCGCCACGCCATTCAACGCGCCGATGGTCTGTGCCGCACCGGCTGCGGAGATGTCCAGTGTCGCGCCCGCACCGGCAAGATTCACCGCACCGGCTGCGGCGAGACTGCCGCCTGCGCCCAGCGCCAGCGTGCCGGCGTTGATGGTGGTGCCTCCGTTGTAGGTATTAGCGCCCGACAACGTCAACCGCGCCGTGCCGTCCTTGATCAGCCCACCGGCACCGAATACCGGACCGGCCAGCGTCAGGTCATTGCTACCCAGCACGGAAAGGTTGGCACCGGCAGCGAGACCGATGGTGTTGCCCAGCGCCAGCGCCGTTGTGGCCTCCAGCGAAGCGTTGCCGCCCACGTCCAGCTGACCGGTACCCAATGCCAGTGCATTGCCCAGCTGCAGCACACCCGCGTTGAGGCCAACACCCCCACTGAAGGTATTGGGGCCGTTCAACGCCAGTGTCGCCGCACCGTTCTTGACCAGGCTGCCGGTGCCGGCGATGACACCGCCCAGCGCTACATTCTGGCTGCCCAGCAGGTTAAGCACTGCACCCGTTCCAAGATTGACGCCATTGGCCAGGTTCAGCGCCACCGAACTGTCCAGCGTGGTATTGGCGCCCACCGACAGCGCACCAGTGCCCAACGCACCGGCATTGCCCAGCAGCAGGCCGCCACCGTTGACGGTCACCCCGCCGCCGAAGGTGTTGGCGCCATTGAGGGTCAAGGTGGTGGCACCGTTCTTCACCAGCCTGCCCGCACCGGAGACCACCCCACCCAGCGTGATCGCCTGCGAGCCCGGCAGCGACAGCGCGGCACCCGCGCCCAGGGACACATTGTTGCCCAGGCTCAGCGCTGCACTGCCATCGAGCGAGACGTTGCCGCCAATGCCCAGTACCCCCGTCCCCAGCGCTCCGCTGTTGCCCAGCAGCAGGCTGCCGGCGTTTGCGTTCAGTCCACCGCTGAAAGTGTTGGTGCCGTTCAAGGTCAGTATCGACGCGCCATTCTTGACCAGGCTGCCGGTGCCGGTGATGTTGCCGCCCAGGGTCAGGTTCTGGCTGCCCGGCAGGGTCAGCGCCGCGCCGAGGTTGATCGCATTGCCCAGGTTCAGCGCAGCAGTGGTGTCCAGCGAACCGTTGCCACTGACCGTCAGCGCACCGCTTCCCAGCGCACCGGCGTTGCCCAGCACCAGGCCACCGGCTGCAAGATTCACCCCACCGCTGAAGGTGCTGGCGCTGGTCAGCGTCTGCACGCCGGTGCCCTGCTTGATCAGGCCACCGGTGCCGCCGATGACGCCGGCGAAGGTCTGGTTGGTGGCATCACCGAAGGTCAGCGTGCTGCTGCCCAGCGACAGGGTGCTGCCAGCCACGCCGGACAACGCACCGATGGTCTGGTTGCCGCCGAGCGAGATGTCCAGGTCCGCGCCAACGCCGGCCAGGCTGACCGCACCGCCGGCGGCCAGGCTTCCGCCGCTGCCCACCGCAACCTTGCCGGCATTGATCGCCAGGCCGCCGGTGAAGGTATTTGCGCCACCCAGCGTAAGCGTGGCTGCACCGTTCTTGACCAGGCTGCCGGTGCCACCGATGGCGCCGCCCAGCGTCAATGCACTGCTGCCCAGTACATTCAGCAGGCCACCTGCGCCGAGGTTGATGTCATTGCCCACGCTCAGCGCCGCGCTGGCATCGAGCGTTGTCGCACCGCCGACATTCAGCGCGCCGGTTCCGAGCGCGCCGGCATTGCCCAGGACCAGGCCACCGGCATTGAGCGCCAGCCCACCACCAAAGGTATTTGCAGCGTTGAGGGTCAGCGTGGTCGCACCACTCTTGACCAGGCTGCCGGTGCCACCGATCACGCCGTTGAACGTCAACGCCTGGTTGCCGAGCAGATTGAGGCTGGCACCCGAACCGAGGTTGACCGCGTTGGCCAGTGCAAGCGCCCCCGTGGTTCCATCGAGCGTCACGTTGCCACCGACACTGAGCGAACCGCTGCCCAGCGCAGCAGCATTGCCCAGCAGCAGGCCACCGGCGTTGAGTGCCACGCCGCCACTGAGGTTGTTCACGCCCGACAAGGTCTGCACGCCGGTGCCCAGCTTGATCAGGCCACCCGTGCCTGCGGCGAACGTACCGCTGTAGCTGGTATCGCCCAGCCCGGCGAGAGTGAGCGTGTGGCTGCCCAGGTTGACCGAGCCGCCGAGGCCCGCAAGCGAACCGATGGTCTGGTTGGCGGCCGCCGACAGGTCCAGGGTGGTACCGACGCCGACCGTGATCGCACCGGTGGGCGACAGGCTGCCGCCCGCGCCCAGCGCCAACGCGCCTCCGGCCAGGTTGAAACTGCCGGTCAGCGCATTGGCGCCGTTCAGGGTGAGAGTGCCGGCGCCGTTCTTGGTCAGGTCGCCGGCACCGGAGATCGAACCGTTCAATGACAACGCATTGCTGCCCAGCAGGTTCAGCGAGCCCCCGCCATTGATCACCAGATTGTTGCCCAGGGTGAAGCCCGACGTCGTATCCAGTGAAGCGCTGCCACCCACGGTCAGGTTGCCGCTGCCCAGCGCGCCCGCATTGCCCAGCAGCAGGCCGCCGGCGTTGAGGTTGACGCCGCCGGAGAACAGGTTTACGCCGCCGAGCGTGACGATGCCGGTGTTGTTGACCGTCAGCCCGCCAGTACCGGACAGCACGCCACCCAGTCTGAACGCATTGGTCCCGCCGAGGGAAAGGTTGCCGCCAAGGTTGAAGGCGTTGGTCAGGTTCAGACCGGCCGTGGAGGCGGCGATGGCACCGCCGTTGGCGGTGAACAGCCCTGTGCCGAAGGAACCGGCATTATTGAAATTGACCAGGCCATCATTGAGCGTGGTCGTGCCTGCACCAGCCCACGCACCCTGCAGGTTCCAGGTACCGCTGTTGACGGTGAGCCTCTGGAAGTTGATGTACTGGTTCCAGCCCAGCGTGGTCACCGCCCCACCGGTACCGCTGCCCGGGCCGGTGGCGCTGTTCTGCAGCACCAGGCTGTTGTTGGACGCCGAACCACCGTCGACGATGCCGGCCGCGGCCAGATTCACCGCAAGCGCGCCGACCTGCCCGGCCACGCCGATACCGGCGGTATTGACGCTGGAACCAGACACGGCGGTGAAGGTGTTGCCGGAGACCGAACTGCCCAGGTTCACACTGCCGTTGATGGTTCCTGCGTTGAGGAAGGTATTGCCGGCTCCCGCCGTGGCCGAACCCTGGAACCCTATGCGGCCGGTAATGGTGCCGGTGTTGTCGAGAGTGGTCTGCGCACCACCGTAGCTGACGATCGATGCCGCATCGGCCGTGGTCAACAGGCCTGCACCAAAGATCGACATGTCCACATTACCGGCATTGACGATGTTGCTGACACCGCCGGAAGCGTTCTGCACCACCAGCGCCTGTCCGCCGAAACCGAGGATGGAGCCGATGTTGACCAGGCCTTTGATCGCCCCGCCTGCCTGATTGTTGACGCTGATGGTGTTTCCACCGACGGTATTGTTGCCCAGCACCATGCCCGACGCTGCCAGGCTCAGGCCACCGTTGATGGTGGGATCGACCGTGCCCTGGTTGTTCACGGTTATGCCGTTACCACTCAAATTCACTGCACTTCCGCCAACGATCGGCGGCACGCTGAGCTCGGCGCCGGTCTGGATATTCAGCGTCACGCCGTTGATGCTGTTGGTCAGCGAATTGGTATTGGAGCCGGTGGCGCAGGTCACCGTCGTACCTGCGGTAGTGCAGGCCGCAAACGCCGACCCGCTGGCCAGTGTTGCGGCCAAAGCCACCGCCAGCTGGTGCGCCCGCAATCGCGGCACCCGCCCTGCGCTGACCGCGCTTCCGCCGGGATTCCGGGCGACCTCCGAAGCAACCTGCATTACCCCAAGGGCACGATTGAAAACCAGACGGTAAATGCGGTTCATCGGTAAATCTCCATGAAAAGACCGGATGGCACAGCTGGCAGGTTTTTTTGGAGACAATGCGGCCCACCCCGGCTCCCGATACGGAAACAAGGTTTGAAGGCATTAACTCCTGAAAATCTTCACATCTTCACGCTGTCGCACCCGGTGACAGGTACGACAGCGTGTCCCTCAAGGCGAAAACTCCCCGGTTTCGCCCGACGAATGGCGGCACTGTGCGACCGTCGGTGCCAGCGGCATGTGAATCACGCTCGTTATTTTCATGACGTACGTCAAATAAAACGGGCGGACAAAATGGTCTTGCCGAAAATGCATATACCTGCTGGAAGCGGAGATTCCTTTCCCCGCCATAAGTAAATCATTCAGCTGCTCGAGAGTTTCATCAGCACCAGGCCGGAAACGATCAGCACCGCTGCACCGATCCGCATCGGGCTGACCTGCTCGCCGAGGAACACGATGCCAACCACGAACGCACCGACCGCGCCGATGCCGGTCCAGATCGTATAGGCGGTGCCCAGCGGCAGGCTGCGCATGGCTACCGCCAGCAACCAGAAGCTGGCGATCATGCCGACGATCGTGACCACGGTGGGGGTGAGCTTGGTGAAGCCTTCGGACTGCTTCATGGACACGGCCCAGACGATTTCCAGCAGGCCGGCGAACAACAGATAGATCCAGGCCATGACGGCCCTCCTCTTGGTAGGGCCAGGCCGTCCTGGTCTTTGATTCCCGATGTGGGGGAGGCCGTTCCTCCTGGCCGGCATTCTAGCAACGGCGGGTGGCCCGGGCCGCCATGGGCGGGAACGGGTTACAGCGGATTCAGCGCGTGAAGCTGGCGTCGATGCGCCTGCCTGCGCTAGACTACGCCTCTGCCATCGGCCAGCCGATGCGCAGTCCGGCTGTGGTCTCTGGCGCATCGCGCGCTGCTTCCCCTGGTCCGTGAACTGGCTGCCCTCCGGGCGGCCGACGTCTCTATGGTGGCCCCGTCGGCCCCTCGCGACGCTAGGTCGAAAACCCCGCCAGGGCCGGAAGGCAGCAACGGTATCGATCGACGCGGGCGCCGAGGTCAGCCGGCGGGGCCATCGCCTTTTCCGGCGACGCCCCGCCCCTGGCAGGTGCCAACCCTGGTTGGCGCCCTTCGCCGGACATGGCCCGGTCCTACCGTGCCTCGGGCGTGCCCTGGTGGAACAGCATGCGCCATCCATCCCCGTGCCGGCGCCACAGCGAGCTGCGCAGCACCCAGCCTTGCGGCTGGCCGTCGAGGTAATGGCGGCTGCGATAACGCACCTGGGCCAGACCGTCGGCCAGCAACCACACCGCGTACTGTTCCGATTCGATCAGCACCTGCGCGCGCTCCAACGGAATCTCCTGCAAGGCTGCATCACGGCCGTAGCATTGCCCGGAACTGCCGATCTCGCTGAAATCCTCGTCCAGCAATGCGTCAAGGCGCTCAGGATCGGCCCGCACCGCAGGCGCATGCAGCGCGCGCTCCAGCACCTCCAGCTCGGCGGCCAGCGCCGCGTCGGCGGGCTGGCCGGCACCGCTCACGGCGGATCCTGCGCCAGCACGTGCGGTGCAGTCGGGGTTGCCAGCGGCACGCACTGCCCCGGCTGCGCCACGCGGTGGCCGCGCGCGGCCAGCGCCACACCATCAGCCACGCTGGCGTAGTGGTAGAGCATCATCCGCGCCTGCAGTTCCGCGCTGTACTCGCGCTCCAGGTCGTCCACACCGGTATGCGACGGATTGCCGTGCAGGCCGCAGTCGTGGGCGATCAGTTCGTTGTCATTGGCGAAGCGGGCCAGCATCTCCGGAATCGGCCGGGTATCACCACTCCAGGTCAGCGCGCCCTGCAGGCGCAGGCCGTAGGCCGTCTCCGGCCAGTGGTGGCGTACCGGGAATACTTCCAGGCGCACGCCCTCGTGCCAGAACGCCTCGCCCACCACGATCAACTGGAACGCATCCCAGAAGTTGGCACCGCCCTCGGCCAGCACGTTCGGGTAGTCACCGATGCGCTTGTGCAGCAGCGGCACCACGGTGGCAGGCACATACAGGCGCACCTTGCCGCGGCGCTGCGTGCTGAAGAAGGTATCGACGAACAGCCGCTCGAAACCGGCCACGTGATCCAGGTGCACATGGGTGACGAACAGTGCCTGCGGCATGTGCCCATAGTGCGCCTTGAACGCGGTCAGGCCTTCGCCGCCGCAGTCGATCGTCAGCCATGGCCGCCCGTCCCGCTCGATCACCGACATCGGCGACCCCAGCTCGACCGCCGACGCGTTGCCGACGCCGAGGAAACGCAACGACCAGCCCATCAGGTGCCCCGGTTCCAGGCCATGTCATAGGCGCGCCTCAGCCGCGCGTAGTCCTTCTGCACGTCCTCCACGCTGCGCTCGCCGCGCAGCTTGATCAGCGAGCGCAGCAGGCGCTTGAGGTTGCGTTCGCGCCAGGCGGTGGCCGGAATGCGGATCACCCCACGGTCGAAGTCGATCAGCCAGCCATGGCCGTTGCCATCGAACAGGATGTTGTGCGCGTTGAGGTCGGCATGGTCCAGGCCGGCACGGTGGAAGCGGGCGATCAGCCGCCCGGTCTCTTCCCAGGGCGCGCCCCGTCCGGCGACCAGCGCACGGTCGGCCAGCGAGCGCACGCCCTCGATCCGCTCCATCAGGATTGCCGCCCGGTAGCGCAGGCCTTCGCGCATGTAGTACGCGGCGATCGGCCTGGGCACCGGCAGCTTCTTCTCGCGCAGGGCGCGCATCAGGCGGAATTCGGCAAAGCTCCGGGTCCGGTCCGAGCCACGCCAGAGGTACTGGTCATGGCTGATCTTCGCTGCCAGGCCGCCGCGCAGGTAGTGGCGCAGCACGCTGGCGCCGAACGGCGCATCGATGAACCAGGCGCTGCCGCGGCCGCCCTCGCCGACCGGCCGGGCCTTGCTGCCCCAGTGCTGGGGCGAGAACAGGCCAACCTCGGCTTGCCGCAGCCGCTCGCGGTCGAACAGAATGGCCCCGATGCCGCGACCCTCGCGGCATGGCGTCAGCGCTTCATTGGCGTCGAATGCGACCATTTCATTGAGTCTAACAACACATGGCATCAGCGTCCTCCTCCTTGTGCCTCCTGCGCCTGTCCGCACTCGGCGATGTCACCCACGTGGTGCCCCTGGTGCGCACCCTGCAGGCTGCGCGTCCGGACACGCCGATCCACTGGATCATCGACAAGGTCGGCCACAAACTGCTCGATGGCCTGCCCGGCGTCACCTTCCACGCCTACGACAAGAAGAGCGGCATGGCAGGGGTCAAGGAGCTGCGCAAACAGCTGCCACCGGGGCGTTTTGAAGCGCTGCTGCAGATGCAGGTGGCGTTCCGCGCCAACCTGCTGTCGGCGTTCATTCCCGCCGAGCGCCGCATCGGCTACGACCGCAGCCGTTCCAAGGACCTGCACGGGCTCTTCATCAACGAGCGCATTCCCGACCGCCCCGGCGTCCATGTGCTGGATGCCATCGGCAGCTTCTGCGAGCCGCTGGGCCTGCGCCAGACCGAGGTCAGCTGGGACCTGGCCGTGCCACAGTCCGCATATGACTGGGCCGCTGCGCAATGGCAGGACGATGGGCGCCCGGTGCTGATGATCTCGCCCTGTTCCAGCCACGTGCGCCGCAACTGGTATGCAGACCGCTATGCAGCCGTGGCCAACCACGCCGCGCAGCGTGGTTGGCAGGTGGTGCTGTGCGGTGGCCGCAGCGAACTGGAGCGCAGCATGGCCGATGCCATCCAGGCACAACTGCTCACGCCGGCGCTGGACCTGGTCGGGAAGGACACCTTGAAGCAGCTGCCTGCCCTGCTTGCCCGTGCCAACCTGGTGATGACTCCGGACTCGGGCCCGATGCACATCGCCAACGCGATGGGCGCCAAGGTGCTGGGCCTGCATGCGGCCAGCAACCCGAACCGCAGCGGACCGTACTCGGACCGCCGCTACTGCGTGGACCGCTACGACGACGCCGCACGCAAGTACCTGGCCAAGCAGGCTGCCGATCTGAAATGGGGCACCAAGATCGAGTTCGACGATGTGATGGAACTGATCACTGTCGAAGACGGCATCGCGGCTTTCGAGCGTTACGTGGCCGATCATCTGGGGTGATGGGCCGGCCGGGCGTTGGCCTGCGCCCTGCGGTTTCATCCACGCGTGGCGTGGACCTCCCCCTTTTGGCCGCCGGGATTACGCGCGCTGCGCGTAATCCTGGTAGGACTTCTCTTCCACGTACGCCGAGCCCAGCGCCAGGTTGATCGCCTTCTTGATGCGCGCACGCTCGTCGTTGCGCAGGTAGACGCTGCGCGCCAGGTCGACGAAGCCCTGGTCGAACGCCTGCGCCTTTTCCTTCAGGCGGATGTCGTCCTCGATGTCCCACAGCTGCTCGTTGACCGCCTTCAGCTCGGCACGCAGCTTGGCGATGTCCTTCACCGCCGCCGGGTGCGCCATCCAGGTCTGCTCCAGCGCCGACAGCTCCCTGCGCACGTTGGCCAGCTTGCCCTCGTCGCTGATGCGCTCGGACTTGATCTGCAGGATCGAGATCTTGTCCAGCAGCTCGCCGAAGGACACGGGGACAAGGATTTCAGCGCTCATGGGGGAAGGCTCCAGCAGGTGATGCATACATGGTAACCCGCGCGGCGCAAACGCTGCGCCCCGGCGCCTGCATGGTCAGCCGAGCGCGATGACTGGGGGAGAACCCCCCGCAGCTGCGTTAGCGGTCTGGAGAGGCGGCCTGTCGCCCTCCTCGCCCGGCAAGTCCAACGGCCGAGCGCGCGCGACCCGCCCTGCCCACGCCGCAACGTGTTGAAACCACGCCGCATCAGCGTGTTCATGCAGCGAAAAAGGGGCGGCATCCGCACTTCACTCCTTTCCGTGGAACTCCGCATGCATCGATATCCCGCCCTCCCCACCCGTCGCGCCACCGTCCTCGGCAGTGCCCTTGTTGCAGCACTTCTCGGCATCGCTGCCTCGCCGCAGGCCCATGCCAGTGCCTTCCACGTGAATGGAGACACGCTCTACTACACCGGCAACGTACTGGCGACCGATCCGCAGACGCTGGAGGCCTACATCCTGGCCGCGCAGGCCCGGGGTACGCCGCTCCGCCAGGTGGTGTTCCGCAACTCGCCGGGCGGGGCCGCCTCCGGTGGCGTGGGCATGGGTGCCATCATCCGCCAGCACGGGCTGGATACCGTACTGGACGGCGGCTGCTACTCGGCCTGCGCCGACGCCTTCGTTGCCGGCGTGAAGCGCAAGGTCACGCAATTCGGCCTGCTGCCGGCGCACGGCAACTACACGGAGACGGTGCTGGGCATCCATGGCGAATCCGGCCCGAACGGCCCTACCCCGTACCCGGGGCAGGACAAGTACATCAAGTACTACCGGGACATGTTCGGCCCGACCGACTTCGCGGTCATCGAAGCGCGCATCGTCCAGGCGCACTATGAACTGACCCAGCAGTCGGGCTTCCTGCGCTACTTCGACCCGAACGTGGCGGCCGTGGCCACGCGCTTCTGCCCGACCCGCGACCAGAGCGCGGCAGGCAACTGCACCGCGTATCCCGGTGTGACCTTCTACAGTGATCGCGTCGTCACCGAAGCCGGTTACGTCCAGACCGGCGACGTGCTTTCCGTCGACAAGGACGTGAGCGGAGACCTCAATCCGAACCTGGCCGTGCGCGGGCGCTACACCAATGCGCTGGCCAACCTGCGCTACTTCCAGCAGTCGGCCCCGGACATCCGGCTGGACGACGCCTTCGGTGTGATCCGTATCGGCAAGGGCGGGGTCTGGTCGCTGGATACCGCTTCCGCCGCCCAGTATGTGGTCGCCGATGGCGGCACCCTGCGCCTGCAGCAGAATGGCTGGATCCACCACGCCGAAGCCATCGGCGCCCGCAATGGCGGGCGCATCGAACTGCAGCAGGGCGCACTGCGCAGCCTGACCGTGATCGAACGCGGCGGCGTGCTGACCGGGCACGGTTCATTGAATGCCACGATCGACATCAACGAGGGCGGAACGCTCGCGCCGTCCGGCATCGTCATGCGCCCCTACTCGCTGGAAGCACTCGCACCGGGTGGCGACGACGTGTTCACCAGCGAGCGCTTCCGGATCGGCAAGGGTCGCTACATCAACCTCAATGACGGTGCGAACCTGGCCTTCGAGGTCGACAGCCAGCGCACTGCACCGGCACTGACGCTGGAAGAAGCCCGCTACTTCCTGGTCGATGAGGACCGGCAGACGGGGGACTACAACCTGTTCGGCAACATCAACCGCGCCGTGCTGAGCATTGCCCCCGCCGCCAGGCTGACGCTGGACGTCAAGCAGGCGTTCTTCCCGGCCGGGCAGCAGAACCACCTGGTGGGAACCCAGGTGGATGCCAGCGCCCTGCAGCTGCCCATCGCCCCCTGCAGCGCGTCGAACGGTGAGTACGCTGGCCTGTGGTGCCGCACCGCTACGCCCGATACCCTGACCCGCGCAGCGCCGGTGTCGGACTTCATCGAAGGGCGCTTCCAGTACGTCGAGCGCAGTGGCGAGGCCGGCAGCGCGGTGGACCTCACCGCTCCCGGCGCTGTATTCCGCCCTCGCCACAATTCACTGCTCAGCTTCACCGTCAATCAGACCGGCAGTGGCCTGTGGCTGACCGCCAATCCCTCCTTCGACGACACACGCTTGTTCGGCAATGCCCCGTCCGGCGACGGCCTGGGCATCGCACTGCAACAGGCGGCTGCACAGCGCACTTCCTCGATGAGCGGACTGCTGGGCGCCCTGCAGTTCGCTGACCGCGATGACATCGCGCGCCAGGCGGGAGCACTGCGTGGCGACGGGCATGCCAGCCTGCGCCTGGCCGATTCCGCACTGGTCGGCAGCATCGGCAACGTCGTGCAGCAGCACCAGGCAGCATCACGCAGCGGTGGCGATGCGGACGGCCTGGCTGCACAGGCCGCACAGACGGCCTCGGCACAATCTGCGATGACCGGCAATCGCCTGTTCAACCAGCTGGCGATGCACCTGGTCGCACCGGCGGATGCGGGCAGTGATGCGGGCGACGCCGGACGCAACCGCAGCTTCTGGGCGCGGGGCTTCGGCAGCCACGGCCGTATCGAGGGTGATGCCGGCGTCGCCGGCCTGAGCCACACCATCGGCGGCATCGCACTTGGTGCCGATACCCGCCTGGCAGACGACCGTGTGACACTGGGCGTGAGCCTTGCCGCGGCCGACATGTCGACTAGGCCCAGCGAAGGTGCAGGATTCAGCGGCGATGTCCGCGCGCTGGATATCGGCGGCTACGTGGACGCGCTCTATTCGCGCGGCTACCTGTCCGCCGCTGTCCGCTACACCGATCTTCGCCACGATACCCGTCGCAGCATCGAGGGGATCGAGGGCCTGCAGGCACCGCTGCGTGCGAAGTACAGCAACGACGCGATTTCCGCGCGCGTGGAGCATGCGTTCTCGTTCACCACCGGCAACGGCCTGGTGATACAGCCGCTGCTGCCGGTGATCGACTACATGCGCACCTCGGCCACGCACTTCAACGAAGGCCAGGACGCAGCCGCACTCATCGGCCGCAGTGGCAGCCTGGAAAGCATCCGCGTAGGCGCCGGCCTGCAGTTGTTCAAGACCTTCGACGGCAACAACGGCGAGCGCATCACCCCGCGGGCCCGCGTGGTCTGGCAGAAGGAGCTGGGCGATACCCAGGCCCGCTACAGCAACGGCTTCGCCGCCGCCCCGGACCTGCTGTTCAGTGCCAGCAGCCAGCCCGTCGGTGAGCAGGTCCTGGCCTGGAACCTGGGCGTGACCAGCCGTGCCAGCAAGCGCCTGTCGGTGATGGTTGATTACGTGGGCGAGCGGCGCGACGGCCAGACCCAGAACGGCATACAGCTGGGGCTGGGCTACACGTTCTGAGCACACGCCATTCGCACAGGGCATGGATCCCCACCCTGTGCGAATGGCCTTGCCTTCCACGCCGTGCGTGGATGCACCCAGCGGGCAACGAGCGGCGCAACGTCTCGGGCGACGCGCGAAACGCGCGTCGCGTTCCCGCGCCAGATGAAAGAAGAAAGGCTGCCTTTCGGCAGCCCTCTCCAGTCGAGGGGATGATCACCGAACTCATCCAGGCAATG
Organism: Stenotrophomonas sp. YJH_SMC_25; assembly: GCF_059369595.1. NCBI lineage: Bacteria > Pseudomonadati > Pseudomonadota > Gammaproteobacteria > Lysobacterales > Lysobacteraceae > Stenotrophomonas > Stenotrophomonas sp. YJH_SMC_25. Next base: position 139,436 of record NZ_JCAFSV010000008.1, on the reverse strand, counting down.
ACTTGCATCCGCCACACAGGGAATCGCCGGGTGAAACAAGTCCCTCTGTTGAGGGGCTGCCCCGACAGGGGCGGGGAGAGGCAGGCAAAGGGAGGGGCCCACGCGTTGCCACGCAACGTGTGGGGCGACGCGCGAAACGCGCGTCGTGTCCCGCGCCAGATAAAAGAAAAGGGCTGCCTTTCGGCAGCCCTTTTCTTTTATCTGGCGGAGAGGGGGGGATTCGAACCCCCGAGGCGCTATAAACGCCTGCCTGATTTCGAGTCAGGTACATTCAACCACTCTGCCACCTCTCCGGGTGGTCCCCGGCGGACCGGGGACGCGCATCATACGAGGAAGTGAGGCCGACGACAAGTCATTCCGGCCAACGAACTGAAAATTTCCTGGGCGCATGCCTTGCCGGATGCCTGCGGCCACCCGATGATGCCTGTCTCCCCCGGCAATACCCCGCCCTGCCTACCATGATCGAATTCGGACACCTCACCCACCCCGGCATGCGCCGCGAGCTCAACGAGGACACCTACTACGGTGACAGCGAGCTGGCCCTGTGGCTGGTGGCCGACGGCATGGGCGGGCATGCCTGCGGCGAAGTGGCCAGTGCACTGGCACGCGAAACCATCGTGCGCGAGATTCGCCGCGGCGCACCGCTGGCACAGGCCATCCGCACTGCCGACGAAGAGATCATCCGCGCCTCGCGCCGGCGCAACGACACGTTGCCGATGGGCACCACCGTGGTCGCCGCGCGCGTGCAGGGCAACCGCTATGAAGTGGCCTGGGTCGGCGACAGCCGCGCCTACCTGTGGCGCGACGGCCAGCTGGCGCAGCTCAGCCAGGACCACAGCGTGGTGCAGGAACTGGTCGCGCAGGGCAACCTGACCGCCGAACAGGCGCGCGCGCATCCGCATCGCAACGTGGTCACCCAGGCACTGGGCGTGACCGATCCAGCCCACCTGAACGTGGCCACCACCAGTGGTGAGCTGCGTCCGGGCATGCAGCTGCTGCTGTGCAGCGACGGTCTCACCGAGGAAGTGGATGACCGCGGCATCGCCCGCACCCTGGCATTCGAAGATGCCAGCGCGCAGGAATGCGTGGATACGCTGGTCGCCGCCGCACTCGATGGCGGTGGCCGTGACAACATCAGCGTGATCCTGGTGCGCTGCCATTAACCGGTAGAGCCTCGCCATGCGTGGAGGCGGTAGTGCCGGCCGCTGGCCGGCTCACGCGGGGAACCTCGTATCAGGACGATGCCGGCCAGCGGCCGGCACTACCTCGATGTATTACGCGCTGGCGGGCTCTTCCACCTTCGGGCCATCCCACAGCGCGTGGCCGGCCTTCTTGCGCAGCCGTTCCAGCCGCGCAGCGTGCGCTTCCAGTTCCGACGGCGTAGCCACCACGCGCGGACGAGGCAGCAGCTTGCTGGTATCGAAAGCCTGCAACGCCGCGCCGGTACCGCCGCCATCTTCCTCGCCCAGGCCGAAGCCGATCTCTTCCTGACCCGAGGTCAGTGCGATATAGACATCGCCAAGGATCTGCGCATCGAGCAGGCCGCCATGCAGCGCACGGTGCGAGTTGTCCACGCCCAGCCGCTTGCACAGCGCATCCAGCGAGTTGCGCTGGCCCGGGAAGCGCTCACGCGCCATCGCCAGGGTATCAATCACCGTGCAGCGGTCGGTGATCTTTCCGTACTGCGGCCCCAGCAGCGACAACTCGTTGTCGAGGAAGCCAAGGTCGAACGCCGCGTTGTGGATGATCAGCTCGGCGCCATCGATGAACGCCAGGAACTCATCGGCGATCTGCGCGAATTCAGGCTTGTCATCGAGGAACTCCAGGGTCAGGCCGGTGACTTCCTGCGCGCCCTGTTCGAACTCGCAGTCCGGCTTGATGTACTGGTGGTAGTTGTTGCCGGTCGGGCGGCGCTTGAACAGCTCCACGCAGCCGATTTCGACGATGCGGTTGCCCTTCTTCCACTCCAGGCCGGTGGTTTCGGTATCGAGGATGATCTGACGCATGGGCTCAGTTTACCGGGCTGGCGTCGCGGATCTGGATCGCCGCGTTGCGGGCCAGGGTATCCACCCGCTCATTGTCCGGGTCGCCGGAGTGGCCCTTCACCCAACGCCAGTCGATCTGGTGCCGCAGCGTGGCCGCGTGCAGGCGCTCCCACAGCTCGCGGTTCTTCACCGGATCACCGCCAGCGGTCTTCCAGTTCTTGCGGATCCAGCCGGGCATCCACTGGGTCAGGCCCTGCCGCACGTACTGCGAGTCGGTGTAGAGCACGATGTTGCACGGCTCGGTCAGCGTCTCCAGCCCGGAAATGGCCGCCATCAGCTCCATCCGGTTGTTGGTGGTGTGCGCTTCACCGCCACTGAGCTCGCGCTCGTGGCCCTTGTAGCGCAGCAACGCAGCCCAGCCGCCGGGGCCGGGATTGCCGAGGCAGGATCCGTCGGTGTGGATTTCGATGGTTTTCAATACAGCTCCAGAATCAGGTAGCAACGGTGCCGTGCCAGCGCACCGGCAGCGGTTTCGGCCCGGGCAGGGCCAGCGTGCGTTTCTCCGCATGGAACAGGCAGGCCGCGCGCAATGGCGCCCAGCCCCCCGGGCGACGGCTGCCGGCACCGCGCCAGAGCGGGCCGAGGTAGCGCATATCGTCGCACTCCAGGCCATGGCGGCCGAGCAGCAGGCGGATCCGCTGCGGCGTACGCACCACCAGCCCATGCTGCCGCCAGTGCGTGCGGTAGGGGCTGAACGGATTGAGGCTGCTCAGCCACAGATGGCCGCCCGGCATCAATACGCGCTCGCACTCGTCGAGCAGCAGGTCGGCATCGCCGGTGGTGACATGCTGCAGCACGATCGCATTGACGCTCTCGTTGGCCAGGGGCAAGGGCAGCCCGCAGCGGGTATCGCCGTCATAGCCCGGTCCCGCCCCCTGCCGGTACAGGCGCAGGCCGCGCCCACCCAGCTGCGCATCCTCCAGCCAGGCCGCACTCGGCGCGATCCACAGCCAGGGCTGCGCGGGCAGCGCCGACAGCTGCGGAAGCAGCAACTGCCGTTCCAGGACGCGCAGCGCCGCCGCCGGCTCACTGTCGAACCACGGGGTCTGGCTCGCTTGACGGGTGCTCTGCAGCGCGGGCATGGTCCAATTCTATGCGACTGACTGCCCTGCCCGCATTTGCGGATAACTACATCTGGACGCTGATCGCCGACGATGGCACTGCCGTGGTCATCGACCCGGGTGACGCCGCGCCGGTGCTCGCACTGGCCGATCAGGGCCTGCGCGTGGACACGATCCTGCTCACCCACCACCACGACGACCACATCGGTGGCGTGCCCGCACTGCAGGCTCGTTTTCCCGGTGTACGGGTCATCGCGCCGGTCGAAGAGCGCATCCCCACGGCCACCGAACGGGTCGGCGAAGGTGAACGCGTTCAGGCACTGGGCCGGACGTTCCACGTACTATCCGTGCCCGGGCATACCCGCAGCCACATCGCGTTTCACACTGCTGAACATCTTTTCAGCGGAGATTCGTTGTTCAGCCTGGGCTGTGGACGTCTGTTCGAAGGTACGCCGTCCCAGCTGCTGGCATCGATGCGCAAGCTGGGTACCTTGCCCGCGCAACTGCTGCTTTGTTGCGCCCACGAGTACACCGTGTCAAATGCCGTCTTCGCGCGGCATGTCGACCCCGCCAACGCTGCCCTGTGGCAGCGCCAAGAGGAGGCTTTGGCCATGCGCCGCGATGACCGTTCCACCCTGCCGGTAACCCTGGCCAACGAATTCGACTGCAATCCCTTCCTGCGTGTGCACGCGGCGCCGATCCGTGCGTCGGTCTCGGCACACCTGGGCCGTGACCTCGTTGACGACGCCGACGTGATGGCCGGTCTCCGGCACTGGAAAGACGGCTTCCGCGCATGATGCGCCGAAGTCTGCCGCTGGCCCTGGGCCTTGCCCTGGGGCTGGCCGGAACCGCGGGCGCACAGTCGCTGGGCGCCGGCATCAGCCAGAACCTGACCGCCGCTGCGGCCCTGCCGCTGGATCCGGCTGCGCTGCCCGCCGCTTCGGTGCGCAACGGCCAGGAGATCTTCACCAGCTTCCGCGACGGACTGGCCGAACCCAGCTGCGACGCCGAGGCCACCAGCCCGCGCTGGCAGAAGCAGTTCGCCCACGCCCCCTCGCGCCTGGCCAACCAGGATGATGATGCGCTGGTCCTGTTCGGCTACGTGGTCGAAGAGCTGCGCAAGGCCGACCTGCCCACCGAGTTCGCGCTGATTCCCTTCGTGGAAAGCGGCTACCGGCCCAATGCCCGCAATGGCAGCGGCCCGACCGGCCTGTGGCAGTTCATCGCCACCACCGCGCGCAACCATCGCGTGCCGATGACCAACGGCTATGACGGCCGCCTGTCGGCGGTCGATTCGACCCAGGCCGCAGTGCGCTACCTGAAGACCCTGCACGGCATGTTCGGCGGCGACTGGCGCCTGGCCACGATGGCCTACAACGCCGGCGAGTACCGCGTGCTGCAGTCCATGCGCAAGGCTGGCATGAACGCGCAGAACGCCAAGCCTTCAGCGCTGCCCGGCCTGTCGCCGGTCACCCATGCCTACGTCGAGAAGCTGCATGCCCTGGCCTGCGTGCTGGAAGACGTGGAAGACCAGCCTGGCGTGATGGCCTCGCTGGACCGCACCGTGCCGGTGCTGAAGGACCACACCCTGCCTGCGGGCACCAGCGTGCAGCAGTGGGCCACACAGCGCGCCCTGGACCCTGCCAGGATCGCCCGCCTCAACCCGGCCCTGGCCTCCGGTGGCCGTCCCTCGGGTACCACCCGCGTGCTGGCGCCGGTCTCGGCCGCAAATGCGACGGTAGCGGAGGCAGCGACCGCGCTGGTCGCCACCACCGCACCGGTGGCGGCCGCTGTACCGACGCCGCAGGTCACCAGAACCGTCGCCGCGATCGCCGACCGTCCGCGCAGCCGCCGCCACACCGTGCGTGATGGCGAGTCGGCCTGGACCATCGCCCGCCGCTACGGCATGCCGGTGAAGGCCCTGCTGTCGCTGAACGGCCTGAGCGGCAGCAGCGTGCTGAAGCCTGGCGCGGTGCTGCGCGTCGAGGATTGACGCACAGGCCAAGCGCCTCCCGTATAGAGCCGAGCCCATGCTCGGCTTTTTCATGCCTGCGCCCAGCGGATGCAGTCGAGCACGGCTCGACTTTACAAACGGCGGTCGAGCAAGCTCGACCACTACCAGAGGCCAAGCGCGCCACAAACGACGCGAAGACAAAAAAAGGCCCGGCATTGCCGGGCCTTCTTCGATCCTGCCCGCCGCGAGGCTTACAGGTTCGCTTCGGTGGTCTGGATCACGAACTTCTTGCGCATCGCCTCGACATAGGCCTTGGCCGCAGCCATGCCATCGATCTGGCTCAGCTGGTCCTTCAGCTGCTTCTGCTGCTCGGCGGTCACTTCCTTCACGTCGCCCGGGTTCACCTTGTTCACCGCGAACAGCAACGCATGGCCGTTGACATCGACCTTGCCGTAGCTCGGCTTGCCATCGGCCGGCACCGGCGCGCTGAAGATCGCGCGGTTGATTTCCGGGGTCGGCACCGGCTGGCTGCGCGGCAGGCCGGGCATCGGGCTCAGCTGCAGCTTCTCGCTGGCCGCCAGCGACTGCAGGGTGGCGCCCGCCTTCAGCTTGGCCAGCACGGCATCGGCCGCCTTGTCGCTGGCCTGGCGCTGACGGTCGGCACGGATCGCGGCGATCACCTGCTCGCGCGCCTTGTCCAGCGGCATGGCCTGTTCCGGGGTGTGCGCGGCCACGCGGATGACCACACTGTGGTTGGTCGCGCCGCCCAGCGCGATCGGGTCGCTGGCGGTCCCGTCCTGCACCAGCACGTCGGAGAAGGCCGCACGCAGCACGCCCGGGTCAGCGGCGATGCCACTGGCGGTGGCACGGGTGATCGGGCCCAGCGTCTGCAGCGGCAGGTTCACTTCCTTGGCCGCGGCAGCCAGATCGCTCGGGCTCTTGTTGATGGCGTCGACCAGACGGCCGGCCAGTTCGTTGAAGCCGCGCTCGCCGTCGGCCTTCAGCTGCTCGGCAGCCAGCGTGTCACGCACTTCCTCGAAGGACTTGCCCTGGCCGCCACGGACCGCAGCAACCTTGATGATGTGATAGCCGAACTCGGTCTTGACCGGACCAATCACGTCACCGGCCTTGGCAGCGAACAGCGCATCTTCGAACGGCTTGACCATCGCGCCGCGTTCGACCCAACCCAGGTCACCACCCTGGCCCTTCGAACCCGGGTCTTCCGAGTTGGCCTTGGCCAGTGCAGCGAAGTCGGCGCCGGCGGCCTTGGCTTCGGCGGCAATCTTGTTCGCCTTGGCTTCGGCACCGTCGCCGGTGATCAGGATATGCGAGGCCTGGCGCTGCTCCGGCGTGGTGAACTTCGCCTTCTCGTCTTCATAGCGCTTGCGCAGGGTGGCTTCGTCGGCGGCGGTCGGTGCCGGCAGGTTCGCACCATTGATCTCGACGTACTCGAGCGAAACGCTCTCGGCCTGGCGGAAGTCCTTGCCATGGCTGTCGTACCACTGCTTGATCTGCGCGTCGGTCACCGGCGCGGTATCGGCCGGCACTTCCGGCAGCGCGGCCAGCTCGACATCGCGGGTCTCGCCCAGCAGCTTCAGCAGGCGCTCGGTCTCGGACTGGGTAACGAAGCCCGAGTTCTGCAGGCCCGACGGGATCACCGACTGCTGCAGGCTCTCACGCACCAGTTCCTGGAACTGGGTCGGCGTGCGCGGCGGATTGCCACCGGCAAGCGCCAGGCGGTAGTTGTTCTCGTTGAACTTGCCGTTCGAATCGAGGAAGGCCGGGATGGTGGCGATGTACTCGCGCACCGCGCCATCGCCGATCACGACACCGGCCTGCTCGCCGACCAGGCGCACGACCTGTTCGTCGATCAGCTGATCGAGCACGGCCAGCTTGTTTTCGGTGCTTTCAAACGCGCGCGGGTCGAAATTCTCGCCCTGCTGCTGGCGCTCACGCATGCGCTCCTGCTCGAAGCGGGTGCGGAAATCCTGCGCGCTGATCTCATGGTGCTGCCACAGCATGCGCACCGGCCACCACGACGGTGCCGAACGCCACCAGGTCGGCGGCGCGGAAACCTTGGCCACGTTCTGTGCGCCAACGCCACCGAGGTAGCTGTTGTCGATCACGAACAGGAACGGAATCATCAGCAGCCCCAGGATCACGGTGACGATCCAGCCTGAGGTCTTGTCGCGGAGTTTCTGCAGCATGGTGAGGAATCACAAGGCCTGATTGGCGAGCCCGGCAGTGTAACCCGCTTCGTCGCAGGGACCAAAAGCAGCACCGGCGTGGCCTGCGCACCGCTTCCGACGGCACAAAGAAAAAGCCCCCGGCTTGCGCCGAGGGCTTTTAGAGTTGGCGGAGCGGACGGGACTCGAACCCGCGACCTCCGGCGTGACAGGCCAGCATTCTAACCAGCTGAACTACCGCTCCGCGCTGAAACTTTGCAGGCGCCCAGTATATCCGAAGACTCCCTGGAAACCCAGCCCGGTGAACACTTTTTTCAAAGTTTTTTCACAGGGACTTAAGAATTCTGCAATGGCGGAGCGGACGGGACTCGAACCCGCGACCTCCGGCGTGACAGGCCAGCATTCTAACCAGCTGAACTACCGCTCCGTTCTTGCAAAACCTTTCGCCTTCTTCCCGAACCTTCCGGGGAGAAGACAAGGCCCCCGGCTTCAGGCCGGGGGCCTCGATGTAGTGGCGGAGCGGACGGGACTCGAACCCGCGACCTCCGGCGTGACAGGCCAGCATTCTAACCAGCTGAACTACCGCTCCGCATTGTTGCTTTTTTTGCTTTCCAGCCGGCCTGGACCGGGAAGAAAACAAAGCCTCCAGCTTTTGGCCGGAGGCCTCGTTGAATGGCGGAGCGGACGGGACTCGAACCCGCGACCTCCGGCGTGACAGGCCAGCATTCTAACCAGCTGAACTACCGCTCCACACTCAAACTTTTACCGCGGTGCTGTGGTGGGTGCTGAGGGTTTCGAACCCCCGACCCTCTCCGTGTAAAGGAGACGCTCTACCGCTGAGCTAAGCACCCCAGCGAGCCGCTTAGTTTACAGCATCCTTCAGGGCCTTGCCAGCCTTGAACGACGGATTCTTCGAAGCAGCGATCTTGATGGTGTCGCCGGTCTTCGGGTTGCGGCCGGTGCGTGCAGCACGGTCGCGGACCTGGAAGGTACCGAAGCCAACCAGGGTGACCGCATCGCCGTCCTTCAGCGCCTTGGTGATGGCAGCAACGACGGCATCGACAGCGCGGCTGGACTCGGCCTTGGTCAGGTCGGCAGCTTCAGCAACGGCATCGATCAATTCGGTCTTGTTCATTCTCTACAACTCCTTTGGCGGTGGGTTCCGCTTATTCGACAGGGAAGCAACCGCATGCCTTCTGCATGCGGCCACCATGTGGAAACGGTTCGCCGATTCAGTCATCGCTGACAGCGATCACTCATTCGCGAGTGCTGCTTTTATACCAGTGGCCCTACCCCCACGCAAGCTGGAAAGCCAGCAATGACGCGGGTTTCGGGCCATTGGACAGCGCGCGTCAATGCTTGACGCGCGCGCTTCCACTCGGTTTGGCCTTGCTGCGCACCGTGACACGCTGCGCACTCTTGCGCGCCTTCTTCGGTGCCAACGGACGCTCCAGCGCCAGGTCCAGGACCTCTTCGATGTACTTCACCGGGACGATCTTCAGATCGCGGGTGACGTTGGCCGGAATGTCGGCCAGGTCCTTGCGGTTCTCTTCCGGGATGATGACCGTGCGGATGCCGCCACGCAGTGCCGCCAGCAGCTTTTCCTTCAGGCCACCGATGGCGGTGACGCGACCACGCAGGGTGATCTCGCCGGTCATCGCCACGTCGGCACGCACCGGCACCTTGGTCAACATCGACACCAGCGAGGTGACCATTGCCGCACCGGCGCTCGGGCCGTCCTTCGGGGTGGCGCCATCGGGCACGTGCAGGTGCACGTCGTGCTTCTGCAGGAAGTCGCTGTCGATGCCGAAGCCGACCGCGCGCGAACGCACCACCGACAGCGCCGCTGAAGCCGATTCCTTCATCACGTTGCCGAGCTGGCCGGTCAGGATCAGCTGGCCCTTGCCCGGCACCAGCGTCGATTCGATCTGCAGCAGATCGCCGCCGACCTCGGTCCAGGCCAGGCCGGTGACCAGGCCGATCTCGTTCTCTTCCTCGGCACGGCCGAAGTCGAAGCGACGCACGCCCAGGTACTTGTCCAGGTTCTTGCTGGACACGCTCACCAGCGCCTTCTTCTTCGCGCCCTTCTTCGCCTTGGCCGGCTGCGGGCCGGCCAGCGCGATCTCCTTCACCACCTTGCGGCAGATCTTGGCGATCTCGCGTTCCAGGTTGCGCACGCCCGATTCGCGCGTGTAGTAGCGCACGATGTCCTGGATGGCATCGCTGCCGATCTCCAGCTCTTCCGGCTGCAGGCCGTTGGCCTTGACCTGCTTGGGCACCAGGTAGCGGGTGGCGATGTTGAGCTTCTCATCCTCGGTGTAGCCGGGGATGCGGATCACTTCCATGCGGTCCAGCAGCGGGCCGGGAATGTTGAGCGAGTTCGAGGTGGCCACGAACATCACTTCGGACAGGTCCAGGTCCACTTCCAGGTAATGGTCGTTGAACGCGTTGTTCTGCTCCGGGTCGAGCACTTCCAGCAGCGCCGAAGACGGATCGCCACGGAAGTCCATCGACATCTTGTCGATCTCATCGAGCACGAACAGCGGGTTCTTGCTGCCGACCTTGTTGAGGTTCTGCACGATGCGGCCCGGCATCGAACCGACGTAGGTACGACGGTGGCCACGGATCTCGGCCTCGTCGCGCACGCCGCCCAGCGACATGCGCACGAACTTGCGGTTGGTGGCCTTGGCGATGGACTGGCCCAGCGAGGTCTTGCCCACGCCCGGCGGCCCGACCAGGCACAGGATCGGGCCCTTCATCTGCTTCACGCGCGACTGTACCGCCAGGTATTCAAGGATGCGTTCCTTGACCTTCTCCAGGCCGTAGTGATCGGCGTCGAGGGTGTCCTGCGCAGCCTTCAGGTCCTTGCGCACCTTGCTGCGCTTCTTCCACGGCACGCCCAGCAGCCACTCCAGGTAGTTGCGCACCACCGCGGCTTCGGCCGACATCGGCGACATCTGCTTGAGCTTGTTCAGTTCGTTGCGCGCCTTGGCTTCAACGGCCTTCGGCATGCCGGCTTCGGCGATCTTGCGGGCCAGTTCTTCCAGCTCGCCCGGTGCGTCGTCCAGGTCACCCAGTTCCTTCTGGATGGCCTTCATCTGTTCGTTGAGGTAGTACTCGCGCTGGCTCTTCTCCATCTGCGACTTCACGCGGCCGCGGATGCGCTTCTCCATCTGCTGCACGTCGATCTCGCCGTCGACCAGGCCGACCAGCATTTCCAGGCGGTCGCCCACGGCCAGCGTTTCCAGCAGGCGCTGCTTGTCGGCCAGGCGCACGCTGATGTGCGCGGCGATGGTGTCGGCCAGGCGCGCCGGCTCATCGATGCCCGACAACGTCTGCAACAGCTCCGGCGGCAGCTTGCGGTTGGTCTTGACGTACTGCTCGAACAGCGACATCAGCGAGCGGGCGATGGCCTCGACCTCGCGCGCTTCGCGCTCGTCAGTGGCCTCGATCTCCACCGCCTGGCCGTGCAGCGAGCCGTTGCGCTCGTCGACGTGGGTGACCTGTACGCGCGACAGTCCTTCGACCAGCACCTTGATGGTGCCGTCGGGCAGCTTCAGCAGCTGCAGCACCTGCGCCAGCGTACCGACCTGGTAGAGGTCGGCCGCATGCGGGTCGTCGGTTTCGGCCGACTTCTGCGCCAGCAGCAGGATGCGCTTGTCCGCCTCCATTGCCTGTTCGAGCGCGTGCATGGACTTGTCACGGCCGACGAACAGCGGGATGACCATGTGCGGGAACACCACTACGTCGCGCAGCGGCAGGACCGGCAGGTCGAGGGTTTCACTTGGGGAACGGGCCATGGGGGCTCCAGGGAAGGGGGAAAACCGCCTCCGGGAGGGCATCTTCCGGAGACAAAAAAAGCCGATGGCCCCGTTATGGGGCCATCGGCTTTCAGATGCAAGGCATTCCTTGAAAATCCTTTCCAATCAACAACCTGGAAGGATCACTCGGCGCCTGCGGCCTTCTGTTCAGGGGCCGCTGGCGTCTGGTAGATCAGGTACGGCTCGGACTTGTGCTCGATCACCGACTCGTCCACCACCACCTTGCTGACGTTTTCCTGCGACGGCAGGTCGTACATGGTGTCCAGCAGGACCGATTCGACGATGGTGCGCAGGCCGCGGGCACCGGTCTTGCGCTTGAGCGCCTTGCGGGCAATGGCCGACAACGCGTCCGGGCGGAACTCCAGCTCGACGTTCTCCATCTCGAACAGCTTCTTGAACTGCTTGGTGATGGCGTTCTTCGGCTCGGTCAGGATCTTGATCAGGGCCGGCTCGTCCAGCTCCTCCAGGGTCGCCACCACCGGCAGGCGGCCGACGAACTCCGGAATCAGGCCGAACTTGATCAGGTCTTCCGGCTCGACTTCGGCCAGCACCTTGCCCACTTCCTGCTTGCGCTCGCTGCTCTTCACCTTGGCACCGAAGCCGATGCTGCCGACGTCGGTGGAACGGGCCTGGATCACCTTGTCCAGCCCGGCGAACGCGCCGCCGCAGATGAACAGGATGTTCTTGGTGTCCACCTGCAGGAATTCCTGCTGCGGGTGCTTGCGGCCGCCCTGCGGCGGAACGCTGGCCACGGTGCCTTCGATCAGCTTCAGCAGCGCCTGCTGCACGCCTTCGCCGGACACATCGCGGGTGATCGACGGGTTCTCGCTCTTGCGCGAGATCTTGTCGATTTCATCGATGTAGACGATGCCCTGCTGCGCCTTCTCGACGTCGTAGTCGCACTTCTGCAGCAGCTTCTGGATGATGTTCTCCACGTCCTCGCCCACGTAACCGGCTTCGGTCAGCGTGGTGGCGTCGGCCATGGTGAACGGCACGTTGAGCAGGCGGGCCAGGGTCTCGGCCAGCAGGGTCTTGCCCGAACCGGTCGGGCCGACCAGCAGGATGTTCGACTTCGCCAGTTCGACGTCGTCGTTCTTCTGCCGGCTCTCGATGCGCTTGTAGTGGTTGTACACGGCCACGGCCAGGGTGCGCTTGGCGCGGTTCTGGCCGATCACGTACTGGTCGAGCACCTCGAGGATCTCGCGCGGCTTCGGCAGCGAACTGCGCGCCGACTGCGCCTTTTCCTCAAGCTCCTCGCGGATGATGTCGTTGCACAGCTCCACGCATTCATCACAGATGAACACGCTCGGACCCGCAATCAGCTTGCGCACTTCATGCTGGCTCTTGCCGCAGAAAGAGCAGTAGAGGATCTTGCCGGTGTCCGTGGAACGACCTTGGCGGTCTTCGCTCATGCTTCGCTTACCCAGTTACCCCACCCGCTGAACGGGGGTTCGATTCGAGAATAGCACAGGGCCGAGGGGACACCAGTCCCGCCCGACCCTGCAGGAACGAGGCCTCCATGGCCCCGTGAAGGCCGGTCAACCGGCCTGGATCGACTCATCCGGACGACGCTCCAGGACCTGGTCGACCAGACCGTAGGCCTGCGCCTCGAAGGCGCTCTTGAAGTTGTCGCGCTCGGTGTCGCGGGCGATCGTCTCCAGCGACTGGCCGGTGTGCTTGGCCAGCACCTCGTTCAGGCGCGAACGCAGGGTCAGGATCTCACGCGCGTGGATGTCGATGTCGGTGGCCTGGCCCTGGTAGCCACCCAGCGGCTGGTGGATCATCACGCGCGAGTTCGGCAGCGCATAGCGCTTGCCGGCTTCGCCCGCGGCCAGCAGCAGGGCACCCATCGAGGCAGCCTGGCCGATGCAGGTAGTGCTCACATTCGGCTTGATGTACTGCATGGTGTCGTAGATCGCCATACCGGCGGTGACCACGCCACCCGGCGAGTTGATGTAGATGTTGATGTCCTTTTCCGGGTTTTCCGATTCCAGGAACAGCAACTGCGCCACCACCACGTTGGCCATGTGATCGTCGATCGGGCCCACGAGGAAGATCAGGCGCTCCTTCAACAGGCGCGAATAGATGTCGTAGGCACGCTCGCCGCGGCTGGTCTGCTCGACCACCATCGGAACCAGGTTCAGGGCTTTGGTTCGGTTGTCCATTACGTGAGGTACCTATCTTGGGGGGCAACAACCCCGCGCCGGCAAAGGCACGGGGCATCCGGTGATCCGCCCGGGCTTACTGGCGGATCGCGTCCTGGAACGACAGCTTCTCTTCGGTGTGCTGGGCACGCTCGGCGATCCAGTCGATCACCTGCTCTTCCATCACACGGTTCTGCAGGCCAGACATCAGCTGGGGGTCGTTGCGGTACATCTCAATGACCTGCTCCGGCTCTTCGTAGGTCGAAGCGATCAGACGCATCGTTTCGTTCAGGCGCTTGGCTTCCAGGCGCAGGTCGTTGATGCGGGCCACTTCACCGACCAGCAGGCCGACCAGCACGCGCTTGGCGGCCGCTTCCTTGAAGCCTTCGTGGGCATCGGCCGGGATCTCGCCGACGTTCTGGCCGTTGCGGCGGATCTGCTCGACCTGCTGGGCCAGCATGGCACGGGCTTCGTTCTCAACCAGGCGCGGCGGCATTTCCACCGAGGAATAGGCGGCGATCAGCTGCTCGCCCACTTCGCGGCGCAGGCGGTTCATCAGCGCGCCCTTCAGCTCGCGCTCCAGGTTGGCGCGGATGTCGCTGCGGAACTGCTCCACGTCGCCGCCCTTCACGCCAAAGCTCTTGATGAAGGCTTCGTCGACCGCCGGCACGACCGGCTCGGACACTTCGGCGACCTTGACGGTGACCTGCACGGTCTTGCCGGCCAGCACCGGCACGCGCCAGTCAGCCGGGAACTCGACGTCCAGGGTCTTCTCTTCGCCCTTGGCCAGGCCGACCAGGCCCTTTTCAATGGTCTCGAACATCATGCCCTGGCCGAGCACGATCGAACCCTTCTCGGTGCCTTCGGCCGGCAGGCGCTCTTCGCCGGCCTGCGACCAGGTTTCCACCGCGACCAGGTCACCGTCCTGCGCGCCACGGCTGACCGGGGCCCAGGTACGACGCTGGTTCTGCAGGTTCTCGATCATCTGGTCGATGTCGGCGTCGGTGATTTCGGCGCTGTGGCGGACGACGGTCAGCTTGCTGACGTCGATGTCGCCGAAGTCCGGCACCACTTCCACGGTGGCCACGAAGGAGAACTCACCCTCGTCGCCCTTGTCGATGCGCGGGCTGCCGACGATGCGCAGGTCGTGCTCGCGCACGGCCGCGTCGAAGGTTTCGCGCAGCAGGCCGTCCAGCGCCTCGCCACGGACCTGCGCGCCGAAGCGCTGCTCGATCACCTTGGCCGGCACCTTGCCCGGGCGGAAGCCCTTGATGCGGGTGGTACGGGCGATTTCGCCCAGGCGGCCGACGATGTGGCTCTGCAGACGCTCTTCCGGCAGCGAGAAGCTCAGGCGGCGTTCCAGGTTGCCGGTGGATTCGATCGAAGCTTGCATGTTGACTCCTGCCACCGGTGGCCCAGGCCCCCGGCTCGATGATTGGGATGAAACGGTTGTAAGGACACGACGTCTGGGACGCGCCTGCTTGCCGCAGCCCTTTAGTTTCGCCCAATTCGGCCTGCACTGCCAGCGCGTGCCGGTCAAGGGGGCTTGAACCTGGCTCCCGGCAGACCCTCCGCCCGTGCCCGGCGAGCCCGCCCCGCGTTCAGGCATGCCCCATGGTGGGCCACACACATCAAAAAAAGGGCGCCAATGGCGCCCTTTTCCAGTACGGGACAGCGTCGCGGTCAGAGGACCTGGCAATCCTTGGACATCGGCGTCTTGCCGACATCACCACGACCGGTGCAGACCAGATTCACGGTCTGACCCTTCTTCAGGGTGCCGATGACCTCCAGGTGAGCCTGGCTGAACGAGAACTGCGGCTCGATGAACAGGCCCGCGCGCAGGCTCACGTAGGGGTCGCCCATCAGATCGGTGTTGATCGAGTCCACCGTGCCGGAAACGCGGTAGCGCTTGCCCTTGAACTTCTGGTCGGCGGCAACGGTGTTCTCCTCGTAGGCCTTGGCCAGCTCGGCAACAGTCACCTGCGGCAGCGCGTCGAGCGCAGCACGCTCTTCGTCGAGCTTCTTCTGCTCGGCCTCGGCCTTGGCGCGCTCCTTCGATGCCGCAGCGTCGGCCTTGGCCTGCTCCCTGGCGGCAGCGGCTTCGGTACGCTGCTGCTCACGCGCAGCGGTCTCGGCTGCACGCTGCTCAGGCGTCTTGTTGGCGTCGACCAGCATGCCGAGTGCCATCAGGCCCACGAACAGGACCACGATCACGATGATCGCCCACTTCAGAAACTTCTTCATGAATCCCCCCTTCCTTGTTGTAAGCGCAGCAAATCCGGCCACGCGATGCGGTCAACAAGTATAACGACTATGTGAAGACCGCTGGCCAACACATGGGCAGATGCGGCATCTGCCAGTGGCATTGCAGGGGGAGTGGCTGGCCGGCCATGGACGCACCTGGGCTGGTGCGAAAGGGGGGACTCGAACCCCCACGCCTTGCGGCACTGGAACCTAAATCCCGAAGCCCCTGCCGATTAGTGCTGACCACTCAACTACTTACAGCGTTCCAGTCTATCAGGTGACGCTTCGGGTGACATATAGGTGACGCCGGGTGCCGCGACAGGTGACACCAGGTGACGCCGAATAAAGTGGTCATCTTCGGCGGACCTCCTCCTAGGACAACCATTCAGAACTACTCATTGCTGTTCACCACCGAGGACTACTACAGTTCCACATAGGTCCACCCAGGACCAACAACCGAACCACTCAGGACCGTACCGGGCAGCCCCCGGTGCGGTCCTCCCGTTTTGACTTTTGCATCCCCCGAGGGCAAACGATGACGACTTGGCAAGAGAACGACCTGCACGCCGCCCAGCTCGAACTGGAGAAGGAAAGCACCAGCCTGGGCATTGCCCGCTACGAGAAGATCAGGGAGCAGCGCCAGGAGGCCGAGACCGGCCCCGGCCGCAAGCTGGTCATGGAGAGCATCGACGCCACCGCCGCCGCGATCATGGCGTTCGTGGCCGAAGCCGACACCGGCAAGCCGGGCAAGCGCCACGCCGCCCTCAAATTCATCCGCCACCTGAACCCCCACGCCCTCGCCTATCTGACCAGCTTCACCTGCGTCAACGCGCTGGTCGCCGATCACCGCAAGGCGGTGTCCGTGGCGATCACCCTGGGCCACGAGGTCGCCAACGAGATCAACTTCTCCCTGCTCCGCGAGAAGCACCCCGGCCTGTACCGGGTCGTCCAGGAGCAGCTCAAGAAGTCCACCTCGGCCCGGCACTCCACCGCCGTCATGCGGCACGTCATCGCCGACGCCGAGTTCGCCCCCGAGGACGACAAGCGCCTCTACCTGTCCGACAAGGACGCGCTGCTGGTGGGCATGAAGCTCATCGAGCTGTTCGTCGAGGCGACCGGGCTGGTCGAGCTGGTCACCGTCGCCGAGCGCGGCAAGCGCCACCTGCTCATCGCCGGGAATCAGAAGGTGCTCGACTGGCTGACCAAGGCCCACGACAGCGCCGCCCTGTACCAGCCGGTGCTGATGCCGATGGTCGTCCCGCCCCGTCCGTGGACCACGCCCCGCGACGGCGGCTACCTGACCGACATCGGCGGCCGGGCTGACCTCGTGCGTACCCGCAACCGCGCCTACAAGCGCGAGCTGGCGCTGGTCGATATGCCCAACGTCTACCAGGCCCTCAACGCCATCCAGGCAACCGCCTGGAAGGTGAACGTGCCCGTCCTAGAGGTCATGCGCGAGCTGTGGAACGCAGGCGGCGGTGTCGCCGGGCTGCCGGAGCGTGAACTGATGGACCTGCCGAGCCGCCCTGCCCTGCTGGAGACCGACCCGGACTACTTCAAGGAGCACCACGCCGACGAGTTCAAGGAATGGAAGCGCGACCGCGCCAAGGTCTACGAGGCCAACGCGCGCAGCGTGTCCACCCGCCTCGCCGCCGCGCAGAAGATCGCCTTGGCGGAGAAGTTCGCCGAGTACCCCGCGATCTACTTCCCTCACAACCTCGACTTCCGCGGCCGGTGCTACCCCCTGCCCCCGACGCTGACCCCGCAGGGTGATGATGCGGCCAAGGGCCTGCTGACGTTCGCCCAAGGCGTGCCGCTCGGCGAGGACGGTGCCTACTGGCTCGCCATCCACGTCGCCAACTGCTTCGGCGTGGACAAGGTGTCGTTCGAGGAGCGCGTGGCCTGGGTGCGCGAGCACGAGGAGCAGATTCTCGACAGCGCCCTCGATCCGCTGGACGGCCAACGCTTCTGGATGGACGCCGACAGCCCGTTCTGCGCGCTGGCAGCGTGCTTCGAGTGGCTCGGCTACAGCCTCAACGGCCGCGATCACGTCTCCCATCTGCCCATCGCGCTCGACGGCTCCTGTAACGGCCTCCAGAACTTCTCGGCCATGCTCCGCGACTCCGTGGGCGGTGCAGCCACCAACCTGATCCCGCAGCCGAAGCCCGCCGACATCTATTCGCGCGTGAAAGACGTGGCCCAGGAGAAGCTGCGCGCCCGTGCCGAGAGCGGCGACCCGCTGGCGATCAAGCTGGACGGCCAGCTCACCCGCGACATCGTGAAGCAGCCGGTGATGACGCTGCCCTACGGCGTCACGAAGTCGGGCATGCGCGCCCAGGTGCTCTCCAAGTTCAAGAAGCTGGGCATGGAGGACGATTGGGAGACCGCCGAGTACCTGGCGACCCTGCTGTGGGAGTGCATCGGCGAGGTCGTGATCGCAGCCCGCGCGGCGATGGACTGGCTGCGTGACGCCTCCAAGGTCGCCTCGTCGGCCGACCTGCCGGTGAGCTGGACGACCCCCGCTGGCTTCCCGGTCCTCCAGGAGTACCGCGAGGAGGAAGGCGTCCGCATCCGGCCGCACGTCGGAGGCCGCGAGGTGAATTTAGTGGTCAACATCGGCGGTACTAAGCTCGACCGTCGCAGGCAGACCCTCGGGATCAGTCCGAACTTCGTCCACTCCTGCGACGCCAGCCACATGATGCTGACCACCTGCCTCGCGGCAGAGAACGGCATCGAGTCGTTCGCCATGATCCACGACTCCTACGGTACGCACGCGGGCCAGGCAGCAATCCTCGCCGCCGCACTCCGGCAGGCGTTCGTCGATCAATACAGCGGCGACGTACTGGCCGACTTCCGACAGCAACTCGTCGAGCAGCTCCCGCCAGAAGCGGCAGAGAAACTCCCACCCCTCCCGCCGCATGGCGACCTGGACCTCAGCCTGGTGCTGGAGTCGCGCTATTTCTTTGCCTAGTCCATCCCCCTTTGGCAATTGATACCCCAAGCGAGAACATCAACATGAGCATCAACTACCAGCACGCACTGAACACCTACGTTGCCCAGGACCACTTCGGTGTGGTCCTCGGCATCTACAACCCGGCCGAACACGGCACGGTCGAGGAGTTCAAGCACCGCATGACGGAGCTGCACGCAGGTGCGTGATCGCGTCATCGACGGACTGCACTCACGTTCTGCCGAGAGCGCCGCACGCGGCGCTTTCGTAGTGATCGACAGCGTGCAGTCCCTCGGCCACCCGGCCGATCAGGTGATCGGCTTGGCGTGCGCCTTCAAGAACTTCTGCGAAGTGCTCGGCCTCGATCCGATGGAAGTGCTGCGGGTCGTCTCGCGCATGGAGCAGGACTGCCGCTACCGGCAGGTCAACACCCTCAACGCCGTGCGCCGCTACGCGGAGCGCGAGCTGAAACCGCACTACCCGTGATGCGTGACCCGATCACCGACGCCTTCATCGACGAGGCGCTCATCGGCTTCGACATCGACGAAGCCTTCGGCATTTCCGCCGACACCCCGTTGACCGCCGCCGCTGACCTGTGGCGCGCGGGCATCTATCTCCCGACCAACTACGAGACCGACAACTGATGGCAACCAAGAAGCGCGAACGATTCGTCTCCCCCAAGGGCACCGCCGTGTGGCCGCGCCTGAACGAACCGGACACCAAGTTCAAGCCGGAAGGCGAATACACCGTGAGCCTGGCGTTCGACCCGAACGACAAGGACTTCAAGGCGCTGGCGAAGAAGCTGGAAACCCGGCGCGACGAGCTGTTCCAGGAGTTCCTGAGCGAGAACCCGAAGAAGAAGAAGGGTGCCGAAGTGGCCCCGGTGTTCACCGAAGAAACCGACGAGAACGGCGATGACACCGGCCGCGTGCTGGTGAAGTTCAAGATGAAGGCCAGCGGCGTCAGCAAGCGCACCGGCAAGAAGTTCACCATGCGCCCGGACATCTTCGACGCCCGCGGCAAGAAGATCGACAACCCGCCGCAGATCGGCGGCGGCAGCGAACTCAAGGTCTCCTACGAGATCGGCGGCTCGTTCGTCGAATCGGCCAAGAAGTTCTACCTGACCTGCTACATGGTCGCCGTCCAGGTGATCGAGCTGGTCGAGTTCGGCCAGCGCAACGCCAAGGACTACGGCTTCGGCGAGGAGGACGGCTACGAGGCCGCCGACAGCGCGCCGTTCAGCGACAGCGATGACGACTCGGACGACGACAGCGACTCCGACGACGAGGGCGATGACGGCGACTACTGATCCGCTGTCGGTCATCGTGAACACCGCGAGGGGGGCCAAGCATTTGGCCTCCCTCACGTTCCCGTTTGACCCGGTGCCCGCCTCGCGCCCGAAGGTTTCGCGCTGGGGCGTCTACTACGGCAAGACCTACAAGACCTGGAAGGAAGCCGCAGAGAAGCATCTGCCAGCCGGTGATCTGGACCTGTCGCCGACCGATCCGGTTTTAGTGGTCATCATCGCGGTATGCAAACGCGCCAAGACCTCGAAGGCCGCGTTTCCCAAGGGCGACGTGGACAACCTCGCCAAGGGGCCGATGGACGTTGTGACCAAAGCCACCGGCTATTGGGCCGACGACAAGCAAGTCATGTGGCTGCTCTCCGGTAAGCGCTGGGCGCAGCCGGACGAAGAACCACGCACCGAAGTCCACCTCTACAAACTCTAAGTGCGCCTCAAACCTCTGGAATCGGTAGAGGCGCTGTTCGTCCTCGCCAGCATGACCCGCCCCGAGCAGGTCACGACCGGCGAAGAACTCGCACGCCTGCACCGCTCGCAGGGCTACTCGAAGATCGCCGTCCACTTCGTCATCGAACGTGACGGCTCGATCTACGACGGTCGCCCGCTGAATCAGCCCGGCGCTCTCGCCGGTAAGCACAACCAATCCGCATACCAAGTCTGCCTCCTGGGCGGCGTCAACGACGCCATGCAGCCCGAGGACAACTTCACCGAAGCCCAACACGCCGCGCTGCGACGCCTGCTCGCCGCCTACGGCAAGCCCGTCGTGTGGGCACCTGACTTCCCTCGATAGGAGAACCCAACGTGAAACCGCTGCCCCCGCAAACCCAGGTCGTCCTGGATCACCTGCGTCGCCACTCGCACCTGACCTCGTGGCAGGCCGAAGGCGTCTACCGCATCCGCCGCCTCGCCTCGCGCGTCGATGAGCTGCGCGCTGCTGGCTTCGAGATCGAAACGCAGACCTGCGAGGACGCCTCGGGGCAGCGGTACACGCGCTATCGCCTGTCGCGCCGTCAGCGCCGCAGCAAGGCTCCGCTCCTGGAAGCGCGCCGCGCTCCGAAGCAGTACCGCGTCGATGCGCTGCTCCAGCTGTATCGCAACTACTGCACCGACGAGCTGGGCCTCGACGCCAACGATGCGACCGAAGAAGTCGCCGCATTCACCAAGTTCCTGCTGGAGAAGAACGCATGACCAACACCGCTACCACCGTCATTCCGTCCGCGATGCGCCTGGCTTTCGAGCGCGCATGGGCGCGCGCCGACAAGCCGTTCCGCGGCCTGGGCCGCACCGTCAAGGGTGCGCTGAATCGTCGCCTCGGCATTTCCTACCGCAAGCGCATGTGGTCCGTGGAGCGTGCAAAGCGCTGACTCCGAATACCTCCACAAAGAGCCGTGCCCGAACTGCGGCAGCAAGGACAACCTTGCGCGCTACAGCGACGGGCACGGCTACTGCTTCGGCTGCGGTCACTACGAGCCAGCCGAAGGCGAGGAGGTCTCTCAACCCACCAGCAGGAAAACCATGAGCGACTTTGCGAAGGGTGAACCGCAAGCCCTGGCGAAGCGCGGTATCACTGAGGAAGCATGCCGTAAGTACGGCTACTGGATCGGCAAGGACAAGCACGGCAAGACCGTGCAGATCGCCAACTACAAGCGCGATGGCGGCATCGTCGCGCAGAAGCTCCGCTACCCCGACAAGAAGTTCTCATTCATCGGCGACTCGAAGGCGTGCGGGCTGTTCGGCCAGCACCTCTACGAACCGGGGCGACGCCTCGTCATCACCGAAGGCGAGATCGACGCGCTCTCCGTGGCGCAGGCACTCGGCCTCCGCTGGCCGGTGGTGTCCGTTCCGAACGGAGCGCAAGGCGCGGCCAAGTCCATCAAGCGCGAGCTGGAGTGGGTCAACGGCTTCGACGAGGTTGTGCTCATGTTCGACATGGACGAACCGGGCCAAGCCGCCGCGCAGGAAGTGGCGCTGCTGCTGACTCCCGGCAAGGCCAAGATCGCACAGCTCCCGGCGAAAGACCCGAACGAGCTGCTCCAGCGTGGCGATGCCGAGGCGATCACCCGCGCCATCTACGAAGCGCAGACCAAGCGCCCCGATGGAGTGGTGACGTTCGGCTCCCTCAAGGAGAAGGCACTCAAGCCGGTCTCGATGGGCATGCCTTGGCACGACCCGCGCCTCACCGCGCTGACCTACGGCAAGCGGTACGGCGAGGTCTACACCTTCGGCGCGGGCACCGGCATCGGCAAGACCGACTGGCTGATGGAGGAAGCAGCCTTCATCGCGCAGGAAACCGGCGACCGCGTTGGCCTGTTCTTCCTGGAGCAGCAGCCGGTCGAGACGGCGAAGCGCATGGCAGGCAAGGTTGCTGGCCGCCGCTTCCACGTCCCCGATGGGAGCTGGACGCAGGAGGAGCTGGAAGCCGCGTTCGAGATTCTCGACAAGGGCCAGGTGTTCATCTACGACCACTTCGGCTCGTCCGAGTGGGACGTGATCGAAGCCAAGATGGCCCACATGGTCGTCGCCGAGGGCGTCAAGCACATCGTCCTCGACAACCTCACGTCGTTTGCAGCCGGTGCCGAGGACGAGCGGAAGATGCTGGAGGACACGATGGCGAAGATCGCGCAGTTCGCGCAGCGCCACCTCATCTGCATCTACCTGGTCTCGCACCTCGCCACGCCGGAAGGCAAGCCACACGAGGAAGGCGGGCGCGTGATGCTCCGCCACTTCAAGGGCAGCCGCGCGATTGGCTTCTGGACGCACTTCGCGTTCGGCCTGGAGCGCAACACGCAGGCCGAGAACGAGGCCGAGCGCAACTGCACGACCTTCCGCGTCCTAAAGGATCGCTTCACCGGCCAGTCGAACGGCCAGGTTCTCTACTACAGCTACGACCACGCATCCGGCCGCCTGCTCAATGCAGATGCTCCGGGCGAATACGGCGACTTCGCCGACGAGTCATCCGATGTATCCACCTCCGACTACTGACGGCCGCTCGGTCGTCGGCTTCATCCCAGCTGATGCGCCGCTCTCCTTCGCTGAGAGCCTCGTTCTCCCCTACCAACTCCCGCGCTCCGACCAAGCCTGCCGTGTCATGTACGGCAAGCCTGGGCGGCGCGTGGTCATCCACATCAAAGCCGAGGAACTACCCCAATGAAAGAGATCGTCGCCATCGCAATCGACCTGCTGACCGCTCCGTTCCGCAAGGACACCGTGACCGACGTGGTGAAGGTGCTGGAGGGCCAGGTGGACAAGCTGTTCAAGATCAGCGCCGACCGCATCGCCACCGCATCGACGCTGCGCGACAAGGCCGATGTCCTGCACTCGCAGGCCGACGAGCACGAGGAAGAAGCCGAGCGCGCCCTGCGCGTCGCCGAGCGCTTCACCAACCTGATCCGCTAAGGGACCAACCATGACTGCCGAGCAACACGCTCGGTCCCTGTTCGACGTGTTGCCGGCCGAAGTCCGCCACCTGGTGATCCTGGGTGGCGGAAGCCTGCGCGCGTTCTACGACGGGACCGAAATCAAGGACATCGACTGCTTCTTCGTGTCACTGGCGAGCTACACCTACGTGGCCGCGTACCTGAGCGGCCGTAACGACTGGACCAGCGAGGCCGCTCCGAACGGCATCCGCAACTTCCGCTCGCCCGAGGGTCACCTCGTGAGCCTGATCGGCTTCGAGTTCGGTACGCCGCACGAGCACTGCGCCCGGTTCGATCTGCGGTGCTGCGCCCACGTCGCCATCTACGAACCCAGCACCGACGAGGTGGTGGTCGTATCCCTCGAAGGCGCGGTTGCCGACGCATCGGAGAAGCTGCTGTTCGTGCTGAACAACAACGGCACCGAGCGCACCATCCGCCGCATCACGCACTACGTCGAGGATTACGGCTACACGCTGCATCCCGACCAGCCCGAGCAGGACGAACTGTTCGAGGACGACGACTTCCCCGGCCACGCGCCGCAGGGCGTCCACACGCCGCCGAAGGCCCCCGAGCCGGAGTACATCCTCCGCGCCCGCCGCCGCGTCCGCGCAATCCCCGTAACCAACCACGGCTACCCGTAAGGAGGACCGCCGTTGATCCTCGTATTCGACTGCGAGACCAATGGCCTCCTCGACGAACTTGACACGATCCACTGCATTTCCCTCCAAGAGGTAGATGAGACCGGCGCACCGCGCGGTCCCATCCTGTCCGCCAACGATCACGGCACGGGCGAAATGACAGTCCGTCAGGCCGTCGAGAGGCTCAAGAAGGCCAAGCGCGTTGTCGGCCACAACATCGCCGGATTCGACATTCCGGCTATCGCCAAGGTGTTCCCGGACTTCAAGGTCCAGGCGTACTTCGACACGTTGCTGATGTCCACGCTGGTCTACCCGGACCTCAAGGACCGCGACTTCAAGGCCCGCAAGAAGCAGGGAGCGAACCCGGTGTTGCCGGGCAAGCTGATCGGCCGCCACGCCCTCGAAGCGTGGGGCTACCGCCTCGGTCGCTGGAAAGGCGACTACGCGGCGCAGATGGCCGCACGCGGCCTCGATCCCTGGGCACAGTGGTCTCAGGAAATGGACGACTACTGCGACCAGGACGTTGCGGTCACGCAAGCGCTGTTCGCGTTGCTGATGAGCAAGGGCCTCCCTACCGAGGCCATCGAGCTGGAGCAGGCCGTCGCGCCGATCCTCTCGCGTCAGCAGCGCTACGGCTACCTGTTCGATCAGGAGAAGGCGCGTGAGCTGGAGTGCATCCTCGTGTCCCGGCGCACTGCGCTGGAGGCCGAGCTGCGCAAGGTCATTCCGCCGTGGAAGGTGGTGAAGCGCAAGTTCGTACCGAAGCGCGACGACAAGCGCCGCGGTTACGTCAAGGGCGTGGAGGTCACGACCTACAAGGACGTGGTGTTCAACCCGGCAAGCCGCCAGCACATTGCTGACCGCTTGACTGCAATGTACGGCTGGCAGCCCCAGGAGTTCACCGAGAAGGGCCAGCCGAAGATCGACGAAGAAGTCCTGGGCGCGCTCAAGTTCCCGATCATCCCGCTCCTGCTGGAGCACTTCATCGTCAACAAGCGCCTCGGCCAGCTCGCCGAAGGCGACGAGGCGTGGCTCAAGGCCATCAAGAAGGACGGCCGCATCCACGGCAGCGTGAATCAGAACGCAGCGGTGACCGGCCGCATGACGCACTCGAAGCCGAACATCGCTCAGGTGCCGAAGGTCCAGCACTCGAAGGAGAAGGGAATCCTCAAGGGCCAGGAAGGCGGCTACGGATTCGAGTGCCGCTCGTTGTTCTGCGTCCCAACAGGGAAGCTCCAGGTCGGCGCGGACGCCTCGGGATTGGAGCTGCGCTGCCTGGCGCACTTCATGGCAAAGCACGACGGCGGCGAGTACGCCAAGGTCATCCTCGAAGGCGACATCCACTCCGTCAACCAATCGGCGGCAGGACTGCCAACCCGCGACAACGCCAAGACCTTCATCTACGCCTTCCTCTATGGGGCAGGCGACGCGAAGCTCGGCTCCATCGTTGGCAAGGGTCGCCAGGCCGGGGCGAAGCTCCGCTCGAAGTTCCTGGCCGGGCTGCCTGCGCTGGAGAAGCTGGTACGCGGGGTCAAGAAGCGCGCGGCCGAGAAGGGATACCTGATCGGTCTCGACGGCCGGAAGCTGCACATCCGCAGCGACCACGCCGCGCTCAATACCCTGCTCCAGTCGGCCGGTGCGCTGGTGATGAAGAAAGCCCTGGTGATCCTCGACGCCGACCTGCAAGCCGCAGGGTTGGTGCCGGGCGTCCACTACGAGTTCCTCGCCAACGTCCATGACGAGTGGCAAATCGAAGTGGACGAGGACAAGGCCGAGTTCGTGGGCAAGACCGCCCAGGCTGCCATCCGCAAGGCTGGCGATTACTTCGGCTTCCGCTGTCCGCTCGATGGCGAGTTCAAGATCGGAAGGAATTGGGCCGAGACGCACTGACCCGCGGCAAGCGGGACATTGCACTCGCCCTGGTGCGCCAAGCGAAACGCCGGGCAGCTAGGAAGGGACTGCCGTTCGACCTCACGTCGGACGACATCGTGGTCCCCGACTTCTGCCCGGCACTGGGCATCCCGCTGTACCGCGCTGTCGGGCGCAAGGCCCAAGGCCCCAACTCACCCACGCTCGACCGCATCGAACCTGACCTCGGCTACGTCCGGGGCAACGTGCGCGTGATCTCCGCACGCGCGAATCAGATCAAGTCCGACGCGACTCCCTCGGAGCTTCTGCGAGTCGCCTGTTACGTCCAAGAGAACCGATGAACCCAACCAACATCCTGCGCGCCCTCGCGGCGCTGCTGGTCGTTGCCGCGCTCGCGGCAGGCGGCTTCGCAGCCTGGAAGTACACCGCAATGGCCCAGCGCGTGACGGAGCTGGAGGAGTCGGCAAAGGAACTGGCCGACCTCAAGCAGACCGTCGAGACCCTCAACCGCGAAGCCGTGCGCCGCTCTGCCTTCGATGCAGCGCTGCGGAACGCCCGCGCCACCACCAACCGCTCTGTGGAGATTGCAGCAAATGCTGACCCGGAAACTGGCGATTACCTGTCTCGCCGCATTCCTGACGAGCTGCGCCGCGCACACCTCGAAAGTCGTGCCGGAGCAGTTCCTCCAGCCGACCGTCATTGAGGGCACGCACTCCTCACTCGACGCCGTGATGGCTGACCCGACCACCACCACCTACGACCTCTACCGCTTCGGCGGCAACGCCGAGGACGGCCTCCAGCGTTGCAACGCCGACAAGGCGAGCGCCCTGGAAGTCCTCAAGGAATCGAACCGATGAACGAGAACCGGCTTCGCGTGCATTTCATTGGCGGCCCCGCTGACGGCGATGTCCGCGTGATCGATCCGTGTACCACCTACCGCGTGGCTGTGCTCGAACACCAGCCCGAGGTTCATGCCTACAACGCCAAGTGCCCGTGCTGCACCGAGCGCATGCTGCGCCCCGTGGAGTGGAGCACCGCGACCTACTTCATCCGCCGCGTTAGCGAGAAGTGCTGGGTCGCCGTACACGAGAGCATGGTATGAAGCGCGCTCTCCTGATCCTGGCGCTGTGTGCTGGCCTCGCTGCGTGCGATATGAAGCCCTGGCCGCCGAGTGCGGACTATGGCTCGTGCCTGAAAGGGCACAGCGAGAACTCCTACATCATCATGTGGCAGTCGATGTGTACGGGGAACTCCTGCACGCAGATTCCGTACACCATCCCGACCACCGACTTCGTGTGCGACGAGCACGAGTACCCGCTCGGCGACGGCCCGGAGTACCAGGCCGGAATGAAGCGCTACGCCGCCGAGCTACAGGCGTGGTATGAGCGCCACCCGGAGAAGCGGCCATGACTTCCTACGTCACCTATCGGCCACCGCAGGCGGCCGGTTCCTGGGTCATTGGCGGCAACTTCTTCGTGCAGGTCCGGGAGCGTCCGAACTGGCTGCACCGCTGGTTCGCGCTGGCGTTCCTGGGATGGCAGTGGGTGGACGCATGAACAAGCGCGGCCCCCTGCTACTGATCGACGCCGATGTGCTGCGCTACCAGCTCGCGTTCTCGAACACCGCGAACATCGACTGGAACGGCGACGGCAACAAGGTCGAAGCGATCCAGCCCGAGCGCGCGAAGGCGAAGCTGGAGGACTACATCGACGAGATCGTCGAGAAGTTCGGCGCGCGTGATTACCTGCTGGCCCTGTCCTGCAAGAAGCACAACTTCCGCAAGGACATCGACCCAACCTACAAGCTCAACCGTGCCAGCAAGGACAAGCCTGCCCTGTGGTACGTGCTCGACGAGTTCGTCTACGACGAGTTCGGCGACAAGATCGTGGAGATCGAGAACCTGGAAGGTGACGACGTGCTGGGGCTGCTGGCCTCGCACCCGAATCCGAAGCGCGCGCCAGGCAGCCGCATCGTCGTGTCCATCGACAAGGACATGCAGACGATCCCCGGCATCCGTCTCTACAACCCCAACCGTCCCGACGTGGGCGTCCGGCCGATCTCGGCTCACGACGCTGACCTGTTCTGGATGAAGCAGGTGCTCACGGGCGACCAGGTGGATAACTACCCCGGCTTCCCCGGCATCGGCCACAAGGGCGCGGACGAGCTGCTCATGCCCATCCACGAGGCGTACCGCGATGCGTCCGTCGAGGAGCACCTCGGCGCGCTGTGGAACACCGTCGTCACCACCTACACCACCCGCATCCCCCGCGGCGGCACCGAGCCGCTGTCGAAGCACGATGCGATCCGCCAAGCACGCCTCGCGCGAATCCTGCGCTACGGCGACTACAACCCCAAGACCAAGGAAGTGAAGCTGTGGAAACCCTGATCCTGTTCATCACCATCGTCGCCGTGCTGGCCGTGCTGTTCGCCTTCGTCGCCTACGGCGCTGCCTGGCTGTGGTGGCGCAGCCTCAACACCCTCGAACGCACCCTGTACCGCTCGGCTGGCAGCGTCAAGCTGTGGCCGGCCGCTGTCGGCGTTGCTGGCGCGGCTTGGCTGATCGCCCGGTGTTTCGCCTGACGACAACCAAGCCACCTGATCCTGCTTACCGCAACTCGTCCACGTAGAACTGCTTCCAGTGTGCAATCTCTGACGGATTCCGACTTACGGGTTCTCGGCTATTGAAAACCCAAAGCTGGATCGCCTTCGGCGTAGTCAACGTTTCATACGTGCAGCTGAACTCAGTGAGCTTATCTGTGATGAGCTGCTTGGCCGCATCGTAGCGCTCTCGCTGAATTCCTTGTGCTTGCCCTGATGCCACGAGCGCATCCATCGCCTCCTGTAGGCCATAGAGCTTCTGTGCAAGCTCAGAGATTTCCGCTCCGTTTGTGTTACTCGGCGTAGAACTCGCCATACCTGTCTCCTTCCATAACGAACACGAATTGTACCCGGCTAAGGCCGGGTTTCTCTTTTGGAGTCCCCATGAAGATCATCGGAATCACCGGCCGCGCCCGCAGCGGCAAAGACACCCTGGCCGAGTTCCTGGTCAGCGACCACGGCTTCGTGAAGCTGTCCTTCGCGGCCCCGATCCGCGCCTTCGTGGCGGACATCACCGGCCTGCCGGTGTCCGCGATGGAGGACGGCCCGCTCAAGGAGGAGCCGCTCGACTGGCTCAACGGGCAGACCCCGCGCCGCCTGATGCAGACCGTGGGCACCGAGTGGGGCCGTGAAATGATCGACCGCGACCTGTGGGTCAAGGTGGTCGCGCAGAAGATCCGTCAGGCCCGCCGCGACGGCGCTGCTGGCGTCGTGGTGTCGGACGTTCGCTTCGACAACGAGGCGCAGTTCATCCGTGAGTGGGGCGGCCAGGTGGTCCAGGTGCTCCGCGACAGCGCGGCCCCGGTCTCGGCGCATGCCTCCGAGGCAGGCGTCCACGGCGACCTGATCGACACCGTGATCGACAACAACGGCCCGATCCACCGCCTGCGGATGGTCGCGGAATCGCTGGCCCGACTCTAAGGGTTTAGTGGTCATCATCGGGGGAAACGACAGTTTCCCCACCTATTCATAACCCAGGAGTTCTATGCAAATCCCTCTGCACTCCTACGACCTGATCGACCTCCTGGACGAACTGCACCCCGAAGTGATCTACGACCCCGCCAAGCCGAAGGAGGAGTTCCTGCTCCGGCAGGGCGAGCGCCGCCTGATCCTCCGGCTAAAGGCGCTGCGGAAGGTCGAGCAGATGGAGCACCGCGCCCGCTAATCATGTGCAGCAAGCCCAACATGCCGGACCAGCAGGAGAAAGACCCGATCCTGCTGACCCGCCAGGACACCCAGCCGACCGGCCACGCGGCCGATCAGCGGCGTAAGTCCAAGGTCCGACTGGACCTGAACAACGCAACGCAGTACCAAGGACTGACCATTCCGAATGGCTGACGCCAAGCAGACCTCGGCCGAGAAGCAGACGGCCGCGAAGCGCTACGGCGATCTCAAGTCCAACCGCAAAGAAGCCGAGACGCGCGCCAAGCGCTGCGCCAAGGTTACCCTGCCCCGCCTGTGGGTGGACGAGGGCGCGAAATCGCGTACCCCCGGTTCCGCCTACATCGACACCGGCCCGAAGTGCGTCAACGCCCTGGCCTCGAAGATCGTGCTGGCCTGGCTCCCGCCGAACGCCTCGGTGTTCAAGCTCGCGCCTGACCAGGCAGTCGCCGAGAACATCGCCGAGCAGGCTGGCGTGGAGACCTCCGAACTGGAGGCCGCGCTGGTGGACGTGGAGCGGGTCATCGTCAACGACCTGGAGACCAGCGGCGTCCGCCCGGTCCTCAGCGAGGCGGCCAAGCACGCCATCGTCCTCGGCAATTTCCTGCTCTACGACCCCGACGAGGGCAAGCCTAAGCTGTATCCGCTGACCTCCTACGTGACCGACCGCGACGGCCTGGGCAACGTGCTGGAGATCATCACGCTCGACAAGATCGCCCCGGCCATGCTGCCGGACTCGATCCGCGCGGCGGTGATGCAGAAGCTCGCCCAGGAACGCGACGAAAAGACCAAGAACGACGACGTGAACCTCTACACCTGGGTGCGTCGCTCGGAAGATGGCAAGGAGTGGGAAGTGGTCCAGGAGGTCGAGGGCGTCGAAGTCCCCGAGACCGTGGGCACCTACCCCATCGACGCCTGCCCGTGGATTCCCCTGTGCGCGCCGCCGTCCCTCGTGGACGACTACGGCGAGGGCTTGGTCTACGACTACGTGGGCGCGTTCGAGTCGCTGGAGGCGCTGCGCAAGGCGATCCGTAAGGGTGCCGCCGCGCTGGCGAAGATCATCATGTTCCTCAAGCCGACCTCGACGATCCGCGAGCGCCAGCTCACCGAGGCCGAGTCCGGCGCGGTGCTGCGTGGCGAGGCCAGCGACGTGACCACGCTCCAGCTCCAGAAAGCCTACGACCTGAACTTCGTGCGTCAGGAGGCCGAAGGGCTGGCGAACTCGCTGGAGCTGATCTTCGGCGTGAAGTCCGCCGTGCAGCGCCCCGGCGAGCGCGTGACCGCCTACGAAATCCGGGTGCTCACCCAGGAACTCGACGACGCCCTCAGCGGCTTCATGGCGATGTCGGGCGAGCAGCTCTTGCTGCCGCTGATCCGCCGCCGCCTGCACAAGCTCCAGAAGCAGGGTCGCCTGCCCGAGCTGCCGCAGGAACTCATCAAGCCGCGCATCACCGTTGGCATCGCCGCCCTCGGCCGCGGCCACGACCTGAACAAGCTGATCGAGTTCGGTCAGGCAGTGGATGCGCTTGTCGGCGCAGAGGAGAAGGCGCGCCGCCTCAACAGTGGCGAGGCGATCTCCCGACTGGCCGCCGCTTCCGACATTTCCACCAAGGGCCTGATCCGCTCCGACGACGAGCTTGCTGCCGAGCAGCAGGACGCCTCGGCGCAGGAGGCGATGGTCCGTGCCGCTCCGAATATCGCCTCAGCGATGACCCAAACCCCGTAACCCCGAGAAGGACGCAATGTCGAACGAAACCACCGAGAAGCCCGCCAAGCCGACCAAGGAAGCCCCGAAGGCTCCGAGCGTCGAGCGTAAGGGCAAGGCCGAGATCACCCGCAAGACGAACGGCCTGGTCATCGTCAACTACAAGCCCGAGGACAAGTAATGTCGCAGCCGGGCAAGTCCGAAGTGACCGTCAGCCTTGACGGCATCAACGGCCAGCCGACCCCAGGTCAGCAGCCGCCGCAGAACTCCCAGGACACCCAGCAGCCCGCACCGGGCGCGCAGGGTGGCACCGATGGCGAGCGCCTGTTCGGCGGCAAGTACAAGACCGTGGAGGAGCTGGAAGCCGCCTACGCACAACTGAGCACGCCAGCCGACGACAAGGGTGGCAAGGGCGGCCCCGCGACCATCGACGACGCCACCGCGGATGACGCGCGTGACGCCTTGGCGCGGGCTGGCCTGAACCTGGACGACTTCGCCACCGAGTTCAACTCGAACGGCTCGCTGTCCGAGGAGAGCTACAAGAAGCTCCAGGACGCGGGCTATCCGAAGGAGCTGGTGGACGTGTACGTCGATGGCCTGCGCGCTCGCGTGCAGACCTACGAGAACGCCGTCTACTCGCCCGCAGGTGGCAAGGCCGGTTACGACGGCCTGGTCCAGTGGGCTAAGACCAACCTGAGCGCCGAGCAGAAGCGGGCGTTCAACGAAGCGGTGCAGTCCGGCGACGCCGGCCGCGCAGCGCTGGCAGTCCAGGGCCTCGTCGCCCTCCGTGGCGGCAACGGCCGCCTTCTGAATGGCAAGACCGCATCGAACGCCGATGCAGGCCCCAAGCCGTTCCAGTCGCAGGCGCAGGTCGTCGAAGCGATGCGCGATGTGCGCTACCACCGTGATCCGGCTTACCGCGCGGAAGTCTCCGCCCGCCTGGCCGTGTCGCCGCTGTTCAAGTAATCCACTCAACCTCAAGCAAGGACTAAATGTCGGACGCAATCCCCTCCCGCCTGGGTCAAGCCCAGGCCAACGGCGACGCCTGGGCGCTGTTCAAGCAGAACTACACTGCTGAAACCATCACCAGCTTCGTCGAGAACTACAAGCTGGACGGCCGCGTGTCGGTGCGCAACATCGAGAGCGGCAAGTCCGCCTCGTTCCCGAACGTCGGCACCATCGGCTCCGAGTACCATGTGCCGGGCACCGAGATCAAGGGCCTGGTGGTCGAGCACAACGAGACCATCATCACCCTCGATCCGATGCTGATCTCGCACGCCTTCATCGCCAACATCGACGAGGCGATGAACCACTACGACGTGCGTTCCGAGTACACCCGTCAGCAGGGTGCGGAGCTGGCGCTCAAGCGCATGCAGAACGAGCTGCGCTGCGCGATCCTGGCCGCTCGTACCACCGAAGGCAAGGTCGAAGGCCAGCCGGGTGGTGCCATCATCAAGGCCGCCACGATGGCCTCCGATCCGACCGTGCTGGCCGATGCGTTCCGCAACGCCCGCATGCTGTTCGACGAGAAGCTGCTGCCGGACAACCCGCAGGAGTTCACTGGCGCACTGGCCCCGGCTCAGTGGTATCTGCTGACCGAGAACAAGGACTTGATCGACCGCGACATCAACGCGGAATCGAACGGCTCCTACGGCCAGGCGATCATTTCCTCGGTCGCCCGCATCCCGCTGGTGAAGATCAACGCGATGCCGCGTGTCGATGAGTCGGCCCTGGCCTCGATCCCGGCCAAGTACCGCGGCAACTTCGCGGACACCGTGGGCGTGATCTTCCACCGCTCGGCGGTCGGCACCCTCAAGCTGCTGGACCTGTCCCTGGAGGACGTGTACCAGGGCGAGAAGCAGGGCACCCTGATGCTGGCGAAGTACGCGCTGGGTCACGGCATCCTGGCTCCGCGCGGTGCCATCGAGCTGTCGAAGGCCCCGTAAGCAATACCGCGCCGTTGGGCAAATCCCGCGGCGCTTCAATCTCTCTCCATCTACGGGGGACATCCACATGGGTGTCCCCCGTTTTTTTGCCCCGAATCCATGAACCTCGAACTCACTCCGACCACGGAACTCGAAGCCGTCAATGTGCTGCTCGGTGCTATCGGCGAAGCGCCGATCAGCGACCTCGAAGCGCTCGGCAACCTGTACGCCTCGCAGGCGCGCGACACCCTCCGCGCGGTGAGCCGCGAGGTCCAAACCGCTGGCTGGTGGTTCAACACCAGCGAGTCGTTCACCTTCACGCTCAACGCGGAAGGCAAGGTGCTGCCGCCGCAGTCGATCCTCAAGCTCGTCCCCGCACGCGGAAGCGAGCCGCTGGTGATCCGAGGCACGCGCCTCATCAACCCGCTCACCCTCGCCGACACGTTCTCGTCGGCCCCCACCGCCGACTTCGTGACCTGGTTCCTCGCCTACGAGGAGCTGCCCGAGTCGGCCCGCCGCTACATCGCCGTGCGCGCTGCGCGTCTGTTCCAGACGAGCGTGCTGGGTAGCGACCAGCTCTACGTGTTCACCGAGAAGCACGAGGAGGAGGCATACCTCATCTTCGCGCAGGAGCACGCCGACTTCACCTACGCCCGCGGCCACAACTTCCTCAGTGGCTCGACGGACGTGTCTGATATTTGGGACCGCTGATGCCGCTAATCACGGGGGACTATCCCTCGTTCCTGGGAGGCGAGTCGCAGCAGGACGATACCGTCCGCTCGCCGAACCAGCTCACCAAGGCGATCAACGCCTGGCTGCATGCCGCAATGGGCGCTGGCAAGCGCCCGCCCGCCGAGTTCGTTGCTGGCCTTGGCGTCACCCTCGATCACGACTGTGCCTTCCACTCCATCGTCCGCGATGAGAACGAGCGCTACATCGTCGCCGTGGGTCACCGCAGCATCCGCGTGTTCGACCACGAGACCGGCAAGGAATACACCGTCAACGCCACGGGCGACGCGCTCAACTACCTGGACACCCAGGGACAGCGTGCGTGGTCGTGCTTCGCGCTGGCGACGTTCTCCGACACCACCTTCATCGTCAACCGGCTGGTAGACGTGAAGCAGAGCGATGAGCTGTCGCCCGGTTCGCTGTACGGATCGGCGCAAACGATGTCCGACCTGCCGAAGCCCGGCGACAAAGGCTCGGCCGTTGTGCCGACCGGCGCGATCTACAACATCATCGGCTCGTCCGAATCGCAATTCGACGACTACTACGTCCAGAAGCAGTCCTCCTCGGTCTACCTGGAGGTCGCCCGGCCGGGCATCAAGCACCGCTTCGATGCCAAGACGATGCCGCACATCCTCAAGCGCATCCCCGATCCAGTGCATGCGGACGGCTTTTGGTTCTCCTTCGGTGGACCGGAGTGGACCGCGCGCCTCGCGGGTGACGAGCAAAGCAACCCGTTCCCGTCCATCGACGGCCAGCGCATCCGCGAGGTGTTCAAGCACCGGGACCGCCTAGGCTTCCTGGCCGGGGAGAACGTGCTGATGTCCGAGGTCTCCGATCCGTTCAACCTCTGGCGCACTTCGGTGACCCAGGTGCTCGACGCCGACCCCATCGACGTGAGCGTCAGCGGGTCTAACGGCGTCACCACGCTCTACCACGCAGTCCCGTTCCAGTCGGCCCTGTTCCTTGCCGCTGCGGGCGGCCAGTTCCTCCTGACCGCCGAGCCGTACCTGGCCGCCAAGAACGTCAAGAGCGATCCGGTCAACAGCTACAGCAGCTCGCCGTACATCCGGCCGAAGCTGATGGGCGAGTCGCTGTACTTCACCGAGGACAGCGGCGCATACGCCAGCGTGCGCGAATACTTCATCGACGACCTGTCGGTGACCGGCGACGCCGCCGACGTGACGGCGCATGTGCCCAAGCTGATGCCGGGCCGCATGCGAGCGATGGCGAGCGCAAGTGGTGCCGACTGCGTGTTCTTCGCTCCTGACGAGCCGACCGACGCGCAGCTCTACGTCTACTTCGTCCGCTGGATCGGCGACGAGAAGCAGCAGTCCGCATGGACGCGCTGGTCAATCTCCGGCGTCGGTCGCATCGTCCACATGCACGCCATCAACGACGTGCTGTACGCCGTCGCGGAAGCCCCAGGCGGCGGCTGCGAGCTGCTCAAGTTCCGCATGGTGCTCAACCAGCACGACACGGATGCCACGGGCGACTACAACTTCCTGCTCGACCGCATGCTGGTGGTGCAGCCCACCTATCAGCAGTTCGGCAACGAGACCTGGATCGACCTGCCCTACATCGTGCCCGATGGCATGACGGTCACCGTCCTCAAGACGGACGACTGGCAAGACCCCGGCGCGTACCTGGACATCACCAAGGCGCGCTGGGACAACGCCCGCACCCGCCTTGCGCTCCCCGGTAACCACACCGAGGGCCGCGTGGTCGTCGGCATGGACTACGAGCACCGCCTCACCCTGACCAAGCCCATCGTTCGCGGTGGGCAGAACCAGGCCGTGCTGGTGGGCCGCACGCAGGTGCGTGACATCGAGGTCGCCTACAAGGATGGCGCGTACTTCGAGCTGGAGGTCGAGCAGCACGGCAATGGCCGCGTCGAGACCTACGTGGCGTCGCACTCCGGTGCGTACACCGCGCGCGTCCTCAACGACTCGGTGTTCCGCACCAGCGCCCCGACGTTCCACTCCGGCTCTCGCCGGTTCCCCGTGCTGGGCGACGCCAACAGCGTCCGCATGCACCTCGTCAACCGCCTGCCGTTCCAGTGCTGGTTCCAGTCAGCACAGTGGCGCGGCATGTTCGTCTCCCGCAGCCGAGTATGACCCTGACCTATCGAAGCCCCACCGCCAGCGACATCCTCCACGTCGCCGAGAACATGCGGCAGGAGGACATCCTGGAGGTGGCGGCTTCGCATGGTCACACCCCGCTCCAGGCGCTCGCATTTGCAGTGACCGCGAGCGACCGCAGTTTCGCCGCGATGCACGACGGTTCCCCCGTGTGCATCTTCGGCTTCAGCCAGCACGCCGAGGGTATCGCCTCGGTTTGGCTGCTGGGCACCGACGCCCTGGTGGCTCCCACGTTCTGCCGCACGTTCCTCCGAGAAGCTCGGCGGATCAGCGACGAGTGGTCGGCCACCTTCGGCACCATCTTCAACTTCGTCGATGTCCACGCCGTCACCACGCGGCGATGGCTCGGCTGGCTTGGCTTCCGCGAGAGCGGCGTCGAGTCCGCCTACGGCTTCGCCAAGACACCCTTCGTCCGAGTAACCAAGACCCCATGTGCAACCCCGTAGCAGTCCAGGTCGGTATCGCCGCAGTCAGCGCGATGGCGACCATGTACGGCCAGGATCAGAACAACAAGGCCATCGAGGAAGCCGCGGAGCGTCAGCAGGAGCAGATCAACGACCAGGCCGCCGAGCGCACCCAACAGCGCATGGAGGAGGCCCGCGCACTGCGATCCGCGATGCGCGCCTCCGCAGCAGAAGCGGCAGTGTCCGGCAACTCGGTCGAGCTGCTGGCGAACGACATCATGGCCCAGGCTGGCCGTGACGTGGCCCTCATCGAGAAGAACCGCAGGAACGGAGTCGTCGAAAGCGGCTCCGAAGCACGCGCTCGTATCCGCACCGGCAATGCCGAGGCGCTGGGCGGCGTGATGCAGTCAGGCGCGAATGCCTACAGCAACATCCAAACCTACAAGCGCTATTCCATTCCCGGAGACGAGTAACCCGTGGCTCGCACGAAACCCCAAGAGATCATCCGCCGCGCGCAGGTGCCGCAGCGTCTCGCCGAGCGCCCCGTTCTGGCGGTGCAGGCTGACCAAGCGTCCTCCGCTGGTGCCGGTGTCCTCTCTCGCACCGCCGCTGCGGTGCTGACGCGCGTCTCGGATTCCGTCAACTCGCAGATGATCTCAAACAGCCGCGAGCAGTACAGCGCCGCGGCGACCCAACGTATGCAGGAGGACGCCGAGGGTACGCCCCGGCAGGCCGAGGACTTCGTTGCCCAGCAGTCGGAGTCATGGCGTCGCGGCTACCTCAAGGCAGACGGCATCATCCGCGTCCGCGACTGGCAGATCGAAGCGGCCAAAGAGATCGCCAAGGCCGAACCCGGCACCGACATCGAGCCGCTCATCAAGGAGCGGATGGCTGCGCTGACGCAGAACCCCGAGTTCCAAGACCCGCAGGTCCGCAAGGCCCTGATGCCGGTCGCCATGCGCGCCGCGCAGCAGGTCCGCCAGCAGTGGCAGGCCGACTCGATGCGGGAAATGCTGGTCCGGCAGAAGGAGTCGCTGACCGCGATCATCCGCGACGGCATCAAGGGCGGCACGTTCCTCACTTCCGAGGGCATGAACGGCCTGTACGCGATGCTGGACCAGGAGGAGTACGCCTATCTCAACAAGCGCGACGTGGACGAACTCTACGTCGAGGCCGCCAAGGAGGAGCTGGCCGCAGGCAACCGCGATCCTCAGTCGATCCTGGCGTTCCTGGAGCAGGACCGCGGCGACGGCCAGCCCGGCTTGATGAACACCGAGCACGGCGACGAGCTGCGCGCGGCGGCTGCCGCTGGTGCCCGCGTGATCGCACACCGCGAGGACGAGGCACGCAAGCAGGCGATGGCCGAGGCAGAGTGGACGCTCCAGGGCCTCGCGGATCGCGGCCAGCTCACCCACAAGACCATCGACACCTGGGCCAGTAAATTCGGCCTGAGCGGTGGCGACCTCCAGTCCTTCAAGCGATACTGGAACAACCAGCAGGAGCAGACGCTTCGCCGCTGGGAGCAGGAAGCGAAGGAGCGCGCCCGAGAGGAGCGCATCCGCAAGCTGGTAGCCGGGGGCAATCCCTACGAGATCAGCGACGCCGACCTCAAGAAGCAGGCCGGTAAGGAGTGGGAGGAAACCCCGCAGGCCGCACGCGGCCAGGTGCTCCAGAAGTGGGCACGGCAGGGCATCGTCATCCCCCAGCTCGAACGCATCCTCAAGCGCGCTGACCCGGCGTTCCAGGAGAACTTCCAGAACGCCGCGACGCTGTACGAACAGCTCCGCAAGGTCTCGCCCAAGTACGCCGATACGGTCGCTGGCGGCGAGGCTGCCGCAATGCTGGACCAGTACCTCTACGACACCCGGCGCAGCGGTCAGTCTCACCAGGAGGCCGCTCGCGTCCTGACGCAACCGAAGCGGGAAGTCGAGGAGGCCCGCTCGGTCATCAACGACACCTGGAAGTCCGGCATCAAGGACTACCTGGAGATCGACGGCAAGCCGCGTGACCCGCGTGAGCTGCACCGCATCCGCCAGGAAGCCGAGCGCATCGCCTCGCGTGGCGGAGTGTCCGGCGAAGCTGCCATCCGTGCAGCGGTCGGTCAGATCGACGCCCAGCGCACGACCGTCAACGGCCGCCGCGTGCCAAACATCGGCATGCCGCAGGGTGCCGAGCCAGCGGTAGACGAGCTGATCCAGACGGTCGCGCGCAAGCTCGGCCGCGACCCGGATGAGCTGTCGGCCCTGCCCAATCCCCGCAATCCGGGGCAGTGGCAGATCGTCGGCCCCGACAACTGGCTGATCCCTGACCCGGACACCGGCCGCGCCATCGGTTTCGACCCGCGTGCCATCGCGGCACAGCACCAGCGCTGGAAGGGAGACCTTGCGGAATCCCAGGCGCGTCGTCGGGTCGAGCAGCGCACCACCTGGGCGGACCAGTCCCGGAACATCCGCGACCTGCGCTCGCAGTCGGCGACCACGGAAGTCCCTGCGGCCATCGCCAAGCGCGACGCCAGCGCCGCCGAGGCTCCCGCCTTCGAGCTGCCCAAGTTCGACCTCACCAAGCCGCTGGTTCCCAACGCGGGCACCAAGCAAACCACCACCACCCCGGCAGTCCCCGAGGACTTCCTGGAGTACCTGACGAGGAAGTAAGACCGCATGTTTGAATCCCTACCCGGCGCAGACGAGAACATCGTCAAGCCGGCAACCCAGCAGCCCATCGTGCAAGCCGTGCGCGAGCGCAAGGAGCAGCGAGAGGCCGCGGAGCGCCGGAAGGATCAGACGACCGTATGGGACGGATGGGGCGCTGCCCAGGCAAAGGGCGGCATCGGCTTCATCGACCGCTTCATCACCGAGCTGGGCTACGAGCCGCAGCAGGGCTATCGCATTCCCGCAGACGCGCGCAAGCGCTGGGAGTCGATGGGCCTGCGCCCGGAGCAGTGGGAGCTGTTCGGCCGGGCCACGTCCGACGAGCACCTCTCCTATCTGGAATCCGTGGCCTTTATGAATCAGATGGCGGACGACGACCTGGCGCAGTTCGGCCTGGGCGGACAGATCGCCCTCGGCTTCACCGACCCGGTGGCAACCGGCCTCGATCTCGCCACGGGCGGCCTGGGGTACGCAGCCAAGGCCGGACGCCTCGCCAACGCGGTGCGTTCCGGTCTACAGGCTGCGGGCACCTCCGCGCTGATGTCGGCCGCAACCTCCACCTACGACCCCGAGCAGACGCTCGCGGATGGCGTGCAGAGCGCCGCCCTGTCGTTCGCGTTCGGTGGTGCCCTCGGCGCTCGCCGGGGTGCCCTGTTCGACGGCGAGGTGAAGCCTGACGTGGTGAAGCGGCTGGCCGGTGACGACTCGCTGTCCGCCGCCCGCGTGGCAGGCACCGCCGCCAACGACCTCACGCCAGGCGTCCTCCCGCTGCGCAACGAGAGCGCATTCGAGCAGGAGTTCACCGACAAGGCGCTGGTCAACGCGCACATCACGCCCCACTTCGCCACCGTCCGCCGCGACCTTGCTGCCCGCATGGGTAGCGCCAAGTCGCCGCTGGTGCGCGAGGCGGGCCGCCTGCTGTTCCGCGATGGCGTCGGCTACACCGATCGCTCCGTCGCGGTCCAGGAGTCCACCAGCGAGTTCGCCAAGCGCCACCTGGCCGTCATGGAGACGGAATGGCGGAGCGGAGTGAACGCCGCATGGGACGCCTACAAGCAACGGACAGGCACCCATTGGTGGAACTTCTCCGAGCGCGCAAAGTTCAACGAGGAGGTCGGCCGTGCCGTGCGCGGTGCGCCTGACGTATCACCGGAAGCCGCCAAGGCGGCCGGCAGCGTCGCCAAGGCGATGCGCGATGCGCTCAAGCTGGCGCAGGACAGCAACCTCGACGGCTTCGCCAACGTGGCGCAGAACGGCAGCTACCTGCCGCGCTACTGGAGTGGCAAGGGCTTCAAGCGCCTGTTCGGCGAGATGCAGCTTCACCAGGACGACGTGATCGAGCAGCTCATCAAGCCCGCCATGCGTCGCGCCTGGGAGGCCACCACCGACGAAGGCGACGAGATCGACGACGAGCTGCTCGGGGCGGTTGCACGCTCCTACCTCAAGCGCGCCCAAGCGAACTTCGAGGGCGACGGGATGGACCTGCTGGTCCGCCCGCTGGACAGCGATTCGGTCGAGGAGATCGGCAACATGCTGACCGAGGCGGGCGTCTCGCCCGTGCGGTCGCAAGAGCTACTGTCCAAGCTGGAGCGCAAGACCTACGAGTCGGGCAAGCTCGACCGCGCGAAGAAGCGCATCGACCTCGACGAGACCTACTCCACCACCATCCGCAACGAGGCTGGCGAGGACGTGCAGGTCTCGATGGCCGACCTGTTCGACAACGACGTGGACTCGGTGATGACCCGCTACATGCGCGAGATCACCGGCTGGTCGGCGCTGTCGTCGAAGGCTGGCATCAAGAACCGCGCACAGCTCGACCGCTTCGTGTCGAAGCTCAAGAGCGACGCCCGCAAGTCCGGCGACGACGTGAAGGACATCGAGCGCCTGATCGACATCGGCCTCAAGTCCACCTTCGGCCGCAGCACCGAACTCGATCCCGCCAGCCGAGGCGCACGCTACGCGCGGTTCCTGCGCAACTGGAACTTCGCCCGCGTGATGAACCAGGTCGGCTTCTCGCTGTTCGCCGAGCTTGGCCCGACCATCGCGCATGCCGGTCTCCGCAACTTCTGGAACTCCGTGGGTGCCGCCCGCGACTTCCTGGTGCGCGGCGCTGACGGCAAGCTGTCCTCGCAGGAGGCGCGCGTCATGGAGCGGCTGTTCGCACCCGGCACCGACTGGCTGCGCAACCCGCCGTTCCTGCGCCTGGACGAGGATGCGCTAGTGCCGCAGACGTTCAACGTCAAGCACGGCGAGAAGATCGACAACGCGATGAACATGGCGACGCACGTCACCTCGGTCGCATCCGGCATGGCCCCGATCAACACGATGCTCCAACGCATCGCCGGTCGCGCCACGCTGCTGCGGCTGCTGGACATGGCGAACGCCAAGAAGCTGTCGGACGCCGAAGTGGCCCGCCTGCGCACCTGGGGCCTCGACGAGAAGGCCCAGGCCGACGTGTTCGGCTACCTCAAAGGCAAGCGGCAGATCGAGCAGATCGACCCGGACAAGCTGCCGTTCCAGACGCGCGAGCGCATGGCGGCCTTCCTGTTCCGCGTGACGCGACACCAGGTTCTCGAAGGTGACGCCTCGGACAGCATCGAGCTGATGCACTCCACCACCGGCCGCATCGTCACGCAGTTCCGCAGCTTCATGGTCAACAGCTACACCCGCCACTTCCTGAACTCCGTCCACCACTACGACGACTGGCGCACCTACGCGATGGTCGTGCTGTCCACTTCGGCAGCAGGCATGGGCTGGGCGGCTCGCACGTACATCAACACTGCGGGCAACCCCGAACAGCGGAAGAAGCAGCTGACGCAGGAGAACTTCTACAAGAACGCTGTCGCGCAATCGAGCTGGTCGAACGTGATCCCCGCGGTCACCGACGCCGTGTGGGCGGACGCCTTGGGTAACGACCCGGTGTTCGCCAACAACCGCTCGACCGGCCTGGAGAACGGCGTGATGGGCATCCCGTCCATCGACCTGTTCAACAAGGTCTACGGCAGCACGCGGATGATCGGTTCGGCCATCCGCGACGATGAGGAGATCACCGAGAAGCAGATGCGCGACTTCTGGAAGATTTGGTGGTTCAACAACATGACGGGCGTCCGCAACATCGCGGATCAAGCCCTACAGCAGTTCCCTGACCGCAAGGACGGGACTGATCGACCGTAACCAGGAGGCCCTTCGGGGCCTCCACCTTTTTGAGGACGCATGATCGAACTATCGCGCGGCCTTTCCTTCGTGCTCTACACCTACGAGGGAGGCCCTACGCGGTTCACCGTGCCGTTCCCGTACATCGCCCGCGAACACATCCGGGCGTTCGTCGGTGAACCGGACGCGGCCCGCGCTGTCTCCGTGTCGTGGGTGGACGCCAGCACCATCGAGATTCCGTCGCAGGATGGCGTGCTCGACGCACCCTACACTGTGACCATCCGGCGATTCACGCCGATTGACGCCCTCCTGGTCAACTACAAGGAAGGCGCAAACCTCCCGGCGCGCGACTTGTCCAAGTCGTTCCGCCAACTGCTGTACGCACACCAGGAACTCGCCGAGTTCGGTGGTGGCAGCGGCCTCCCCGGTGGCGGCCCCGGTAACCCCGGTGGCGACCCGGACCTCAACGCAATCATCGAGCAGCTCCTCCGCTCGCCAGCACTGCAAGACCTGCTGACCCGCATCGACCTTATCGACGTGAACGCCGAGGCGATCCTGGAGGAAATCATGCGCTCGCACGAGTTCTTCGACGTGCAGCGCGACTATGGCGACAAGATCAGCACGGCCACCCACGAGATCGGACTGCTGACCGAAGGCAACAAGGTCATCGCGCAGCAGATCATCGACCTGTTCGCGCGGGTGGACTACGGCGAGCAAAGTAGCCAGGCACGATTCCTGGAGGTCAATCGCGCCATCGCTGACGAGCGCTCCGCGCGCGTCGAGGCGATCACCGAGCTGCAAGGCCAGGTGGTCGAGAACGGCAAGACGATCTCCGCAGCGCTCAACCAGCGCATCGACGAGGTGGAGAGCACCACCGAAGCGGCGCGTGCGGCCACCG
Organism: Stenotrophomonas sp. YJH_SMC_25; assembly: GCF_059369595.1. Taxonomy (NCBI): domain Bacteria; kingdom Pseudomonadati; phylum Pseudomonadota; class Gammaproteobacteria; order Lysobacterales; family Lysobacteraceae; genus Stenotrophomonas; species Stenotrophomonas sp. YJH_SMC_25. The sequence goes on along the minus strand of NZ_JCAFSV010000008.1, from coordinate 96,446 downwards.
AGCAGCGCCTCGGCGCAGAGATCGAGGACAGCGCGGCGCAGGTCCGCACCGCGGTCATGGCCGAGGTTGACGCAACCAAGGCCCGCGTGTCCGACGTTGAGACGGCAGTAGTCCGCCACGGCGAGAACATCGCTGGCCTGGCCGAGACCACCGAAGCCCTGACGGACGCCGAGGGTGCCAACACGGCATTCCGACAGCAGATGGCGGCCAGCTACGGCGCGAACGTGCCGCAGGGGATTGCCAATGAGATCGACGGCCAGGTGTCGGCGGTTTCGGCCGCCTTCGAGCAGCGCATCGACACCGAAGCGTCCGCGCGCGAAGCCCTGGCTTCCCAGGTATCCACGCTGGAGACCAGCACCGCGCCGACGATCTTCTCGGACGCGCAGCCCTCCCCGCCCGCTGGCGGCTTCAAGGTTCCGACCTTTTGGGTCAAGACCGTGCAGACCGGCGCGTACCTGACGCAGATTTGGGATGGCACCGGCTGGCGCAAGGCCGACCTGGATGTCACCTCTCCGACCGGCGCGCTGGTGCAGCAGCTCAACACCACCAAGATCACCGCCGAGCAGGCACAGGCCATCGCGGCCACGCAGGTCCAGGCGTTCAAGGACGGCGACTTCGCCACCATCCGGCAGGAGTTCAACGTGGTCGCCGGGCAGCACTCCGGCATGTACGGTCAGTGGCAGGCCAACTACTCGGTCAAGATCAACGCGGGCACCATCAACGGCGTCCCCGTGGTCGCCGGTATCGCCCTCTCCGCCAACCCGCAGACCGGCAGCGACTTCATCGTCACCGCGGATCGCTTCGCCTTCGTCCACCCGCAGTACACCTCGGGCGGCACCTTGGCGAGCATCAAGTATCCGTTCGTGATCGGCACTGTCGGCGGCCAGTCCACCGTGGGCATCCAGGGTGCGCTGGTGGTGGACGGGACGATCACTGCGGACAAGATCAGGGTGAACTCCCTGGCCGCGCTCACGGCAAACGCAGGCACGATCAACGGCGGCACGTTCAAGACCCACACCCTCGACGGCAACGGCAACATCGTCAACGCTGCCGAGTTCCGCGTGGAAATCTCCAACCTCGGCGACTGGCCCCTGTGGGTCGGCTCCGGCGCGAAGAACGCCAACAACGCGGTGTTCTACGTGGACCGCAACGGCGGCGCGTTCTTCCGAGGCCGCGTCAATGCTCCCAACATCGTTGGGCAGTTCCAGTCGGCGACCGGCGTGTGGTGGACCGGGGCAACGAGCCTCTGCTACCAGGCGGGCAACAACTTCATCCCGCTCGGCGATTGGGTGGCGATCCACGAGTTCTGGCTCGGCGCTCCGGTGCTGGCTGGCGAGGGTCATACGCCCTCCGTGTCGGTGACCGTCACCGCGAACACGCGCGTCTACGGGCTGCACGTCATCTTGGAGGAGCTGCGCGACTCTGTGTGGGTCGTCATCGCCTCGCACGAGCCGCCGATGTACCGCGCGTTGATTCAGCAGATGGGCGGCGACGGCAACACCTTCACCGCGTCCAACTTCTACACCTACGAGCAGTCGGTGACGCTCTCGGCGTCCGGCGCATGGACAGGCGGTGCCCGCGCATTCCGCGTGCGGTGCCGCGCATCCAGCCCGCCTCCGCAGGTCCACGGCTACGACGCCCCGGCCTACCCGAACTACCTCATCACGTCGATTGGCGGCTTCGCCTTCGGCATCCGATAACCCTCAGAGAGAACCCAAGCACCGCATGAGCACTACCCCCGGCTACGTCTCCAACGCCGAGCTGGCCTCGCGCCTCTCGACGCTGGTAGACCGCTGGAACCGGCGCGAGAATCAGATGATCGCGCTGCTGACTCAGGAGGAAGGCACCGTCGTCGTGACGGACGGCCTGGGCAACAACCACACCCTCCTCTCGTTCCCGCAGCTCCAGAAGGACGTGGCCGGGCTGACCGACGAGCTGACCGGCTCGGTCGTGCAGGTGCGCGACCTGGTGTCCGTGGCAACCGGCATGGCGAACGCCGCGCAGGCGTCCGCAGATGACGCCTCTGGCTTCGCCGACGCTGCCGAAGCATCCGCCGTGCGCGCTGCGGAATCCGCCGCGAGCATCGACGACGACGTGCAGGCCACCGCCGACGCGGCGACCTTCGCTGCTGCCAAGGCGGCCGAGGCTTCCGACAGCGCGACCGAGGCGGCAAGCTCCGCAGTGGACGCCGCCGCTTCGGCGACGGCCTCGGCCACCTCGGCGCTGGCTTCGGCTGGCTCCGCAAGCCAGGCGGGCACGTCGGCCACCGCAGCGGGTCAGGCGCGTTCCGACGCGCAAGCAGCGGCGACTGCTGCCGCCACGTCACGGGATCAGGCGCAGACCATCCTGGGCTATGCGACCGACGCGGCCGACCGCGCGGAAGCTGACGCCACCGCTGCCGCAGCATCGGCTGCCGCAGCCGCCGACAGCGCGACCGCCGCAGCGACCTCGGTCACTCAGGCGACCACCCAGGCCAACCGGGCGGAAGCCCAGGCGTCCGCCGCGGCGACCAAGGCTGGCGAGGCTGCTGGCTCGGCGACCACCGCAGCCGGTCATGCCTCCGCTGCGTCCGGCTCGGCGTCTGCCGCCTCGATCTCGGCGCAGACCGCATCGTCGGCCAAGGCCGCTGCCGAGGCTGCCCGCGACAAGGCTGGCCTGTACGCGAACGCGCCGCAGGGCACCGAGGTCTCGCCGGGCGAGTTCTCGGCGAAGCATTGGGCCGCCCAGGCGCAGGCTGCCGTCACTGGCTCGCTGGTCTACATGGGATCGTGGGATGCCGGCACTGGTGCGTTCCCGGCCAACCCGGTGAAGGGTCACTTCTACAAGGTGGTCGGCGAAGGCACTGTGGGCGACATCCACTGGCGAGTCGGCGACCAGGCGCTCTACGGCGCTACCTGGGAGAAGATCGACAACACCGATCAGGTCACCAGCGTCGCCGGTAAGCAGGGCGACGTGACCCTCGTGGCTGGCGACATCGGCGGCCTGGGCGCGCTGGCGACCCGCGACGACGTGGACTTCAACACCCACGTCACCGGGAAGCCGACGACCTACCCGCCGAGCACCCACACGCACACCAAGGCGCAGGTCGGCCTCGACAAGGTGGACAATACCGCCGACCTCGACAAGCCGATCAGCACCGCGACGCAGACGGCGCTCGACGGCAAGGCGGCGGCGACGCACACGCACACCATCGCCAACGTGACCGGCCTCCAGTCCGCGCTCGACGGCAAAGCGGCGGCGTCCCACTCGCACACCATCGCAAACGTAACCGGGCTGCAAGCGGCGCTCGACGGGAAGTCGGCAATCGGCCACACGCATACCGCCGCCGAGATCGCCAACGTCGTCAACGTGACCGACGATCAGTCCATCGGTGGCGTCAAGACGTTCGCCTCCGGGCAGATTCGTGTGCAGGGATTTGGCGGCGAGGCCACGTCCGGCGTCATGTACCTGGGGTCGCTGGATCGCTATGTGTACGTGCCGCCAGCTGCGAACTCGCTGGAGTTCCGATTCGGCGATGGCACGGGTGGCGTCGCGTCCCTCAACGCTGGCGGCACCGTCTGGACCTCGGCGAACTTCAACCCGGCAGGAAAGGCCGACGCCGGTCACACGCACACCATCGCAAACGTCAGCGGCCTCCAGTCCGCACTGGACGGCAAGGCGAGCCTGGGTGGCGCAACCTTCACCGGGCAGGTCACTCTGGCCTATGGCGCGCCGCTGCGGTTGACCGGCATGGGTGCAGCGGGAACCGCGTACATCCACGGAACGAACGGCGCTGGCGATGACGTTTGCTCGATCACCCGCGTGAACACGAACAGCTGGTACAACCTGTACTGGAACGGTGCTGCGAACATTGCGGGCCGCCTGACGGTCGGCGATCAGATTTACCTCAACGCTGGCTGGTTCCGCTCCCAGCAGTCCGGCACCGGCTGGTACTCGGAAGCGCACGGCGGCGGCATCTGGATGCAGGACAGCACCTGGGTTCGCACCTACGGCGGCAAGGGATTCCTTATCGCTGGCCCAGGCGGTAGCGGTGGCGACCTCCGTTTGGAGAGCTACTCGCCAACCATCACCTGTTACGACTCCGACAACGGGACCACGCACTGGCTCCATTGCAACGACAACAACCACGGCTTCCTCGCCAGCAACGCCTTCTCGTGGTGCGCCTACCGCGACGGCAGCAACAATTGGGTCGCCACGGGCAACATCGTCGCCTATGCGTCCGATGCGCGTCTAAAGAAGAACATCGTGGACGCCTCGGCCTCCAAGGTGGCCGACTTCTTCGACCGCTTCCGTGTACGCGAGTTCGATTGGGATGCCAAGGCAATCGCCGAGCTGAATCCCACGTTCCACCCGAGCGCGGATCACGAGGTCGGCGGCATCGCGCAGGAGGCCGAGGAGGTCTACTCGTTGATGGTCGCCACGCACGCAAACGGCATCAAGACGATCCAGTGGGAGAAGGCTATTCCCTTCCTTATCGCTGAGGTGCAGGCGCTGCGTAAGCGCGTCGCGGACCTTGGGGGAGGTGCCTGATGGCCCTCCCCGGCTCCGGCCCTATCTCCTGGGAAATGATCCGCGCCGAGTTTGGCGGCGGCTACCCGATCTACGCGGACCAGTATTACCGAGGACGTGGATTGGTGCCCGACGTTCCGGCCAACTACGGCGTCCCCACGAGCGGCCCGATCTACGCCTCGCAGTTCTACAACGCGGTCAAGGCGACGCCGTTCCAAGCATCGCTGTCGCCGAGCTACCTGATGGGTAACTGGCCTCAGTCCACCAACGGCACGGTCAGCGAGTCGTTCAGCGTTTATTGCTCGGGCGGCACCGGCAACTACTCCGTGGTCTCCCGCTCCGTCACAGGCGGCGCGTCGATCTCCGGCAGCGGCCTCGGTGGCACTGTGACCGCCTCTGGGCGGAACACCTCCCGCATGGGGCAGTTCACAGTCGTCGTCACCGATGGCGTCACGCAGATCACCCTGACCGGCAACTACGAGTACAGCTTCGGTCGTCCGCTCTAACGCATCCACCACCTACAAGAGACCTAATGCACGATGAAGTGAAGCTGGTCGGCGCTCTCGCGGGCGTCGGCCTCATCGTGGGCATCGCAAAGATGCTCACGTCGAACGATCCGATCACCTGGAAGCAGGCGCTCGGCCGCGCAATCCTCTCTGGCGCTACCGGCCTTGCCGCTGGTGCCATCGTCATTTTCATCCCCGGCGTCTCCTTCGTCGCCCAGGTCGCGCTCGCGTGCATCCTGGCGTCGCTCGGCACGTCCGCGCTGGAGACCGTACTGAACCGCGTCGTCAACAAGTGACCGCCCCCAAGGATGCCTTGGAGCGACTGCACGCCGCAGTCGCTGACAAGCTCGCCGAAACCATCGACTCGATGGAGTCGGACGCGAAGGGCCTGGCCTCGATCCTCAACGTGGCCCGGCAGTTTCTCAAGGACAACGGCATCGACGTTGCGGCCACGCCGCCCGGCTCACCGCTGGGCAAGCTGGCCGACAAGGTGTCCGAGTTCCCGTTCGATCCCGCTGAGGATGGGCGGCTGAACTGATGGAGGGCATGACGAGCCTCCACGTTCGTCACCCTTTCGAGGACTTCCGCAACTTCGCCTGGTACGTCTGGAAGGAGCTGGGGCTACCAAGCCCCACTCCGATCCAGTACGACATCTGCGAGTTCCTGAAAACCGGCCCGCGCCGTCGCGTCATCATGGCGTACCGCGGCGTCGGCAAGTCCTGGGTGACGGCCGCCTACGTCTGCTGGCTCCTCTGGAAAGACCCCCAGCACAAGATCATGGTGGTCTCGGCATCGAAGGAACGCGCCGATGCGTTCTCGGTGTTCGTCAAGCGCCTGATCGAAACCCTGCCTGAGCTGCAACACCTGCGCCCGCGTCCCGACCAGCGCAACTCGAACCTGGCGTTCGATGTCGGTCCCGCGCAGCCCGATCAGTCGCCCTCGGTGAAGTCGGTCGGCATCAACGGCCAGCTCACCGGCTCCCGCGCCGACACCATCATCGCGGACGACATCGAAGTCCCAAAGAACTCCATGACCGTCGTGCAGCGCGAGAAGCTCGCCGAGCTGGTCAAGGAGTTCGACGCGGTGCTCAAGCCTGGCGGCGAGATCATCTACCTCGGCACTCCGCAGACCGAGGAGTCGCTCTACAACAAGCTGCCCGAGCGCGGCTACGTCATCCGCATCTGGCCTGCGCGCTACCCGAAGGACACCAAGCACCGTCAGGTGTACGGCGACCGCCTCGCGCCGATGATCGCCGATGCGTTCGACGCGAACCCCAAGCTCGCCTGGAAGAACTGCGAGAGCGTCCGCTTCTCCGATGAGGACTTGATGGAGCGCGAGGCGTCCTACGGACGCTCCGGCTTCATGCTCCAGTTCATGCTCGATGCGTCGCTGTCCGACGCCGAGAAGTACCCGCTCAAGCTGTCCGACCTGATCGTGATGGACGTGGACCGCGAGGTCGCTCCGATCCGCGTGGTCTACAGCAGCGGCCCGGAGTACATCGTCAGCGACATCCCGTCCGTGGGCTTCACTGGCGACCGCCTGTACCGGCCCATGTACCTCGCCTCGGAAATGGAGGAGTTCACCGGCAAGGTACTCGCCATCGACCCCTCGGGCCGAGGTGGCGACGAAACCGGCTACGCGGTCGTCGGCATGCTTCGCGGCATGCTCTACGCGCGCCGCGCTGGTGCGACCAAGGGCGGCTACGACGACGACACGCTGGAGACCCTGGCGCACATCGCGCGCGCCGAGAAGGTCTCCGCAGTCCTCATTGAGGCGAACTTCGGTGACGGCATGTTCGCCAAGATGCTCTCCGGCGTCCTGGCGCGCGTGTACCCGTGCTCCATCGAGGAGGTGAAGCACTACGGCACCTCGAAGGAGAACCGAATCATCGACGTGCTGGAGCCGGTGCTGAACCAGCACCGCCTGGTGGTCGATGCCTCGATCATCCGCGCCGATCAGAAGTCCGAACAGAAGTACCAGCTGTGCTACCAGCTGACGCGCATCACGCGCGACCGCGGCGCACTGCGCCACGACGACCGCCTCGAAGCGCTGGCGATGGCCGTGAAGTATTGGGCCGACCAGCTCTCCCGAGACGTGTCCAAGGAGGAGCAGCGCTACCTGGAGGAGCTGCTCGACCGCGAGTACGCCTCCTTCATCCAGTCCGTGACCGGCCGCATGCCGTCACCCGACAACTACCTCGACATCCTGTAGGAGACCCAATGTCCAACACGCTCGCTGCGTGGCTGATGGCGCTCGCCGCCGCTGGCCTGCTGTACCTGTTCCTGCGCCGCAAGAACGACGACGACAACGACGGCCCGAGCGCACCCGCGCCGGTAACGCCGTGCGACTGCAACCACGCTCCCTGCTGCCACACCCAGGGCGGCCAGTCGAACCCCTACGCGCCGGTATGACCGACGCAAAGCTGCCGAGCCTCGTGGAGGTCAGGGACAACCTGATCCCCGCGGCGGCCCGGCTGCTCCCCGGCGTGGCCTTCACTCCCGAAGCGAAGGTCATGCTGCTCGCCATTGGTCTCCAGGAATCTCGCTTCGAGCACCGCAGGCAGATCAAAGGCCCCGCACGCGGCTTCTGGCAGTTCGAGGCGGGCGGCGGCACCGCAGGTGTACTCCGTCACCCGGCGACCTCCGCACGCGCCTCACAGCTCGTCTCCGCGCGTCTGGAGCGTCCCTCGACCGCTGCGGTCAACGAGGCGCTCGCCTCCGACGACGTGCTCGCCTGTGCGTTCGCTCGCCTGCTGCTGTTCACCGATCCGCGTCCGCTGCCCGCCCTGGGTAACCCCCAGGCCGCATGGGACTACTACGTCCGCAACTGGCGGCCGGGCAAGCCGCACCGTGACACCTGGGACGCGCTCTACGCGAAGGCCCTGGCAACCATCCGCAACACCTAACCGGAACCCATGAACTTCAAGACCATCTACAACCGCGCCAGCGAGCGCCTGGTGCGCGCCTACGAGCGCGCTAAGGGGTACGTAGCGCTACGCATTGCCCTCGCCTCGCAGTGGCTCCTGGAGCGCCTGCGCGAGACCTCCCGTCGCACCTACACCGGCTGGCTGTTCGTCGTCGTGTTCCTGGCGCTGCCCTACGTCGTCCTCGGCGGCCTGTGGGAGCACCTGCGGAATGCCGCGGAGCGCCTGTGGGATGACGTGAACGACATCGAGTGGGCTGCGTTCACCCCGAGCTACTGGCGGGAGCACATCAAGCAGTGACCACGCTGGCCTTTGACGGCCGGCTCGTTGCTATCGACTCGCAGGTCACCGCTGGTGATCTGCGGTACGAGGAGGAGAAGTTCTACCGCACCACCGACACCACCGGGCGCGACCTGGTGGTGTTCGGCGCGGGCACCACTTCCCACATCCAGCGAGCCGTGCGCGAGCTGTCGGAGGGATTCGACGAACTGACCAAGGGCGAGTACACGATCCTCGTGGTCGGCCTGCGGGACAACCCGGTGGCCTTCTACCACGACGGTCTCCCTCTCGACCTCCGGCGCGACTTCCTCGTCGCCGGTAGTGGTGGTGCGATTGCCCTGGCCGCCATGAAGGCAGGCCACAACGCGACCGAAGCAGTCCTCATGGCCTGCTCGACGGACCTCTACAGCGGTCCTCCGGTGCAGACCTACGACACGGTTACAAAGCGTTTCCTAAAACGCCGGACCTGAACTACTGGCGCATGGACGCGCCTAAACAGGAATGCCGATTTGGCGAGTCCTATCAAGGGCGCTCATGAGTTCTTTGATGCGGTACGGCTTCGGGAGAAAGGTCGCCCACTGGTGAGCGTCAGGGAGCTGCGGGTTCGGCACCCCGGACGCGAACATGTAGGGAATTCGGTGCGACAGCAGGTAATCGGCGACGGACATTGATGCTCCGTCCTGCGTCTGGATGTCTAAGATCGCCGCGTGAAATGCTTTCGCCTCTATGCGGTCGAATGCATCGGCAGCGGAGGCGACCACATCGACCTCGTAACCCTGCATCGCCAGGATTTCCTTCAACATCCCTGAGAGGTCAGGATCATCTTCCATGACCAACAACGAGCCGAGCCGACCCTGGCTGTATGCATCCGTAGCCATCGCGCGTTCTCCCACGCCTACGTTCCCCAAACGGTTCGTACCGTACACGACGGCCAGTTAAAAGACAGGAAACGACTCTACCTGAAAGTGAACAGTTCAGCTATCACGCCAATTCTTCATCCTTGAACCACCACATTACAGCCAAGACGACAAACCAAACGATCAGCGGGACGCCAATCGTGAATTCCACGAGTAGGCCTCTCATGTGCTCGTGCTGCGCGGCCTCAGTCAGTGCAGAATCCAGAATTGGCACCGCATCGGCCACCACGCTGTACGAGGTCGTGTCATCGTTTATGACCTCGCGGGTACGTTCGACCAGCTCCCGTGCTGCTCGAAGCTTCGCGTGCTGATATGCGGCGGGCACTCCAGCACAGACCAGCGAGAGGACAGTGACCAGCGCCGCCAAGCGAATGAGGAGGGTATTGAGCGATGCCATAGATGCTCGTTGTAATGTCTATGCCAACCGCTAAGTTTATTCGACCACGGAGCACTGGGAGGGCTTGACAAGGGTGCTATCATAGTAAGACCTAAGTATTACTCTAGCAGGACTATAGAGTTCTATTCATTGGTATTCACCATCAAGTAGAGCTACAGTTCTCCTATGCACTCCTGGGGTGTTCCTCTGTCCTCCTTGGGTGCCACTGCGGCGGACTAGACCTCCGTCCCATCCTTGATGACCCATAGCACCACGCCCGCACCAATCCAAGCGAGCGCCGGGATGCCCAAAGCGAGCTGGAGAAACAGGTTGCGGGAATTGCGGTTGCTGATGAGGTCATTCGTCGCGGCGTCAAACGTCCGCACCGCCTCATCAACCAACACCTGCGGCGAGGCGTCGTTCTCGATGATCTGCTCGTTCCAGGAACGCAACTCCTCAGCGCTCCTTACGCCGGTCTGAAAGTACGCGGCAGGGAGTCCTGCGAGCACTAAGGCCAGGACGGTGATCGCGGTAGCGGTTCTTATCGTGTATCGGCGGGCGTACATAACGTCTCCTCGAAGTGACAGAGGTGGTCGAAAGGTTTGCGGCAAATTTCCGAAGGAGTATCCAACTACTTGGAACGGCGCGATCACCCCCCGTAGGGGGTCGCCCCCTGTAGCGTAAGGCACGATGCGCCCCCTTCGCGTCACCTGCGGCGTCACCACCTCGGCTAACCTACTGATTCCAAAGGTGAACCACCGGATTAGGTATCCAGTGCCTAGGCAATCCCATGCGATACCTGGGCAACCTGCGGACATCCGCGCTCAAACGTTCGCGCCCCTGTCTGTCCCTATCTGTCTTTTTGCCCTGACCGCCACGCGCCCACCTCGGCACCACCTCGGCACACCTGCCGACCACCTCGGCACACCCTGCCCGGCCTATGCCCACCTGCCGCCCACCACGGCCAGCCAATGCGCCACCACGGCCCACGCAAGGCCCGCCACGGGCACCCCTACCGCCCCGCCTATAGAAGCTCCCCACGCGCGCGCTAGGCGCTCCCTGCGACCATCCAAAATCGTTGCCATCGGGGTATTGACAGCCATGCGGGGATTGATCTAATCTATACCCGTCGCCAGCAACACGGCGGCAGCGGAAAAGGCGGCGACAGACGTGCGACCGATGGATCGACAGCACCTAGAGCTTATCCCGCCAGCACTGAGGACTAGCCCCAAAGGCCCCTAAGCGCACCGCAGGTAACGTCCGGCTCAACCATCCCCCTACCGGGAGTGATTGACAAACCGGGAGCAAAAGGGCATAATGCCCACCATCGAACAACGGCCGCAGGGTGCGGTCGGGACAGTAGGAAAGGGGCAGGCAGGAGCGCCGCCCACGGCAGAACGCGGGGAGCTGGGAACACTAGCCGCGCCGGGAAGTGTAAGGGCCGATGAAGGCCGCCACGGATACCGGGTCACCGCCAGAAAGAGCGGGGCCATCTGTACGGGATTCCTAGGCGAGCTGGAGGCGCTCCCGGAAGCTGGCGACGGTCAGATTCCATGCCTTACGAGCATGAGTCTGACCGCCAAAGCGCCCCTACCGTTGTGATGGGGCGTTTTGGTGGTCCGATTCACTGGAGAGCAACCCATGACGATGATCCCGTTTGATATGACCGCCCGCGACTACTACGTGGCCGGTTGCATCCGCCGCGGCATCCGCGAGCACCGCGCCCGACTCAACGAGCGGGAGCGCCAGGCACACAAGAACCGCACCCAAGTTGCGCCTTGTCCATCCCCCGTTGTCATCTGATCCCCTTTCGTCAACCCGGTTTTCCACACCCCGCCGACGTGTGACGGCGGGTCTTTTTTGGAGCTACCATGAGCACCAATGGACCACTGGAGGACTTGCAAGTGCGCAAGCTCACCGCTGAGATTCGCAAGATCAACCGCGAGAGCGACAAGCTGATGATGGAGACCCGGTGGTATCCGCTGGTGGTCGCCACGGCCTTTGTGGCTGGCATCGTCACGCTGACCAAGCTGTTCCTCTAACAGCGCCCTACCCCAATCCCCCGAAGCCGCCGCAAGGCGGCTTTTTTGTTGCCCGGAGAAAGCTATGAACAAAATTCCTTCCGCCCTGATCGCCGCCGCTCTGCATGTGGCCCCCAAGAATGACGTTCGCTTCTACTTGAATGGCGTGCTGATTGAGTCGCACGCCGATGGTGCGATCATCGTTGCTACAGACGGCCACCGCATGCTTGTGGTGCGTACCAGCCTGCCGTGGGACATTGGCAAGATCATCGTGCCGCGCAATGCGTGCGAGCTGGTCGCCAAGATGAAGGGCGATGTCTATTTCAGCGCCGTGGGCGATGCCAGCCGGTTCAAGGCGGAGCGCGGAGGCCAGGCCATTGAGTTTGCTGCCGTTGATGGAACCTACCCGGACTGGCGTGCTGCGGTGTCCAAGCCGAACGAACTCAAGCTGTCCGGATTCGCGCCTGCCGTCCTCGAAGGCGTAGTGAAGGCGGCCGGTGTAATTTGCAAGGCATTCGGCGGCAAGGCCACTTCACTGATTCCGGTGACTGGCGGCGACGTGGCGGCCATGTTCGGTATTGGCGGCATCACCGATCCGAGCATCAGGTGCGCGTCTTTGATCGTCATGCCAATGCGCGACTCGTCATACCCGGAAGCCCTGTGCAGCGACGCGCTCCGCGCTTAACCCGAACCCATCAGCCGCCGCAAGGCGGCTTTTTTGTTGCCCGGAGAAAGCCATGAACCTCGACAACTACGCCCCCGAGAGCGCGAAGCGCATAGCCGTGGCGCTGGTGGATGCCGCCCTCGCCGCTGGTTACTCGCTCGGCGTCTACGACGGCGAAGAAACCACGGTGCGGCACAGCCGCGACCGGCAAGAAGTGTTGGAGGCCCTCGCCTCTACCGACCACGATCACCTGCGGTTCTACCGCCCGGACGCAACAAAGGCGGGGTTTGTGCTCCTGATTTGGGAGAACGGGGACGACGCCGCGAGCGACTGGAGCGACAACGACGAGACCAACGCGCTGGTGATGCCGGTGCTGCGCGGGCTGGGGGTGCTGTGATGGAACTGCGCACCTACGGAACCCGCAACGTGTTCCTGGCACAGCCGGGGCGCTATCACGAACAACTGGCGGCGACCGCGATGACGCCGCAGCAAGCCGAGGAGTTCGCCACCGTGGTCAACCGCGCAATCAGGGATACCGACTTCGACCCCATCGACCTCGCGCAGCTGGCGAGCGGGTGGACGTGGCCCGAGCCGATGAGCACCGCGCCGCTGGGCATTGAGGACTCCGAATTTCTTGTCGAGGTGGCGCGCATGCTGCACCGCCTCTGGCAGGAGGTCGGCGAGCAGTGGAGCGGCGTTTGGGCCTACGACATCGCCGACCCGCTGGGCGGGTGGCTGTCGAGGAACGGCATCAACCACGAGACCGCCGATGGCGTGGCCCGCGCCGAGCAGCAGGCCCGCGCATGGATCGCCGAGGGCATGGGAGCCGCGCGATGAGCTACCGCGAGGAGGACATCTTGTTCGAGACCGAAAAGGCATGGGTGCTGCGCAAGGGGCCGAACCATTTTGAGGTCTACAAAATCGGCCTCACCCACTCGACACGCCACGGCATTTTTCACAACATCCCCGGCGCACTGGATCGCGCCATCGAACACGCAAAGGGCCTGTCGCAATGAGCAATGACAACGAGCTGGCTGTACCTGCCGGTGACAAGCTGGTCACCCTGGGCGACCGATCGGTCTCCTACGGTCCCCGCCAAGAGTTCGACGGGAGCGTCGAGCCTTGCGCACCGATGGCCGCGCAGTTTTGGGGCGTCTACCGCTGGGCCGGTAAGGACCGCTGGTGGTGGATTGCCGACGTGGCCGACGAGGACACCGCCCGCGCAGTGGCCGCCGCCTACCTGCTGAACGTCAAGCCCGATTGGGCGCACTGACCGATAACCACCCCTGATCCCGAGGCCCGCCTAGTGCGGGCCTTCGCATTTCTGGAGCACACCATGCAAATCTACGTTGCCTGCCTTGCCTCATATAACGCTGGCGTCCTGCACGGCGAGTGGATCGACTTGGAGGGACGCGACGCCGACGACGTGCGCGATGAGATTGCCCGCATCCTGCGCGAGTCGCCGCACCCGAACGTGACCGTTGATTGCCCGGATTGCGGCGGTACTGGAACCACATACGTCCCCCGAGTATTCGGCGGGGCGGAATGCACGGCGTGTGGCGGAAGCGGCAAGGTCGCCAGCGCCGAGGAGTGGGCCGTCCACGACTACGACGACGTGTTCGGGGATACCTGGGGCGAGCACCCCGACCTGGACAAGCTGTGCGCATTGCAAGAGCGGCTGGACGAGTTGCACAACGACACCGAACGCGCTGCCTACACGGCCTTCTGCGACCACGAGGGCCTCGACGATGTGACCGTGGAGCAGTTCCACGAAGCCTACGTGGGCCAGTTCGATAGCTGGGCCGACTTTGCCGAGAACTATGTGGACGAATCGGGGCTTCTCCACGGCGTGCCCGACGCCCTCTCCCGCTACTTCGACTACGAGAGCTATGGCCGCGACATTCGGCTCAACGGTGACGCGTTTGAGGTGAGCGGCTTCTACTTCTGGAGCCGCTAACGCCGCTTCCGCAAGACCCTGCGCCAATACAGGTATGTGCGATGCGCCGGCACCGAGCTAGTCCACACCCATACGACTAGGTGAAGGGCCGTAATGGCGACTTCTACGCGGGGGTCAATCATCGAACGGTCCTTGGGGTCGGGAGTGGCGATCACGCCCTTCAGCCCTAATCATAAGGCCAATCTCGATATTTGGCACTCATTGTTCCATTTGTAGCACTTGCATAACAGGAGACTTACATATGCGTAACGCAGATTTCACCGCAAACTCGACCCTGGTGATCGTCAACGTGGCCCTCCGCGTCCACCAGTTCGGCCCGTTCTTGGTATTCGAGCGGGAGGTTTTGGTCCTGCATGAACGGACCTACGAGGTGCCCGAATGATTCGGACCATCAATTTCGACCATAACGAGAAGCGCGGCGCTCTCCGCGCGATGCTCGGCCTACTCAACGAGCGCGTCCAGTTCTCGGTCGTCCCCGAGGACTGTGGCTGGCGGGTGTCGTATCCGGTCCCACCCGCGGCCCCAACGGAGACCCCGCGGCCATGACTTCACTGCACCAGTCGGGATCAATCTCTCCCGTGGTACTTGATTCCTACGGACGCGCCATCATTGTGGCCTGTAGTCTGCCCGACGGCAGCGTCATGCTGTCGGGCTGCGCATCCGCAGACGACCAGGGGGGCGTTCTCAGTCTATGAGTACGGTGAGACGGACAATAGCCAGCGCGGTAGTCCGCGTAGGGCAAGGACTGTTTTTTGCATCCGTGGTCGGGGCCATTGTGACCCTGGCGGCGATGCTGGCACTACCGTTCTTAAAACACTGAAACGTAAGACCTTTTTGTGGAGCGCAGCCGGGGGTGGCGGCGCATTACAACGCCGTGAGCAGGGGACAGGACGGCCCCTTCGCAGGGCAGAAGTACCTGGACCTGTTCGTGAAAGCCTTTGGATATGAGATCGGAATCGACCCCTCCCCCACGCCTTGGCAGCGTGGTTTCTGGATGGACAAAATTGGCAAGAATGCCATCAACATTGGCTTGGGCCTTGTAATCCTTACATTGCGGCTCCAAGATAGACCCTGATGGTTTCCCAAGGGGGAACCATCCCCTTACGGAAAATGAGCGCACCATGAATCTCTCGCAGAAAGAACTGACGGCCATTCTCACAACCGCACTGTCAGCCTTCCGGGAAGAGATCGACGAGGACATCACCGCCACCCGCATCCTCACCCTACTCGCCGTTGTGGACGAGCCGGGCATTCAGCAGGTGGACCTTGAGCGCGTCCTCGGCGGACTCTCTCCCTCCGCAGTGAGCCGCAATGTGCTCGACCTGTCGTCTATCAAGCGTAACCGCGAGCCGGGGCCTGACTTCCTAGAGCAGCGCCCTGATCCCGCCTACCGCAAGCGCAACCTGATCTTCCCGACGACCAAGGCGCTGCACTGGCTGGCTTCGCTCGCAGAACGTGTCAACCGCAAGGTGACGGCGCGCGTCGCAGCCGCCTAACCCCCAACACCCCGTTGTGCCCCGAGGCCCGCCTAGTGCGGGCCTTTTTCATTTCTGGAGATACACATGGCCCTTCGCCTCAAAGGGACCGCGCCCAAGCCGGGTGCGCCCGATAAGCGCTACTACATGCTCGACGTGCAGGAGGGATACCGGCGCGTGCGCTTGTCCACCGGCACCCGCGACCGCGTGGCAGCCGAGCGCAAGGAGCAGGCGGTCCTCGACGCCCTGCGCGACGACCCCGAGATTGCAGAGGACGCGCTGCGGGAGCTGATTCGGGGCAAGTCCCGGTCGGTGCAGATGGCCGTGGCGAAGGCCAAGGTCCGCCAGCGCACCCTCAAGGACGCGATGGACGACGCGCTGGACGACCGCAACTTTTGGGGCAAGCTCCGGTCCATCGACACCGTGCGTACCAACTGCAAGGTGGTCCAGAGCTACCTGGGCGAGGAAACGCCCATCAACGACATCACGCAGGCCGCGGTCAACGACATGGCGCAGCGCATGCTCGCCGACAAGGCGGCTCCCGCCACCGTGAACCGCAAGATGCAGTGCCTCCTTGCCCTACTGAAACGCGAGAGGAAGGCCGGCCGGTTCTTGGGAGAGCTGCCCGAGTACAGCTTGGCCGACGAGAGGGACAACGCACGCACGTTCGTCCTGAACGTTGAGGACGAGGAATTGATCCTGGCGCGGCTGCTGGAGTGGGACACGCTCCCGAACGGCCCTGCCGGAGGGCACCCACGGGTGCGCGACGGGGCGGACTACCGCGACCTGTTCGTGTGCCTCGCCGACCTGGGCTGCCGCATGAGCCAGGCCATCGGCATCCGGTGGTCCGAAGTAGTCGATCAGGGCGGAAGGCTCCACGTCCGCTTCTGGCGGCACGCTACGCTCAAGAAGGGGCGTCCCCGCACCCTACCCTGCACCGCCCGTGTCGCCGAGGTTCTACAGCGGCGCAAGGACGCCCTGGCGGCCACATCGGACGGCCCCTTCACGATGCTCAATCGCACGCGCGCCGACCGGCTGTGGCAATGGGCCATCAAGGGGACACATCTCGCTTCCGAGAAGGAGTGCGTACCGCATGCGCTCCGCCATACGTGCGCCACTCGGCTGCTGCTGGCGACCGGCAACATCAAGCTCGTGCAGGAGTGGCTCGGACACCGCGACATCCAGACCACCTCAGCGGTCTACGCGAAGGTACTGGCCGAGCAATCGCTCCAAGGCATGTCTGCACTGGAGCAGTTCCGCCTCCCAGCCGCCTCGAACGGAACAGGTGACGTTCCGAGACAGGGATCAATTGCCAAAGCGGGAATCCAATAGGACAACTGACCGTCGCCAGCTTATTTTTCAATCACTTAGGCAATCTGTGCTCGGCCAGATGGTGCGAAAGGCGGGACTCGAACCCGCACGAGGTCACCCTCACTGGAACCTAAATCCAGGGCGTCTACCAATTCCGCCACTTTCGCGTGGCCGGCACAGGCGTTCATTGTCGCAGGCGGGGGCCGGAAGCGGAAGGCCTGCACAAAGCTGAATACGTCACCCCGGGCGACCGACCGCCGCCCGGAGTGACCGTGGATCAGTGCTGCTGAGGTTCAACGCGTGCCGTGTCGGCACCGTGCCCGGACACTGCGTCCACTTTGCGGATCTCAACGCCCCCGTCGCTGGTCCTGCGCAACTGCACCGCCTCGGGCCGGGTCACCCCTTCAGCTGGCGCCATCGGCTGCATCTGCATCGCCTCACTGACTGGCGCGGCGGGAGCGTGCAGCGTGTCGGCGTCGCGCTGCACGGTCTGCGCCGGGTCGCCGGGCTGGCTGCAGGCAGCGAGCGCCGCCAGCGCGAACGGCAACAACAGCACCTGGCGCAGTCGATTGATATCACCCATCAGGATCGTCCTTCATGCATGCGCCATCGGCGCGGAAGAACCATTGGGTGCGATGCAGGACGCGATGCGATGAGAAACAGCGCACAGCATTGAAAACACTGATGACGCATGTGACCCCGGTTTCATCATCGCTTCAGTAGATCCACGCCATGCGTGGATGCGGCCTCCGCCTTCTCCACGCATGGCATGGATCTACCGGCTTGGCGACTTGGCGCCCTCAGCCCGGCCACAGGCAAGAAAAAAGCCACTTGGCTGACCAAGTGGCTTTCGTCTGGTGGGCTGTCAAGGATTCGAACCTTGGACCTATTGATTAAGAGTCAACTGCTCTACCAACTGAGCTAACAGCCCGAAATCGGGGCGCGAATTATGACCCGATCCGCTCGGTGGGTGCAAGCACTTTTTTCAACATCGTTGAAACCAGCGCTGCAGTCCCGTTGCCGCTGCAGAACCCCGCCAGGCGGAGCGCTTCAGCGCGTGATCCATCGAAATGACGGGGTCACACTTATAAGAAAAAAGCCACCTGGCGTACCAGGTGGCTTCTGTCTTGGTGGGCCGTCAAGGATTCGAACCTTGGACCTATTGATTAAGAGTCAACTGCTCTACCAACTGAGCTAACGGCCCGTGAAACTCAGACGCACATTGTAACGTGCATTCTGTTTATTGCAATACCGCTCCGGCTGCGCCGATACGGTTGAAACAGTGGGGTGGCTGAGGGGATTCGAACCCCCGACCACCGGAATCACAATCCGGTACTCTAACCAACTGAGCTACAGCCACCACTGAAACTTCTGCTCCCCTGCCGATGCTGCCAGCAGTGGAACCTGATGCGTTGCGACCGGGTGGGACCAGAAGGCCGTCCCCTGAAGCGAGTCCGGCATTTTCCGGGAGTCGCGAAGGAATTGCAAGCATTTCTTCACATTGATGTGCCGGTCGCCATTCCGGCCCGCGTCGCGCTGCGCACGCGCCCGCCTCAGCGCCGATCCTCATCCAGCAGTGACTTGAACAGATCGGCCGACGGCATCTGCGAAAGCGGGATTTCCGCCATCTTGAACCACTGCGTCGGCGCTTCCGGATGGGGTCCCGACAGCACCACCCTGCCCTTCCCGTGGCGATACGACGCAGCCGCAATGTCGCCATTGGTGTAGCGGGAAATCACCTTGAACCCTTGGTCGCGTGGCGCCTTCGGCAGGTAGGGACCGTCCTGGAAGTACACCGTCTGGCGACGCCCGTCCCAGACGACGGGAATCACGGCATCGTCTTCATCCTGTACCGGGAATCCCGGCCTGCCGGCCTCGGCGTCCAGGTCCTGCGCCAGCAGGCCCAGATGCGATGCACCGGCCAGGTAGGCCCCCATGCACAGGCCGATGTAGGTTCCGCCTGCATCGACGAAACGACGGATGACTGCCGCCCCCTCTTCGCCCACCGCCGCCATCGCGGCGTCGATGTCCTGCCCGCCCCCCGGTTGCACATAGGCCCGGTAGCGCGACGTGGCCAGCGAATCGACATCGACGGCCTCGCCCGGGCCGACGAACACCACGTGATAGTCCGGACGCGAACGATGGATGGCCTGTTCGACGGCCTCCGAACACCCTGGGCAACCGGCCTCGCCGCGGTAGACCGCAATCACGGGGGCATTGGCGGACGCCTGCACGGCAAGCCCCAGGCCCATCGCCAGCAGCAGACAGCGCGATCGCGCAACGGTGTTCATCAAGGGATGGCTCAGCGCAGTCACCCCGGCATGGGGCAGGCCGACTATGCCTCGGCCACGACGGACCAGATTGAATGCGCGCCAACACAGCGCTGGACCAGGCAGAGGCCGGTAACGACAGGACCTGCAGGAGATGGGTGAAATGGCGCGCCCGACAGGAATCGAACCTGTAACCGCCGGCTTAGAAGGCCGGTGCTCTATCCAGTTGAGCTACGGGCGCCCGGACCGGAACGGTGTCCAATCCGACGTGATGTGGGATTGGTCGGGGTAGAGGGATTCGAACCCCCGACATCCTGCTCCCAAAGCAGGCGCGCTACCAGACTGCGCTATACCCCGGTCTTGCAATCCCCTCGGGCCAGGCCCGGGGAGCTGGTCATTGTGGCCAAGCGCATCATGAACTGTCAACGCGGGCGACTCGAACCCGACGCCTGGCACGGCACCACGTGCAGCCATCGGCTATGCTCCCGGTCATCGGCCGGATGGCCGTCCAGCCCCTCATCCGCACGGAGAACACGCATGCGCAGCGGCAACCCGGCTCTTTCCGAGTCGACCTTCCTCGACCTCGCCAGCGGCTCGGTGGTGACCAGCCCCGACCAGGTGATGACCCTCAACGGCACCGCCAACAAGACCGGCATCCTGCTGTTGTTGACCGTGCTGACCGCGGCGTTCGCCTGGAGCCAGGCGGTCGACGAGTACGGCCAGATTTCCGGCAGCGCGAGCCTGTACGCCATCGGTGGCGCGATCGGCGGCCTGGTGCTGGCATTGATCACCATCTTCAAGAAGGAATGGTCGCCGGTCACCGCGCCGATGTACGCGCTGGTCGAAGGCCTGTTCCTGGGCGCCGTGTCGGCGCTGTTCAACATGAAGTACCCGGGTATCGTGTTCCAGGCCGTACTGCTGACCTTCGGCACCCTGGCCGCCCTCCTGGTCGCGTACCGCAGCGGCGTGATCAAGGCCACCGAGAACTTCAAGATGGGCGTGGTCGCCGCCACCGGCGGCATCGCCCTGCTCTACCTGGCATCGTTCGTGCTGGGCTTTTTCAACATCAACGTGCCGGTGATCCATGACTCCAGCTGGCTGGGCATCGCTTTCAGCCTGTTCGTGGTGGTCGTGGCCGCATTGAACCTGGTGCTGGACTTCGACTTCATCGAGACCGGCGTGGCCCAGCGCGCGCCGAAGTACATGGAATGGTATGGCGCATTCGGCCTGATGGTGACCCTGGTCTGGCTGTACGTGGAGTTCCTGCGCCTGCTGTCGAAGATCCAGCAGCGCTGAGTCGGAACATGCCATAGACGACAAAGGGCGCCTCTCGTGGCGCCCTTTTTCGTTCCTCCCTCAGCGCGCCAGCAGCGTCGGCAGCGACGAGGCCAGCAACGCAATGCCTGATGCGGTCAGCAGGCCCAGTACGAGCTGCCTGAAGCGCAGCTCGCTGACGCCGATGTAGACCCGCGCGCCCAGCAGGGTCGGCACCAGCATGGCTGGCGCCACGATGGCGAAGTACGGGAGCATCTGCCGGCTCACCAGGCCACTGCCGACATAGGTGGCCATGGTCACCGCCAGCATGGCCAGATTGAAGTTCTGGATGACCGCGCGCTGCTCGTCCTTGCCGAAGCCGCGCAGCGTGCTCCACAACGTCGGCACCGGCCCGGCGAAGCCGCCGATGCCGCTGAGCACGCCACCGGCC
Organism: Stenotrophomonas sp. YJH_SMC_25; assembly: GCF_059369595.1. Taxonomy (NCBI): domain Bacteria; kingdom Pseudomonadati; phylum Pseudomonadota; class Gammaproteobacteria; order Lysobacterales; family Lysobacteraceae; genus Stenotrophomonas; species Stenotrophomonas sp. YJH_SMC_25. The sequence goes on along the minus strand of NZ_JCAFSV010000008.1, from coordinate 75,533 downwards.
ATGCCAGCAATCGCATCACCGATACGGCCGCCGACGCGGACCGGAGGCAACGAGCGCGCCATCAGCATCACCGGGCACCACAACGCCAGGAAGCCGCCCAAAAGCGCCTTGAACCAGTCCATGTCCAGCTGCGGCAGCACCATCACGCCCAGCGGAATGCCGGCCAACCCGCCCAGCACGAACGGCAGCAGCAGGCGCAGGTTGAATCCGCGGCGCACGGTGAACACCGCGACCAGCTGGCCGACCAGCGCGCCGAACACCGACAGCGTGGCCGCCAGTCGCGGCTCCAGCCCCCATGCCCAGAACGACATCGCCACCATGCCAAAGGCGAAGCCGGACAGGCCCTGCACGAATCCGGCGACGATCGCGCCCAGTGCGACCAGCAGATACACCGACTCCATCACCACCTCGGCTGCAACCGCGCGACTACCCTGCCGCGCCCACCTGTGCAGCGTAGTGCGCCGCAAGGTGCTCGACCAGCGCGCGCACTTTCGGCGCCAGCGCACGTGCATGCGGATACAGCGCGAAGTAGCGCCGCTGTCCGGCGTGCCAGGCCGGCAGCACACGGATCAAACGACCGGCGCGTAGGTCTTCCTGCACCGTCAGTGCGGTGAACAGGCTGATGCCCATGCCAGCCAGCGCGGCGGCGTACAACGCTGGCGTCGCATCTACCCGCAGGCGTTGCCCGGCCTCGACGCTCGCACTGGCACCACGCGGCCCCTGCAGCTGCCAGGGCGGCATTGACGGTGTGGGACTGAAGCCCAGCAGCGTGTGCTGCGCGAGATCCGATGCCTGACGCGGCAGGCCATGACGCGCCAGGTAGGCTGGCGCGGCCACCAGGATGCGAGGGCAGCTGGCCAGTTCACGTGCGACCAGCTGGCTGTCCGGCAACGCATGCGCGATCCGCAGGGCCAGGTCGAAGCCACCACCGACGACATCGACCAGCTGATCATCGGCCGACAGATCCAACGAGACGTGCGGGTAACGCTGCAGGAACGACGGCAGCCAATGCGGCAACTCCTGGCTGGCCACCACCTGCGGCACGCTGATGCGTACGCTGCCACTGGGTTGCGCCTGCCCGGCGCGGGCACGGTCGTCCGCCTCCTGCAGGCGATCCAGCAGCGTTGCCGCCTCGCGGTAGTAGTCGCGCCCGGCCTCGGTCAATGACAGCCGGCGGCTGTTGCGATCGAGCAAGCGAACCTGCAGATGCTCTTCCAGCTGGCGCAGTTGCCGTGACATCGCCGAGTGGGTGGTCCCCAGGCGTTCAGCGGCCGCGGTGAAACTGCCCGCGTCAACGATGGCGCGCAGCGCACGCAGGGCGGCGAAGTGATCCATCGGCGGGCAGCTCCATGTGGCGGGGCCCACGGCATGCGGGCCCCGCCAGCTTATCAAGCGCCGTCGCCGGCCTTGCGCACCGGCAACGCCAGGATCGCGTCGGTACTCATGACATCACCGAAGGCGTCTTCGATCTGCGCCAGCGAGGCATCGTGCAGCGCGCGATGATCGATGCGCTGGCCACCGGCCAGGTCCAGGTCACGGCTGGCGCTGGCATCGGACGACACGATCACCCGGTAACCACGGGGTGCGGCCGCCGCGTCGCGCGCGGCACCGGCCACACAGGCATGGGTCTGCAGGCCGGTGACGATCAGGGTGTCGATGCCGGCATCCTTCAGCACCGTGTCGAGTACCGCGGCCGAGTTGCCAGCGAACACACTGACGTTGTCCTTCTGCACGACCGTCTCACCCTTGCGCGGCTGCAGGTCGCGATGGAAGTCGGCATTGACGCTGCCCTGCGCGAACAGCGGTGCACCGGCCGGCAACACGTGCTGCACGTGGATCACGCGGATGCCGTGGGCATCGGCGAACGCGACCACCCGCTTGGCCTGGCGCAGTGCGGCCACGCCATCGGGAATGACCATGCGGCCACCGGCAAAGCCCGGCGCGGCCTTGGCATCGAAGTACTCGTTCTGGAAGTCGATCACCAGCACGGCGGTCTTCGCCGCATCCAGCGAGGTCGCGACCGGCGCGCCGGCCATGTGGCGGATGGTGGGATGAGACGGTTCGGCAGCGGCGACCGGGGCGGTGGCGGCCATGCCGATCAGGCTGGCCAGGCCGAAGGCGGTGAGATTCATGGAGCGACTCCTGTGCAGTGGAAAGTGGGCACAGGATGCGGAGCGGATGGCGCACGAACCAGCCCTGCAACAGCACATGATCTGTGCGAGATACGCACAGACAACCCCCTGTAGGGCCACCCCATGGGTGGCTGCGGACCAAAGCCACGCCATCCACGCATGGCGTGGATCTACGAGTCAGCCCACAACGCAACGGGGCGCCCGAAGGCGCCCCGCTGTGGATCCAACCGAGGTCGACCGGCCGCTTACAGGCGGCTGGCGATGGCCTGGGCAAAGCTCATGGTGGTGCCGGTACCGCCCAGGTCGCCGGTCAGCGAATCCTTGGCTTCCATGGTGGCCACGATGGCCTTGCGCAGGCGCTCGGCGTTTTCCGGCTGGCCGATATGGTCCAGCATCTGCGCGGCTGCCAGCAGCAGCGCGCACGGATTGGCCTTGCCCTGGCCGGCGATGTCCGGCGCGGTGCCGTGCACGGCTTCGAAGATCGCCGCGTCCTTGCCGATGTTGGCACCCGGGGCCAGGCCCAGGCCACCCACCAGACCGGCGCACAGGTCGGAGATGATGTCGCCGAACAGGTTGGTGGTAACGATCACGTCGAACTGTTCCGGACGCATCACCAGCTGCATGCAGCAGTTGTCGACGATCATTTCCTGGAACTCGATCTCCGGGTACTGCGCGGCTACTTCACGGGCGACGTTCAGGAACAGGCCCGAGGTCGACTTGATGATGTTGGCCTTGTGCACAGCGGTGACCTTCTTGCGGCCGGTGCTCTTGGCCAGCTCGAAGGCGTAGCGCACGATGCGCTCGGAGCCCTTGCGGGTGATGCGGGTGCCGGAGAAGGCGGTCTCGCCGTCGGCCGACACTTCCTGGCCTTCGGCCAGGTAGGCACCCTCGGTGTTCTCACGAACGGTGATCAGGTCGACGTTGTCGAAACGCGACTTGGTGTTCGGGAAGGTGTGGGCCGGACGCACGTTGGCGTACAGGTCGAAATGGCGGCGCAGGCTGACGTTGATCGAGGTGAAGCCACCACCGACCGGGGTGGTCAGCGGGCTCTTCAGCGCGACCTTGTTGCGCGCGATCGATTCCAGGGTCACCGCCGGCATCAGGTCGCCGTGCTTTTCCAGGGCCACCAGGCCGGCGTCGGCGTCTTCGTATTCCAGCCCAGTCTTGAGCTGGTCGAGCACGAACAGGGTGGCGTCCATGATTTCCGGGCCAATGCCGTCGCCGCGGATGACCGTAATTTTCTGCGTCATTGATCGATGTTCCGAACAGGGGGAAAAACGCCGTCCGGACGTGCCCGGAAACGCCGGCGCAAAGGAAGTTTCACCGGCAATTATGCCTGAGACGGGGCCGAGGTCCCAAATAGACCATGGTCCCAGTGCCCGGCTCAGGCAGAATTGCCCGCGCATTCTTCCTCTACCCCCGCCTGTCGGCGCGCCCCTTCAACAAGAAGGGGCTCCTGGGCTGCTGGATCGCGGGACAGGCCCCCTCGCGGGCCCGGTAGTGCCGGCCGCTGGCCGGCAACCTCGGCCAGGTCGAGTTCAGGCGATGCCGGCCAGCGGCCGGCACTACCCTCAGTGCTCGTGCGCTGCCGGAGCGCTGGCGCCGCCTTCAAGCTGGTCGAGGAAGTCGACCGCGCGGCGCAGGTGCGGGATCACGATGGAACCGCCCACCACCAGGCCGACCGAGAAGGTCTCGAAGAACTCTTCACGGGTTACCCCGGCGTCCTTGCACTGGGCCACGTGGTAGCTGATGCAGTCGTCGCAGCGCAGCACCATCGAGGCCACCAGGCCCAGCAGTTCCTTGGTCTTCACGTCCAGCGCGCCGGCCTGGTAGGTCTGCGTGTCCAGTGCGAAGAAGCGCCGCACCACCTGGTTCGGTTCGCCCAGGATGCGTTCGTTCATGCGCTTGCGGAAGTCGGTGAATTCGGCGATGCGGTCCTTGCTGCCGTCGTCGGCCGCGCTCATGCCTGGCCCTGCCCGGCCAGCAGCGGCTCGAGCTTGCCTTCACGGTGCAGGGCCATCATGTCGTCGTAGCCGCCCACGTGGACGTCGCCGACGAAGATCTGCGGCACGCTGGTGCGGCGGGTCAGTGCCATCATCTTCTCGCGCTCGGCCGGGTCCAGGTCGATGCGGACCTCGGTCCACTGCTGGCCCTTGCTCTTCAGGAAGTTCTTGGCGGCCACGCAATACGGGCAGACGGCGGTGGAATAGATGGTGATGGCGGGGGCGCCGCCGGCGGTCTGGGCTGTCACGGGAAACTCCACGATGGATCGACGGTCTACATATGGTACCGGTGCGCTGGAAATTCCACGCCACCGCCGCAACACTGTGGGTTAACGAATGGTTGCCCCCTGCCCTGCCACGCTTGGCGCGCCCTGCCCGAGGACCTTCCGCTTGCGAGCCCTGCTGCTGACTACCGCCGTTACCCTGGCCCTGGCCATGCCGCTGGCCCAGGCCCAGGAGAAGCTGCCCGACATCGGCTCCTCGGCCGGCGAGCTGCTGACCCCGGCGCGCCAGGCCGAGTACGGCGCGATGATGCTGCGCGAGCTGCGCAACTATGGCTACCTGCTGGATGACCCGCTGGTCAACGACTGGCTGCAGACCATGGGCACCCGGCTTGGCTCCAACAGCGACCAGCCGCGCCAGCCCTACACGTTCTTCGTGATGAAGGACCGCCAGATCAACGCCTTCGCCACGCTGGGCGGCTATATCGGGGTCAATGCCGGCCTGGTGCTGACCGCCGAGCGCGAGGACGAGGTGGCTGCAGTGCTGTCGCACGAAATCGCCCACGTCACCCAGCAGCACGTGCTGCGCGGGGTCGAACGCGCCCAGCGCGACCAGATACCGATCCTGCTCGGCATGCTGGCGGCGGTGGTGGCCGCGCAGGCCAGCAACAGCACGTCCTCCGGCAACGCGACGATGGCCGCGATCAGCTCCGGCATGGGCCTGATGCAGCAGCGGCAGATCAACTACACCCGCTCCAACGAATCGGAGGCCGACCGCCTCGGCATCCGCACCCTGTCGCGCAGCGGCTACGACGTGGATGCCATGGCCGGCTTCTTCGAGCGCATGTCGGCGGCGATGCGCGGCAACGAGGGCGGCTACAGCGTGCCCGAGTTCCTGCGCACCCACCCGGTCAACATCACCCGCATCAGCGAGGCCAAGGCCCGCGCCGAGCAGATGAAGAAGGACACGGTGCTGCTGACCACCAGTACCCCCAGCGGCGAACGCAAGGAGCGGGTGAATCCGGCCGACCCGGGCCTGGCCGAGCCGCTGCTGCGAGGAAACAACCCGTTGCTTCCCAGCAGCGTGCTGCGCGTTCCGGTCGGCCAGCTGGCCCGTGGCGCCAGTGGCGACTTCGAGTGGGCGCGCGAGCGCCTGCGCGTGCTGAGCGCCGATTCCACCGCCGAACTGGAGCGCGAATACGCGGACATGGCCAAGCGGCAGAAGGACGGTCTCAACGACGCCCAGCGCTATGGCCAGGCGCTGGCGGTCATGCGCGGCGGCCGCAGCGGTGCCACGCAGGCCCGGCAGACCCTGGCCAGCCTGCTGCAGACCCGCCCGGACAACCTGTGGCTGGCACTGGGCCTGGGCGAGGCCGAATCGCGTGCCGGACTGGGCGCGCAGGCCAACACCCGTTTCGAGCAGCTGCTGCGCGAGCACCCCAACAGCCGGCCCGTGGCCCTGACCTACGCCGAGATCCTGAACGAACAGGGCACCCGCGAGGCGGGCCAGCGCGCGCAGGCCATGCTGCGGCCCCTGCTGTCGCAAAGTGGTAACGATCCGGTCTTCCAGCAGCGATACGCCCGCGCCAGCGAGCTGGCCGGTGACAGCGTGCGCGCCAGCGAGGCCTATGCCGAGGCCGCCTTCCTCAGCGGCCGCCCGGAGCAATCGTTGATGCAGCTGCAGGCCCTCAAGCGCAACCCGGCGCTGGACTACGTGGGCCGGGCGCGGGTGGATGCGCGCATCGAGGCGATCACCCCCACCGTGCTGGAGCTGCGCCGCCAGGGCGTGCAGGACCCGGACCTGGACCGCCGCTGAGTGTTGCATGACCGGTCGATGGCAATCCCGACCGGTTCCGGCCAGGTAGTCACAAACATGTCATCAAACCGTAGTCTACTGGCACCACTCCAGTAACCGAGCCCTACGGTGTCCTCGTGCAGAAACGCATCCTGATCGTCGATGACGAGCCCGCGATCCGTGAAATGGTCGCCTTCGCCCTGCGCAAGGGCGATTACGAACCGGTCCACGCCGGCGATGCCCGTGAGGCCCAGACCGCCATCGCCGATCGCGTCCCCGACCTGATCCTGCTGGACTGGATGCTGCCCGGCACCAGCGGCCTGGACCTGGCCCGCCGCTGGCGCAAGGAAACGCTGACCCGCGAAGTGCCGATCATCATGCTGACCGCCCGCGGTGAAGAGAACGACCGCGTAGGTGGCCTTGAAGCCGGCGTCGACGACTATGTGGTCAAGCCGTTCTCGGCGCGCGAACTGCTGGCCCGCATCCGTGCGGTCATGCGCCGCGCCCGCGAGGACGACGAGGACGGCAGCGTGGCCGTCGGCCCGATCCGCATCGACGGCGCCGCCCATCGCGTGTTCGCCAACGACCAGCCGGTGCCGATCGGCCCGACCGAGTACCGCCTGCTGCACTTCTTCATGACCCACCCCGAGCGCGTCTACACCCGCGCCCAGCTGCTGGACCATGTGTGGGGCGGCAGCGTGTACGTGGAGGAGCGCACCATCGACGTGCACATCCGCCGCCTGCGCAAGACGCTGGAACCGTTCAACGCCGAGAACATGGTGCAGACCGTGCGCGGCGCCGGCTACCGCTTCTCCACCGCGACCTGAGTCTCGTCGTGCCGACGCCGCGCACCCGCGGGTGCCGGCGCCGGCAACTCTGCTATAACCCTCGGTTCACCCCAGTGAACCGCCGCACTTCAACGACGAGATCGCAATGCCCCGCCACATCCGCTCTGCCTGGTTGAAGACCCTGGCCACCGTTGCCGCGGTACTGCTGTTCTCCGGACTGGTGGGGTGGTTCACGGGTCACCTGTGGCTGTGCATCGCACTGGGCGCGCTGGCCACCCTGGCCTGGCATTACTGGCGGCTGCGCAGCGTGCTGCGCCGGCTGACCGCGCGCCAGCGCTGGGATACCGCCGAGGAAGGCACCGGCGTCTGGAACGAGCTGGACCGCCTGCTGTACCGCAACCAGGTGGAAATGCGCGTTCGCAAGCGCCGCCTGCTCGACATGCTGCGCAGCTACCGCGCCGCTGCCGCCGCGCTGCCCGATGCCGTGGTGGTGCTGGACCGCAACAGCCAGCGCGTGCAGTGGTTCAACGAAGCGGCCACCGCCCTGCTTGGCCTGCATCATCCGGGCGACCTCGGCGAGGCGCTGGTCGAACGCCTGCAGCCGATGCCGCTGGCGCACTGGCTGGCCGGCGGCCGCAACGCCGAGCCGATCCTGGACGTGCCCTCACCGGTCGATCCTGCGATCCGCCTGAACCTGCGACTGATTCCGTATTCTTCGGACTACTGGCTGCTGATCGCCCGCGACGTCAGCAAGCTGCTGCGCCTGGAACAGGTGCGCCGCGACTTCGTCGCCAACGTTTCACACGAACTGCGCACGCCGCTCACCGTGGTCCACGGTTACCTGGACATGATGGACCCGGAGGATTTCCCGGGCACCGGTCCGATGCTGGAAGAAATGCGCAAGCAGAGCCAGCGCATGGCCCAGCTGGTGGAAGACCTGCTGACCCTGTCGCGGCTGGAATCGCAGGAGCACAGCGAGGAAGAGACCGTCGCCATGCAGCCGATGCTGGCCACACTACGCCGCGAGGCCGAAGCGCACAGCCAGGGCCGCCACCAGATCAGCATCGACGATCTGGCCGGCGTCGACCTGCAGGGTTCCACCAAGGAGCTGCATAGCGCCTTCTCCAACCTGGTCACCAATGCGGTGCGCTATACGCCGGCCGGTGGCCGCATCGCCGTGGAGTTCCGTCGCGAAGGCGAGGGCGCGGTGCTGGCGGTGCGCGATTCCGGTTACGGCATCCCGGCTTCCCACCTGCCACGCCTGACCGAACGTTTCTACCGTGTCTCCAGCAGCCGCTCCCGCGAAAGCGGCGGTACCGGCCTGGGCCTGTCCATCGTCAAGCACATCCTCGGCCTGCACCACGCGCGGCTGGAGATTGAAAGCGAGGTCGGCAAGGGCTCGGTGTTCTCCTGCCATTTCGATGCCGACCACGTGCGCCCGCGCGAGTCCGCCCCCCTGACTTCCATCGAAGAATGACGCCATGAGCAGCCTCGGATCCCTCCCCCTCCCCGTGAGCCCGGACAACGATCCGTTGCGCGACCCGGCGCTCTACATCAACCGCGAGCTGTCGCAGCTGGATTTCAACTTCCGCGTGCTGGCGCAGGCGATGGATCCGCAGGTGCCGCTGCTGGAGCGCCTGCGCTTCATGTGCATCTCCTGCACCAACCTGGACGAGTTCTTCGAGATCCGCGCCGCCGCCGTCCGCCACGCGCAGGAATTCGGCCTGCCACCGGCACCGGACGGGATGAGCCCGCAGGCCATCCTCAACGCCATCCACGACCGCGCGGCACAACTGGTCGACCAGCAGTACCGCTGCTGGAACGAGACGCTGCGCCCGGCGCTGATGGAGGCCGGCATCGGCGTGCTCGGCCGCCACTCCTGGACCGATCGGCAGAGGCGCTGGCTGCGCGCCTATTTCCGCAACGAGATCATGCCGGTGCTGTCGCCGCTGGGCCTGGACCCGGTGCACCCGTTCCCGAAGATCCTCAACAAGTCGCTGAACATCGTGGTGGTGCTGAAGGGCACCGACGCATTCGGCCGCGCCGGCCATCTGGCCATCGTGCGTGCGCCGCGCTCGCTGCCGCGCATCATCCAGCTGCCGGAGAAGCTCGGCGGGTCGCAGAATTTCGTGTTCCTGTCCTCGGTGCTGTCCACCTTCGTCGATGAGCTGTTCCCGGGCATGGAAGTCCAGGGGGCCTACCAGTTCCGCGTCACCCGCAACTCCGAGCTGGTGGTGGACGAGGAGGAGGTGGAGAACCTGGCGCTGGCACTGCGCGACGAACTGGTCGATCGCGGCTACCGGCCGGCGGTGCGGCTGGAAATCGCGCAGGACATGCCGCGCGAGATCGTGCGCACCCTGCTGCAGAACTTCGGCCTGACCGAGAACGCGGTGTACCGCATCGACGGCCCGGTCAACCTCAACCGCATCATCCAGTTGTACGACCTGATCGCACAGCCGGACCTGAAGTACCCGCCAATGACCCCGCGCACGCTGCGCGACAGCGACGGCATCTTCGAAACCGCGGCGCGCCAGGATCTGCTGCTGCACCACCCGTTCGATGCTTTCACCGCGGTGCTGGACCTGATCCGGCAGGCGGCGATCGACCCCAACGTGCTGGCGATCAAGCAGACCCTGTACCGCACCGGCAAGGATTCGCTGATTGTCGATGCGCTGATCCAGGCCGCGCGCAACGGCAAGGACGTGACCGTGGTCGTTGAACTGCGCGCACGCTTCGACGAAGAGGCAAACCTGGGCCTGGCCGATCGCCTGCAGGAAGCCGGCGTGCAGGTGGTGTACGGCGTGGTCGGCTACAAGACCCACGCCAAGATGCTGCTGATCGTGCGCCGCGAGGGCCGCAAGCTGCGCCGCTATGTACACCTGGGCACCGGCAACTACCACAGCGGCACCGCCCGCGCGTACACCGACATCAGCCTGATCACCGCCGATGCGGACATCGGCAACGACGTGCACCTGCTGTTCCAGCAGCTGTCCGGGCTGGCCTCGAAGATGAAGCTCAAGCGCCTGCTGCAGTCGCCCTTCACCCTGCACACCGGCATCCTCGGTCGCATCGAGCGCGAAACGCGCATCGCCGCCGCCGGCCGCCCCGCGCGGATCATCGCCAAGATGAACGCGTTGAACGAACCGCAGGTGGTGCGCGCGCTGTACGCCGCCTCGCAGGCCGGCGTGCAGATCGACCTGATCATCCGCGGCGCCTGCACCCTGCGCCCGGGTGTGCCGGGCATCTCGGACAACATCCGCGTGCGCTCGATCGTCGGCCGCTTCCTGGAGCACAGCCGCGTCTACTGGTTCGGCAACGACGGCGCACCGGAGATGTACTGCGCCAGCGCCGACTGGCTGGAGCGCAACCTGCTGCGCCGGGTCGAGACCTGCTTCCCGATCCTCGACCCGGAGCTGGCCAAGCGGGTCTACCGCGAGGTGCTGCAGAACTACCTGGACGACAACCTCAACGCCTGGGAACTGGATGCCGACGGCATCTACCACAAGCGTGCCCCGGCGCACGACGAAGCCCCGCATTCTGCGCAGATGGCATTGATGCAGGGCCTCTGATCCGGTACGTGTCGACCAAGGTCGGCGCGTTTGGACTCATCCACGCATGGCGTGGATCTACCGTGTCGACCAAGGTCGACACCCACCAGCAGCCGCACAGCACGCCGTCCCGGCAGATCGCAGGGAACTGTCGAAGGCGGGGTGGGTCCGGTTGCGGGGGTGTCCGCGGCATGGATGCCGCGGCCAAGCCCCCAAGGATGGGTTCACGGCGTCCCCCGCAACCGGATCCACCCCGCCATCCCACGGATACCGCTTTTGACGTTGACGTTGACGTTGCCTCTGCGGGTGCAGGGCGCAGCCCTGCCGCACTCCCCTCTTCCAAAATGTGAAGGCCGCGCGGTGACGAGCACACCGCCCCTTCGGCTAACATTCGCCCATGCCGCATACCACTACGACTCCGCCCGCATTGCAGGATGGCGACCTGCTGGCCGCCATCGACCTTGGCTCCAACAGTTTCCACATGGTCATCGCGCGCTACACGCTCGGCCAGCTGCGGGTGATCGACCGGCTGCGCGAGACCGTGCGCATGGCCGATGGCCTGGATGGCAAAGGTGGGCTCTCTTCCGCCGCACGGCAGCGCGCGCTGGAATGCCTGGCCCGTTTCGGCCAGCGCATCCGCAATGTGCCGCCGCACCGGGTACGCGCGCTGGCCACCAACACCGTACGCCAGCTGCGCTCGCCGCAGTCGTTCCTGGTCCCGGCCGAAACCGCGCTGGGGCATGCCATCGAAGTGGTCAGTGGCCGCGAAGAAGCGCGCCTGATCTACCTCGGCGTGGCCCACGCGCAACCGCCCAAGCCCGGCCAGCGCCGGCTGGTCATCGACATCGGCGGCGGCTCCACCGAATTCATCATCGGCATGGGCATGCAGACCCTGGAGCGTGAAAGCCTGCAGGCCGGCTGCATCGCCAGCACCCGCCGCTTCTTCCCCGGCGGCAAGCTGAGCAAGAAGCGCTGGAAGGACGCGCTGGCCGAGATCGGCCGCGAGTTCCAGCCCTTCGCCAGCAAGTACCGCGCACTGGGCTGGCAGGAAGCGCTCGGATCTTCGGGCACGCACAAGGCAATCAGCGAGATCTGCGCGACGATGAAGCTGAGCAAGGGCGCGATCACCGCCGAGGCCCTGCCCCAGCTGCGCGACGAGCTGCTGAAGGCCAAGAAGATCGACGACATCCAGTTGCCGGGCCTGTCCAGCGACCGCCGCCCGATCATCGCCGGCGGCATCCTGGTGCTGGAGGCCGCCTTCCAGGCCCTGGGCCTGCAGAAGCTGCTGGTCAGCAAGGCGGCGATGCGCGAAGGCATCCTGTACGACATCGTCGGCCGTGCCGGTGAGAACGACCTGCGCGACGAATCGGTGGCCGCGCTCAGCCAGCGCTACGGCATCGACACGGTACAGGCCGACCGCGTGCAGGACACCGCGCTGTCGCTGCTGGAGCAGGTGCAGGAGCGCTGGAAACTCGATGCCGACGACGCACGCATGCTCGGCTGGGCCGCGCGCCTGCACGAGCTGGGCCTGATGATTGCCCACAGCGGCTACCACGTGCATGGCAGCTACGTGCTGGAACACTCGGACATCGCCGGCTTCTCGCGGCAGGAGCAGCAGATGCTGGCCGCACTGGTACGCAGCCATCGCCGCAGCGTGACCAAGACCGCGTTCGACGCCCTGCCCGAGCGCCTGCTGCTGACTGCACGCCGGTTGGCCGCCCTGCTGCGCCTGGCGGTACTGCTCAACCGCGCCCACGAGGACGATCCGCTGCCGGCATTGGAATTGACCGCGGACGACAATCGCCTGTCGCTGATCGTGCCGCAGGCCTTCATCGATGCGCGCCCGCTGCTCCGCGCCGACCTGATCGGCGAGACCGACGGCATCGCCGGGCTGGGCATCCAGTTCCGGCCGTTCGTGGCCTGATCCCTACGGCCAGGGCGGCACGTCATGACGCGTCGCCAAAGGCCTGTTCCGCGCGTGTTCGACAAACTGTTGAAGCTCTACGACCCCGGCCCTTCGGAGCCGTGGTCTTTTCTGTTTCCGCGCAGGCTGTCGCTGCCAACAAATGCCATGACGCTTTCGGTCCAGAGTCGGGGCGAGGGTGCATCGTCCATCGCTCCGCCGTCGATCAGATCAATCGATTGATTCACTTCCGGTTTGTGCGGAAGCGTCATGCGGCTCCATGGCGATTTCGTCCTTTCCCCATACCTCTCCCTCTCCTCCTTCACTAGGTTCGAACAACCACCGCCTGCGGTGGCGTTGGCGCGGCCCGCTTGGCTGCGCACCGAAGACTTCGAAGACTGAGAGAGAGACACCCATGACCATCCGTATTCCCGCACTGGGGCTGGCGATCCGTCGTGCGCTTGCAATCACGGCGACCACAAACCTGGCCGTTCCAGCGCTCGCGCAGCAGGCACCGGAAGCCACCACGCTGGACCGCATCGAAATCACCGGCTCACGCATCCGCCAGGTCGACCTGGAAACCGCACAGCCGGTGCTGACCGTCAGCCGCGCCGACATCGAGCGACAGGGCTTCAACTCCGTTGCCGACATCCTGCAGAACCTGACCGCGACCGGCAGCCCGGCATTGAGCCGCGCCAGCCCGTTGAGCGCCGGCGAAGCCGCCGGCGGCAGCTACGTGAACATGCGTGGCCTCGGTGCCCAGCGCACCCTGGTGCTGGTCAACGGCAAGCGGCTGGGCATGACCACTTCGGGTTTTCAGGACATCTCCAGCATTCCTGCCGCTGCGGTGGAACGCATGGAAGTGCTCAAGGACGGTGCCTCGGCCATCTACGGGTCCGACGCGATGGCCGGCGTGGTGAACATCATCACCCGGCGCAACGTTCAGGGTGTAACCGCCAACGTCTATCACGGCCAATACAGTGAAGGCGACGGTGCCCGTACCCAGTACGACGTGGTTGCCGGCTGGTCCAATGACCGTGCTTCCATCAGCGTTGCTGCCGAGCATGTCGAAGAAAAGGGCGTCTGGGCCAGGGACCGCGGCTTCAGTGCCTATACCTATACCGACGGCCACGCGGATGACGGCTGGACCACGGTCGGCCAGTGGGGTCGCATCACCGGCTTCAAGGGCCCCGGCTGCAGCAACAGCCGGGGCTGCAGCTATTCGCTCGACCGTGGCAGCCAGCCGGGCGGGCCGGACAGCTTCCACCTCAGCGACAACACACCGTTCACCGGCGATGTCAGCAACAGCAACGAGCAGATGCATCTGCAGACGCCGATCAAGCGCGATTCAATCTTCGTCGATGCGCGCGTGGAGCTGAACGACCAGGTCCGTTTCAACACCCAGCTGGCCTACAACCGGCGCACCACCACGCGCCAGATTGCCGGCTATCCCTTCCAGTCCGGCCCAGCCGGCATCACCCCGATGTCGGCCGACAGCTGGTTCAATCCGTTCGGCAGCCATCACGGCTACGACACGCCCAGCGATGTGCACTGGAACCGTCGTACCTGGGAGATTCCTCGCGTCAGCACCAGCGATCTGACCACCTGGCAGGCCGTCGCGGCACTCGAGGGCAACTTCGAATTCGGCGGTCGCGACTTCGACTGGGAAGCGGGTTACCAGTACAACCGCAGTGAGCTGACCCAACGTGCCACCGGCAACCTGCACAAGCAGCGCGTGGCCGATGCCACCGGTCCTTCGTTCTACAACCCGGCAACCGGCAAGGTCGAATGCGGAACGCCAGATGCGCCGATCGCAGGCTGCAAACCCTGGAACCCGCTGGTTCCGTATGGCCAGGACGATCCCTATGGCCTGACCGGTAACACGGAGCTCCAGGATTGGCTGTTCCCGGAAGAACTCACCCGCGGCCGCACCACCACCCGCAACCTGTTCGCCAACCTCAGCGGCAGCCTTGCCAGCCTGCCCGCCGGTGAGCTGGGCTTCGCCGTGGGGGCCGAGAGCCGCCGCGAGGACGGCCGCTTCATCCCTGATGCACTTGCGCAGACCGGTGCCACCACCAACCTGGCGGCAGGCCCCACCGGTGGCGGCTACCGCGTCGACGAGGCCTACCTGGAACTGAGCGTGCCGGTGCTGCGCGAGCTCGCCGGCGCCCGCGAACTGACCCTCAGCGCGGCGACGCGGTACTCGGACTACTCCACCTTCGGCGGAACCCTCAACAGCAAGTTCGGCTTCACCTGGAAGCCGATCGATCAGCTGCTGGTCCGCGGCACCTGGGCACAGGGCTTCCGTGCGCCGACCATCGCCAACCTGTACGGCGGCGGCTCGGAGACGTTCACCACCGGCTTCCGCGATCCCTGCGATACGGTCCATGGCGCAGCCGCGAGCAGTGCCGAGGTCCGCGCGCGCTGTGCTGCCGACATCGCCAACGCCGACACCTACCGCCAGCTCGGCCAGGGCAATGAACCCATCACCGGCAGCAGTGGGCAGACGCCCCTGCCCTTCACCAACGGCTCCAATCCCGACCTGCAGCCGGAAACTTCGACCAGCCGCACTCTGGGCCTGGTCTGGAGCCCGACGTTTGCCGAAGGGCTTCACATCGCACTGGACTGGTGGAAGATCCGCATCGACAACACCATCGTCTCCGACCATCCCAACGACATCCTTCGCGACTGCTACGAGCTGGGTATTGCCGAGCGCTGCAGCAGCTTCACCCGCGACCCGGAGCTGGGCATCGTCAACAAACTCAACTTCGGCAACCGCAACAGCGGCTTCCGCCAGGCAGAAGGCTACGACCTGGAGATTGGCCACAAGGTCGAAACCCGCTGGGGCAGGTTGAGCGCTGACTGGAAGTCCACCTATGTGGTCAACGCCGAAGAGAAGACCACCAACGAAGCCGGCGTACCGGCCATCCCCAGCAATGGCATTGCCACCAACGGCGGCATCGGCTTCCGCGTGCGCTCCAACGCGTCGCTGGGCTGGGAGCATGGCAACCTCGGCCTGACCTGGGGCCTGCGTTACTTCTCCGCCGTCAAGGAACGCTGCCTGGGTGCGGAGGATTATCCGAACGAGTGTTCCCATCCCGACCAGCGCGCGCCGTGGTTCAGCGGTACGCGCGACTACAACCGTCGTGGATCGGTCACCTTCCATGACGTGCAGGCGCGCTACAGCCTGCCGTGGGACGCCACCGTTTCAATCGGCGCCAACAACGTGTTCGGCCGCCAGGGCCCGGCCATGTACAGCCAGCCGAGTGCCAACTTCTCCTACTACGGTGGCTTCGACATCGGCCGTTTCATCTACATGAAGTACCAGCAGCGCTTCTGATCCACGCACCACGCACGGTGCCCACCACGGCCCTTCGGGGCCGTGGTGGCGTACGCTTCCGGCCGCGTCATCTGCCGGTCGCAAAGCGGTCACATCGGCTACATCGCCAGGCCCGAGCATGCCGGAAACCCGGAGGCCCGCCATGCGCTATGCCATCGTCACCGAGACCTATCCGCCGGAAGTGAACGGCGTTGCCCTCACCGTACAGGGGCTGGAGCAGGGACTGCGCAATTCCGGCCATGAGATCGACCTGATCCGGCCCCGCCAGGCCAACGAAGCGCTGGACTCCGCACCGGGCACCCTGTTGGTTCCCGGCGCCGCCCTGCCGCGCTACCCCGGCCTGCGCTTCGGCATGCCGGCACCGATCCGGCTCGGTCGCCATTGGCAGCAGCAACGCCCGGATGCCGTCTATGTCGCCACCGAAGGCCCGCTGGGCTGGTCGGCGGTGCGCACCGCACGGCGCCTCGGCATCCCGGTGGCCAGTGGCTTCCACACCCGCTTCGACGAGTACCTGCCCGACTACGGCGTGGCCTGGCTGCAGGCCGCCGCGATGCGCTGGATGCGCCGCTTCCACAACCAGGCCGATGCAACCCTGGTGCCCACCCGCGAACTGCAGCAGTTCCTCGGCGAACAGGGCTTCGAACGCGTGCGCCTGCTGGCGCGCGCGGTCGACAGCCAGCAGTTCGATCCGAACCGTCGTGACCCTGCCCTGCGCGAAGAGTGGGGCGTGGACGGCAACGGCCTGGTCGCGATCTATGTCGGCCGCATCGCCGCGGAGAAGAACCTCGGGCTGGCGGTGAAGGCCTTCCGTCGGTTGCAGCAGATCCGTCCGAAGGCCCGCTTCGTGTGGGTGGGCGATGGCCCGGCCCGCGAAAAGCTGGCGCATGAAAATCCCGACTTCATCTTCTGCGGCGTCCAGCGTGGCGATGCGCTTGCACGTCATTTCGCCAGCGGCGATCTGTTCCTGTTCCCCAGCCGCAGCGAGACCTTCGGCAACGTGACCCTTGAAAGCATGGCCAGCGGCGTGGCAACGGTGGCCTTCGACTACGGCGCGGCGCGCGAGTACCTGCGCAATGGCGAGAATGGCGCCGCAGTGGACAACGACGAGCAGTTCATCGACGCGGCCGTGCAACTGGCCGCGGATGACGCGCAGCGCCACGTGCTGGGCAGCAACGCCGCACGCGCCATGAAGCGCCTGCATCCGCAGCAGGTGGTGGCGGAATTCGACGCCCTGCTGGCCGAACTGGCCCAGTCGCGGAGGACCGGCCATGCGCACAACGCGGCTTGAACTGCTGGCCGACCGCGAAGCGCGCCTGTGCCGGCGGGCCAACCACTACTGCCGCCGCCGCCGTGTGCGCCGCCTGTTCGCGGTCATCAGCCGGCTCGGTGATGGCGTGTTCTGGTATGTGCTGATGGGCGCCCTGGTGCTGCTTGATGGCTTCGATGGCCTGCGCGCATCGGTGCACATGGCCGCCACCGGCCTGGCCGCGCTGTTGCTGTACAAGGGCCTCAAGCGCTGGACCCGGCGCCCGCGCCCGTATGCCGCCGACCTGCGCATCCGTGCCTGGGTGGCACCGCTGGACGAGTTCAGCTTCCCCTCCGGGCATACCCTGCACGCGGTGTCGTTCACCATCGTGGCGCTGGCCTATTACCCGTGGCTGGCGCCACTGCTGGTGCCGTTCACCGCGGGCGTGGCGCTGTCGCGGGTGGTACTCGGCCTGCACTACCCGTCCGATGTGCTGGCCGCCACCGGCATCGCCATCGGGCTGGCCTCGGCCAGCCTGGCCTGGTTACCGTTGCCGGTGTAGCCCCCGGGGTCAGATCCGTTTTCCTTCGGGGAGGGATCTGATCCCCACGATGCCGGCGGCGCTACCGTCATCGTTGATGCCCTAGAATGCCCGCATGACCACGTTGTTCATTTCCGACCTGCACCTGGACCCCAGCCGTCCGGAGATCACCGACCTGTTCCTGCGCTTCCTGCGCGAGCAGGCGCCCGGCGCCGATGCGCTGTACATCCTCGGCGACCTGTTCGAAGCCTGGATCGGTGACGACACTCCCTCGCCCGCCGCCGACGCGGTGGCCGATGCACTGAAGGTGCTGTCCGACAGCGGCGTGCCGGTGTACTTCATCCGCGGCAACCGTGATTTCCTGCTTGGCGAGGACTACGCGCGCCGTGCCGGCCTGCGCATCCTGCCCGACCCGTGCATGATCGACCTCTACGGTCGCCCGGTGCTGCTGCAGCACGGTGACCTGCTGTGCACCGATGACATTCCCTACCAGCAGTTCCGTGCACAGACGCGTGACCCGGCGTTCCAGGCACAGTTCCTGTCACAGCCGCTGGCAGCGCGTATCGCGTTCGCGCAGAAGGCGCGCGAAGCCAGCCAGGCCCGCCAGTCGGAAATGAAGCAGGGTGATCGCGCGCAGTTCGAGACCGTCACCGACGTGGCGCCGTCCGAAGTCGATGCCACGTTCGCGCGCCATGGCGTGGACACGATGATCCATGGCCACACCCACCGCCCGGCGATCCATTCGCTGCAGGCCGGTGGCCGTGCCTGCACCCGCATCGTGCTGGGTGACTGGTACGAGCAGGGATCGGTGCTGCGCGTGGATGCCGGCGGCTGGTCGCTGGATACGCTCGCGCGCGAATGATGGGTCCGAAGGTGCCAACCAAGGTTGGCATCTACCCGGGCAGGTGCACGTGCCCGGGTAGACGCCGCGCCTGGTCGGCGCCTGGCCTCAGCGGAAGGCCGCGATGGTGGCCTTGGTATTGACCAGCACGCGCTGGTTGTCGGCGGTACTGGCGTTGCCCATCGGGATGCCGTTGTAGCTGATGTTCGGGTTGGACCAGTAGTTCAGGCGCGGGCAACTACGGGTGCAGTTGTAGGCCATGATCGTGCGCCAACCGGTGCCGGTGGCAGGCTCGTAGCGATAGCCGTGGCCATAGGCGTAGGGCGAGGTGCTCGAGTCGGTGGCGATGTCATGCCGCGCGCTCTGCAGATGGCCGATCTCGTGCGCGAACGAGTAGTAGCCGGTTGCGCAATCCCAGTACACCGCCGCGAAAGCGGTCGACGCGGTCGAGCCGATGCCCGAGGCCAGGCCGCAGTAGGCACTGTTGTTGATGAGCAGCACGCCGACGTCGGCTGCGGTGGTGTTGCGGCTGGTGTGGATGCTGTCCATGTAGCCGTCGCTGGTGCCGCGGAAGCGCGCCAGATCGGTATCGAAGCTGCCGGACTCGGTGTAACTGGTGGTCTCGTAACCGGCCAGCTGCATGGTGATTCCAACGTTGCTGTTGACGTAACCCTGGTTGGACTCGGCCACCGCCAGCTGCACCAGCGACTGCATGTTGCCGCCATAGGCAGTGACCGCCGCATTGGTCGCCACCACCAGCACGCGGATGGTCGCCGGCGTTCCCGAAGAGGCCTGCGCGATGCCGATGTGGTCGTTGTCGGCCATCGGGATCTTCGGCAGCTGGTTGTAGTCAGCCGGATGATCGGCTGGCATCCTCGATTCGTCGACTTCGACCAGCACGTGGCGGTTACCCAGTGGACGCAGGCGATAGAGCTTGCCGTCCTTGCGGATCGAACCGGTGATGGTGTCGCCCGAACGTACCAGGATCAACGAATTGCCCGGATCGTCCTGGCCGCTGGAGGTGGCGGCGGTCAACCGGTCGGACGGCGAACGGAACTGGCCGTACCAGATGCTGCCACCATCGGGCAGCGCCTCGACCTTGCTGCGCACCGCCTGCACCCGTTTGCCGAGCAGCTCGAATTCCAGCTGCGGCTGCGCCGTAGCCGCCGCGTCGACACGCACTTCCTGCACCGTCGCCGTGGACGGGGTGGCCAGCAGCTTGCCGAGTGCAGGCTCGCTGTTGGCCGATGCCCGGCTGATGACCGTCACCGGTTCGAACAACGGTGCCGCATGCGCGGCTGCCGCCACCGACAAACCCAACACCAGGCCACCTGCCGCTTTGCCAATCGATCTGGACAACATTGCGTCGCTCCTTGAATGATGTGAACAGCGTTGATGCAGCACGCCCGGGTTTGCCGGGTTTGGCCATATGGCCTGCGCGGGTCGTGTGAATTCAATAGAAGATGGGAATGAAAATCAGGAACTGTGATCGACCGCATCTGCGTTAAGTAAGGTCAAAAGCGTCACTACACTTCGCCAATACACCGCTTTCGCGCTACCGTGACGCGGCCACGACGGGGAATGCACATGGCACCAGCGAAGGACACGGACGAAGATGTCGGCTTGCTGCGGATCGGCCTGTTCTTCGACGGCACCCGCAACAACGCACACAACCTGGCGCGCGGCCGTCTGCAGGTTCCGCAGCCTCGACCGGCGCAGCTGCGCGCGGACGATGATTCGACCTACCAGAGCCGGCTGACCAGCAGCTACGACAACGGCCTGACCAACATCGCGCGCCTGCAGCAGCTGTATCCGGACAGCCGCCGTGATGCGATGGCCGCTCCCTCGCTGTCGATCTATGTCGAAGGCGTGGGTACCCGCGATGATGCCGACGACGATCTGATCGGGCTGGCCTTCGGCATCGGTGCCAGTGGCGTTCGCGCGAAAGTGCAGCGCGCGCTGCAGGTGCTGCTTCCGGCCGCACTGTCGGGACTATCCGCACGCTGGCAGCGACCGCTGCATGGCGTGCAGCTGGACCTGTTCGGTTATTCACGCGGTGCTGCTGCCGCACGTGACATCGCCAACCAACTGCAGGGTTGGGACGGCGTGCGCTGGCGCCAGCTGCTGCAGGCCGCCGGCCTGTCCTGCACTGCGAACTTCGCCCCAGCCACGCCGGTGCTGCGCTTCATCGGGCTGTTCGACACCGTTGTCGCAGTCAATGGCGGCCGCGCCGATGAGCGGCCGCAGCTGGCCCTGCACAGCGGCATCGCCGGTCGCGTCGTGCAGCTCACTGCACGCGATGAACATCGCCAGCACTATCCGTTGACCAGCGTGGCACCGCCGTTTGCCGAGATCGCCCTACCCGGCGTACACGCGAATATCGGCGGTGGCTACAACCAGCTGGAAGAAGGTCCCAAGCTGCTCAGCCGCCCGCGCCGGCAACAGTTGCGCCGCCCCGCGGTTGCCGACTACCAGGTCCCTCCACTGGCGTTGCTGCGGGCCACCACGGTCTACGCTGAAACGCAGGCCGATGCCGAACGCTGGCGCCAGCAACTGGGCGTGGACGAGAAAGAAATCTGGGTGGATGTCTGGCACCAGTGGCAGCAGCAGCGTCGCGCCGGCAGCCGCAGCGTGCTGTTGTCACCGGCGCTGTATGTGACCGCCGCGGTGGTGCTGCGTCGGCGCATCGACTGGCGTTACCAGCTGATCGCACTGCAGGTGATGCAGCAGCAGGCCATCGACGCCGGCGTGCAATGGACCGCCAATGCCGCCGAGGTTCCTGGCTGGGAGCTGCCGTCCGCCCTGCAGCCGATCGCACGGCGCCTGGTGGCCGGACAGCCGCTGACGCAGACACAGGAGGCGCTGCTGCGCCGGCGTTACCTGATGCAGTCGGCGCACTGGAACTTCGATGCACTGGGCGACACCGCACTGACCTACGCCGCCGATGCCGGCGTCAGCGAACTACCCTACCGGCCGGGTCCCGGCCTGTTCTACATCAACCGACCGACGGTGGATGGCAAGCGCGTGGTGTTGCCGAACGTCTGAAAAAAGGGGACGGAGGGGATTAAGTCGTTTGTGCCACAAACGACTTGATCCCCTCCGTCCCCTTTTCTTCAACCGGCCTGTTCGACCAGGTTGGCGAGCTCATCCGCGTCGAAACCGGCCAGCAGGCGCGCTTCCATGTTGAACGGTCCGTGCAGGTAGCCGCCGGCGTACTCCACCAGCAGTTCCTTGAAACGTGCACGCGGTTCGACGCCGGCGCGGTCGCAGTACCAGCGGTACCAGCGCGAACCGGCAGCCACATGTGCCACTTCCTCGCGCAGGATCACTTCCAGCACATCGGCGGTCTCGCCATCACCGACATTGCGCAGTTTCTCGATCATGCCGGGCGTCACGTCCAGGCCGCGCGCTTCCAGCACGCGCGGCACCAGCGCCATGCGTGCCAGGCCATCGTGCGCGGTCTTTTCGCACATTTCCCACAGGCCGTTGTGCGCGGGGAAGTCGGCGTAGTCGTGGCCATGCACCTGCAGGCGCTCCCGCAGCAGCATGAAGTGCCGCGATTCGTCGTCGGCACAGCTGACCCAGTCGGCATGGAATGCCGGCGGCAGGCCGCGGAAGCGGTACACCGCGTCCCAGGCCAGGTCGATCGCGTTGAGTTCGATATGCGCGATGGCGTGGATGAAGGCAGCCCGACCTTCCACACCGCCCAGTCCGCGCCGCGGCACTTCGCGCGGGTGCACCAGCACCAGCTGCGCCGGCCGGCCCGGCATGCGGATCGGCTCTGGCGGTAGCGCGCCGGCAGCCACCTTCAGGCGGCCGGCACGGAACGCAGCGGCGTAGGCCTGGGTCAGCGCAACCTTGCGCAGCGGGTCGGCTTCGGCCAGGCACTGCTGCGCTGCGCGCAGCAGGTCGCCAGCAACGTCGGGTACGTCAACCACGCCTGGTCCTCAGGCGCGGCGCTTGTGCTTGGCGTCGTCCGACCGCAGCTGCTGGATGCGCTCGAAGTAGCCCGGTTCAATGCCGGTCGGGTAGTGGCCGTTGAAGCAGGACGAATCGAAGTTGCGCAGCGCCGGATTGCCCTCGCTCACTGCCGCTTCCATGTCTTCCAGGTCCTGGTAGATCAGCCAGTCGCAGCCCAGGTGGGCTTCGATCTCTTCCACGGTGCGGTTGTGCGCGACCAGTTCCTCGGCCGCCGGCATGTCGATGCCGTAGATGTTCGGGTAGCGCACCGGCGGCGCGGCGCTGGCCAGGTAGACCTTGCGCGCGCCCGCGTCACGGGCCATCTGCACGATCTGCTGGCTGGTGGTGCCACGCACGATCGAATCGTCCACCAGCAGCACCACGCGGTTGCGGAACTCAAGGTGGATCGGGTTGAGCTTGCGACGCACCGACTTCACGCGTTCGCCCTGCCCCGGCATGATGAAGGTGCGGCCGATGTAGCGGTTCTTGATGAAGCCTTCGCGGTACTTCACGCCGAGCACGTTGGAGATCTCAAGCGCAGCGTCGCGCGAGGTATCCGGGATCGGGATGATGGTGTCGATGTCGTGGTCCGGGCGCAGGCGCAGGATCTTCTCGCCCAGCTTGATGCCCATGCGCATGCGCGCCTTGTGCACCGACACGTTGTCGATCATCGAATCCGGGCGTGCGAAATACACGTATTCGAAGATGCACGGGGTGTGCTCGGCCGGCTCGGCGCAGATCTCCGAGAACAGCTCGCCACGCGCGGTGATCACCAGCGCTTCGCCCGGCTGCACATCGCGCACGCGCTGGAAGCCCAGCACGTCCAGCGCGGCCGACTCGGACGCCACGATGTACTCGTCGCCCTCGGCATGGCTGCGCTTGCCCAGCACCAGCGGACGGATGCCATGCGGGTCGCGGAAGGCGACCAGGCCCAGGCCCAGCACCACGCTGACCACTGCATAGCCACCCTTGCAGCGGCGGTGCACGCCAGCCACCGCGCGGATCGCGGCTTCCGGGCTCAGCTGGCGCTGCTGCTCCAGTTCGTAGGCGAACACGTTCAGCAGCACTTCGCTGTCCGAATCGGTGTTGACGTTGCGGCGGTCCTGTTCGAACACCTGCTGGCGCAGCGCCTCGGTATTGATCAGGTTGCCGTTGTGGGCCAGCGCGATGCCGTACGGCGAATTGACGTAGAACGGCTGCGCCTCGTCCATGCCTTCCGAACCGGCAGTCGGGTAACGCACGTGGGCGATGCCGACGCTGCCTTCCAGGGTGGACATGGTGCGGGCATCGAACACATCGCGGACCAGGCCGGTGGCCTTCTGCACGCGCAGGCGGCTGCCGTTGGCGGTGGCGATGCCCGCCGCGTCCTGGCCACGGTGCTGGAGGACGGTCAAGCCGTCATACAACTGCCCGGCGACGTTCTGGTTGCCGACGATTCCGACGATGCCACACATGGTGCGAGGTCTCCGCTGGGCTGTGCCCAGTTACAAGGAAGGTGGCCGTACCTGGCCGCGGTGGTCGCCGCGCCTGCGGTCGACATTGGCCGGATCGCCCGGCTCGATACTGTCCGGCAGTGCTGGGGCGTCCGGACGCACTTCGGCCGGATCGTAGGAATCGCCCTGTTCCGCTTTCGCAGGCCGCAGCCATCCGCTGCCTGCCACTACCTGGTTGAGGATGCCATTATCGCCTGCCGCGCCCGGCTTTCCCAACCCGGCGCCTGCGTTCTTGCCCAACTCCATCAATGCAGATGGGGACAGCGCGTCGGTCGGCAAGGCCTTGGGCAGCAGATCGGCCCCGGGAACCTCCCAGTGCGGCAGCTTGCTGTTCATCCAGGCAACGGTGGGGTTCAGCAGTGGCCGCACCGCCGAGCGCTGCCAGGAAGGCTCGGCAGTCAGCGGGGTGAAACTGCCCAGCAGCAGCAGGATCGCGGCGATCAGGCCGCCCCGCACGGCGCCCAGCACCCCGCCCAGCAGGCGGTCCAGGCTGGTCAGCATGCTGCGGTGGACCAGGGCCTTGATGACCATGCCGATCACCGCAACCACGATCATCA
Organism: Stenotrophomonas sp. YJH_SMC_25; assembly: GCF_059369595.1. Taxonomy (NCBI): domain Bacteria; kingdom Pseudomonadati; phylum Pseudomonadota; class Gammaproteobacteria; order Lysobacterales; family Lysobacteraceae; genus Stenotrophomonas; species Stenotrophomonas sp. YJH_SMC_25. The sequence goes on along the minus strand of NZ_JCAFSV010000008.1, from coordinate 51,165 downwards.
CGCCGATGCCGACCCCCAGGTAGCCACCGACGAAGTGTTCGCCACCGGGGGCCGCCGGGGCGGCCCACCAATGTGCGGCGTCATTGCCGAAGGCGAAGGCCGCCCACGCGGCCAGCAGCCACGACAGGGTGCCGATGACGATTCCCACGAAGCCGCGCAGCATCCCCAGCAGGGTGGAGGCGGCGATCACGATCAGCAGCACCACGTCGATCATGGCGCCCCGCTCCTTCGGCGGCGCTGGCAACGAGGCTGCGCGTGGGTCATGGGTGCGGTCGGACCATGCCGGCCACGCCGACCTTGGCGGCAACCTGCGCCTTCAGCTGCTCGGCATCGCCACGGTTGGCCACCGGCCCGACGCGGACGCGATGCAGGGTGCCCTTTTCGGTGCGCACCTGCTCGACAAAAGCGCTGAAGCCGGCGGCGCGGACCTTGTCGCGCAGGGCGTTGGCATCGTTGGCCTGGCCGAACGCGCCCAGCTGCACGGCAAAGCCGACGCCGCTGGCGGCCGGCGCTGCCGGCGTGGCCGGGGCCGTTGCCGGCTTGCTGGCGGTGGCCTCCGGCTTCGGCTCGGGCTTCGGGGTTTCGGGCTTCGGCGCCGGCTTCGGCGGCTCGGGCTTGGCCGCCGGAGTGGTCGTTGCAGTCGGCGTACTCGGCGGCAGGCTTTCACTGCGCACCGGGTTGCTGCTGGCCGACGGCGCGGTGGCGGCGGATGGGGTACTGGCGCTCGGCGTAGCCGGTGCCGGGGTGGCTGCCACCGGGGCGCTGCTGTCCGCTGCGGCATCCAGGGTGATCACTTCGGCCTTCACATCGGCACGGATCTTCACCGCCTGCAGGCGGGCGGCCTCGGCCTGTGCTCGGTCGGCGTACGGCCCCACGCGCACGCGCCATGCCTGGCGGCCGTTGATGGTCGCCGTTTCGGCGAAGCCCGGCAGCTGCGAGCGCTTCAGGTAGGCGATCACCGCGTCGGCGTCGGCCTTGCTGCCGTAGGCACCGAAGGTAACCGCATAGTTGCCGGCGGCGACCGTCGGCGAGGTGTCCACGGTCGGCGGAGTGGCCGGCGTCGCGGCGTCCTGCAGCGGCTTGGCCTGCCCGGTCTGCAGGCCGGTGGCACCACCGGCCGGGGCGACCAGGGGCAGTTCACGGGTTTCGAACTGGCCATCGGCCGGTGCATCCGGCGCGGCGATCGGCACATTGGCCACGCCGCTGTCCGGTGCCGGCCCCTTGACCAGCATCGGCAGGAAAATCACGGCCAGTGCCACCAGCACGATGGCACCAATCAGACGCTGTTTCAGAGGCGTATCCACGTGAGGCAGGCAACTGTCCGGAGATTGGCATCGATTATACGGGTGCCGGACCGGACGGCGTCGGCGTTGGCTGAACGCGTATCAGGCATCGCCCTGCAGCCATTGCAGGGCGGCGGCAGCGGTATGGAAGGAGCCGAACACCAGCACGCGGTCACCGCGCTCGGCCTGGGCCAGCACCTGCGCCAGTGCCTGTTCGACGCTGTCAGCCAGCAGCGCCGTGGCGGCGGCGGTGCCGGCCAGGCGTGCCTGCAGCTGGGCGGCGCTCTGCCCGCGCGGGCCTTCCAGCCCGGCCAGGGTCCACTCGCCCACCACGTCCTCCAGCGCCTGCACCACCCCCGCTGCGTCCTTGTCCTGCAGCGCGGCGTACACCGCCAGGGTGCGCCCGGCCGAGACCTCGGCCTTCAGCGCACGCGCCAGCTGGCCCGCCGCCTGTGGGTTGTGGCCGACGTCGACGCGGATTTGCACGCCATCGCGCTCGAATGCCTGCAGCCGGCCGGAAATGCGTGCCGCTGCGACACCGGCGGCCCACGCCGCACGCGGCACCGGCTTGTCCAGCGCGCGCAGCGCGGCGATGGCGGCACCCGCATTGGCCAGCTGGATCGGGCCGGCCAGCGCCGGGGTCGGCAGTTCCATGCGCAGGCCGACATCGCGCCAGCGCCAACGCTGGGCATCGATCGGCTCGTAGAAATAGTCGCTGCCACCACGGATCGCATTGGCGCCAACCAGGTAGGCACGGCGCAGCACGCTCGACGGCGGATCGGTCTCGCCCAGGATCACCGGCTTCCAGCCGCGGATGATGCCGGCCTTCTCGGTCCCGATCGCCTCGCGATCCTCGCCCAGCCACTCGGCATGGTCGATGTCCACGGTAGTGATCACCGCCACGTCGGCGTCCACGATGTTGACCGCATCGAGGCGGCCGCCCAGGCCCACTTCCAGTACCGCCAGGTCCAGCCCGGCGTCGGCGAACAGCTGCAGCGCGGCCAGCGTGCCGTACTCGAAATAGGTCAGCGTGATCTCGCCACGCACGGCTTCGATCGTATTGAACGCGGCGACCAGCGCGGCATCGTCCACGTCCTGGCCGTCGATGCGCACGCGCTCGTTGTAGCGCAGCAGGTGCGGCGAGGTGTAGGCACCGACCTTCCAGCCGGCGGCGCGTGCAATGGCTTCGATGAAAGCCACGGTTGAGCCCTTGCCGTTGGTGCCACCGACCACGATGGTGCGCTTGGCCGGCGCGCCCAGGCCCATCGCCGCGGCCACGGCGCGCACGCGCTCCAGGCCCATGTCGATGCTCGCCGGGTGCTGGCGTTCAATGTAGTCCAGCCAGTCGGCCAGGGTGGTCGGGGTGTTCGTCACGGCAGCGGTTCCAGCAGAAGCAGTTGATGCGGGGGATGGATCAGAGGGCGCGGTGCTTGGCTTCGCCGAAGAACGGCGTGTGGTGGGCGCAGTCGTTCAGGCGCACCACTTCCAGGCTGTCCAGGTCGGGGCCTTCGAGCAGGTTGAGCGTGGTCGGTGCCTGGCGGAAGGTCCACAGGCGGGAAAGCGGCAGGCCCAGCACCTTGCACAGGATCACGCGGTTGACCGCATCGTGCGCTACCACCAGCAGAGTGTCGTGCTCGCCGAGGCCTTCGGTGGCACGCGCCAGGCCGCGCCAACTGCGCTCCAGCACCAGGCGCAGCGATTCGCCGCCGGGCATCAGCACCGTATCCGGCTCCTCGCGCCAGGCCTGCAGGCGCGACGGATCCTTCTCGTGGATCTCGCTGGCGAGCAACCCTTCCCATTCACCGTGGGCGATTTCCTGCAGCTCCGGCTCGGTCAGCAGCATGTCGGCGCGGGCGGCGCCAAGCGCCAGCTGCGCGGTGCGCTGCGCGCGCGACAGCGGCGAGGCGACGGCACGGGTGATGTCCACCGAGGCCAGGCGGGCACCCAGTGCCTGGGCCTGGGCTTCACCGATCGGCGAAAGCGGAATATCGATCTGGCCCTGGTAGCGGCCTTCGGCGTTCCACGGCGTTTCGCCGTGGCGGGCAAGCAGGATGCGCATGCGTGCAAGGGGTCCTGGGGGGAGGAGGTTTCCGCGTTTCGTTCACATCCTGTGAAGTACGCGGAACAGGGATGATACCTGTTCGGCGCACCGGGCCGGGCCGGGCATGAAAAAACCCCGCGACGTGAGTCGCGGGGTTTCGGAAACTCCGGCTGTCTGGTCGAGGTTGCCGGCCAGCGGCCGGCACTACCTCACTTCGCCAGGTTCAGTTCCTTCAGCAGCTGCGGCGCCGGCGCCACTTCCTGCATGATCCACTGCATGTAGCGGCTGTCGACGGCGATCATGCGGGTCATCACCGGGTCGAACACCCAGTTGGAGCTGACCGATTCCCAGTTGCCATCGAAGGCCAGGCCGACCAGCTTGCCGTTGGCGTCCAGCACCGGCGAACCCGAGTTGCCACCGGTGATGTCCAGGTTGGACAGGAAGTTCACCGGCACCGAACCAATGCGCTTGTCTTCCAGGCCGCCGTAACGCTTGGCCTTGACTGCATCAAGCAGCGCCTTCGGCGAATCGAACGGATCCTCACCGGTTTCCTTCGCCGCCACGCCTTCCAGGGTGGTGAACGGGGTGTACTTCACGCCGTCCTTGCCATAGCCCATGACGTTGCCGAAGGTGATGCGCAGCGACAGGTTGGCGTCCGGGTAGACGAACTCACCCTGGCTCTTCTTGTAGTCGGCCACGGCCTGCAGGTACAGCGGGCGCGCGGTCAGCGATTCGCCTTCGCGGATCTTCTTCTGCTCTTCCTGCTTCAGCAGTGCGGGCATGACGGCCACGGCGTACTGGATGGCCGGATCGTTGCTGGCCTCAAACGCGGCGCGGTCGGCCTTGAACCATTTCAGGCGTGCGTCCAGGCTGCCCAGCTCGGTGCCCGACAGCTTGCCCACCAGCGATTTCACCGCAGCGGCATCGCTGCCGGCCAGCCACTTGTTCAGCACTTCGTTGTCGCGCTGTGCGGCCGGCAGGGCCACGTACTGGTCCAGCCAGTAGGCCTGCAGCTGCTGGTCCATCTTCGCCACGTAGCGACGATCCATCTGCTTCAGGCCACCTTCGATGGTGGTCAGGTCGCGTTCCTGGTAACCGGCTTCGCGTTCGGCATCCGGCTTGCTGCGCTCGATCGACAGGCGGTACAGGGTGATCGCCGCGCCAACGGCCGAGGTGTTGTTGAACTGACCGACGAACAGGTCGCGTTCGCGGGTCGACTTGCTGGTATCCAGATGCTTGAGCAGCTGCGCGTGTGCCGCCAGGGCCGGCTTGCCGGCAGCGCCCTGCTTCTTCAGCCACGCCAGCACGGCGGCTTCTTCAGCCTGCTTCTGGCCAGCGGCGTCGATGCGCTTGAAGCCTTCCAGCTGGCCCAGGTAGTTCTTGGCCACGTTGTTCATGCTGGCGGCGGTGGCGGCGTACTTCACCTTGACGTCGGCGTCGGCCTTGCCGGCGTCGGCGATCATCTTCAGCACGGCGTTGTAGTGCTTGGCGATGGTCGGGTAGGTGAAGCTGGCGGTTTCGTTGAATTCACCGGCCAGTGCATAGCGGTTGGTGCGGCCCGGGTAGCCGGCCACCATCACGAAGTCGTCGGCACCCAGCGGCTGGTCGGCGAACTTCAGGAAGTGCTTGGGCTGGTACGGCACGTTGTCGGCGGCGAAGGCGGCCGGTTTGCCGTCCTTGCCGACGTAGGCGCGGTAGAACGAGAAATCGCCGGTGTGGCGCGGCCACATCCAGTTGTCGACGTCGCCGCCGAACTTGCCGACGCTGCCCGGGGGCGCGTAGACCAGGCGCACGTCCTTGATTTCCATGTTGCGGAACAGGCGGTAGGTGTTGCCGCCGGAGAAGCTGTACAGGCGGCAGCGGAAGCCGGCATCGGCTTCACAGGCGGCGACCTGGGCCTTGTCGAAGGCGTCCAGCGCGCGGCTGCGGGCCAGCGGGTCGTTGCCGGCGGCAGCGATGGCGGCCTTGGCCTGGGTGGTGACGTCGGTGATCTGGTCGAGCACGAACACGCGGGCGTTCGGGCCGGCGCTCAGTTCGTCCTTCAGGGTCGGCGCGTTGAAGCCGTCCTTGATCAGGTTCTTCTGCGCGGTCGAATTCAGCTGGATGGCGCCATAAGCGCAGTGGTGGTTGGTGACCACCAGGCCCTGCGGCGAGACGAAGCTGGCGGTGCAGCCGCCGAGGGCGACGACCGCGCCCATCGGGTCGCCGGTCAGGTTGGACAGCTGTTCCGGGGACAGCTTCAGGCCGGCCTTCTGCAGCGGGCCGGCGATTTCCGGCAGCTGCTGCGGCACCCACATGCCTTCAGCGGCATGGGCGACTTGGGCCAGCCCGAGGCTGGCGACGATGGAGAATGCAAGCAGGTTCGAGCGCATGGAGCGGCCCCTGGTAGTGGAACCCTCGATTGTAGCCCGCCGCCCTGCCCCGGCCCGAACCCCGGAAGTCATGGGCCTACTTCTTGCGCTGCCATGCGCACGTCGGCCGCGCACATGGAATGGTCCAGAGGGGGCGTGGTCACCCTGGTCGGGACCGTTGGCGCCATGGGCCGGGCGCATGCGACTGGCGGGTTGGGCAGGACGCCCAACCCCGGTCTTGCCGTGTGCGCAGGACAGCGCGCACGAGCAAGGCGCCATCGAGCACCATGGATGGGCTTTTGCGTGTCCCGGCCAGGGTGACCACGCCCCCTCCCCCGGAATCAAGGAGGCGCTGCTGTTTGCGGCACGTTCGAAACGCCCGCCGGCGCACGCCTTTCGTTCCGCCAATGCACCCGCAGCGCAACATGGGAAATCCGCGCGGCACCCTATAATCCGCGCTTTCCCCCTGATGAGTTCCACCCCGATGGCGCAGCAAACGATGAAGGCCCTGGTCAAGCGCGAAGCGGCCAAGGGCATCTGGCTGGAAGAAGTTCCGGTGCCGACCCCGGGCCCGAATGAGGTCCTGATCAAGCTGGAGAAGACCGCGATCTGCGGTACCGACCTGCACATCTACCTGTGGGACGAGTGGAGTCAGCGCACCATCAAGCCGGGCCTGACCATCGGCCACGAATTCGTCGGTCGCGTCGCCGCACTCGGCTCGGCCGTGACCGGCTATGAAATCGGCCAGCGCGTCTCGGCCGAAGGCCACATCGTCTGCGGCCACTGCCGCAACTGCCGTGGCGGCCGCCCGCACCTGTGCCCGAACACCGTCGGCATCGGCGTCAACGTCAACGGCGCCTTCGCCGAATACATGGTGATGCCGGCCAGCAACCTGTGGCCGATCCCGGACCAGATCCCGTCGGAGCTGGCTGCGTTCTTCGACCCCTACGGCAACGCCGCGCACTGTGCGCTGGAATTCAATGTGATCGGCGAGGACGTGCTGATCACCGGTGCCGGCCCGATCGGCATCATCGCCGCCGGCATCTGCAAGCACATCGGTGCGCGCAACGTGGTGGTGACCGACGTCAATGATTTCCGCCTGAAGCTGGCCGCCGACATGGGTGCCACCCGCGTGGTCAACGTGGCCAACCAGTCGCTGAAGGACGTGATGAAGGAACTGCACATGGAGGGCTTCGACGTGGGCCTGGAAATGAGCGGCAACCCGCGCGCGTTCAACGACATGCTCGACTGCATGTACCACGGCGGCAAGATCGCCATGCTCGGCATCATGCCCAAGGGCGCCGGCTGCGACTGGGACAAGATCATCTTCAAGGGCCTGACCGTGCAGGGCATCTACGGCCGCAAGATGTACGAGACCTGGTACAAGATGACCCAGCTGGTGCTGTCCGGCTTCCCGCTCGGCAAGGTGATGACCCACCAGCTGCCGATCGACGACTTCCAGAAGGGCTTCGACCTGATGGAAGAAGGCAAGGCCGGCAAGGTTGTTTTGAGCTGGAATTGACCCTTCGCCGTGCGCGATGGGTGGGTGCCGAGCTTGCTCGGCACACCTTGAAATTGAAAAAGGCGCCCGATGGGCGCCTTTTTCTTTGGTGTTGCCGGCCAGCGGCCGGCACTACCCGTAACGCCTGCGGCGTTACTTGCCGACGGCGACGCTCAGCATCACCCGGCTGTGGGCCAGCTTGCCGGAATTGTCACGGCCGTTGCCGTCGGTGCCGTAGTAGCCCAGGCCGACGTTGAACAGGCCGAACTGGCGCGCGACGCCGACGTTCCAGTCGGTGTAGTCCTTGGCGATGCCGTCCTCGAAGGTGCTGCGACCGACGTTGGCATTCAGGGTGAAGTCCTTCGGCAGGCCCCAGCTGCCGCCCAGGCCGAAGTACCAGCCATCGGTGCTGCTGTTCCAGACATCGTTGGTGTAGGCCACCGTCAGCTTGTAGGTGTCATCCAGCGTGGTGGTGGTGATCAGCTCGTTGTAGTTCTGGTGGCTGGACTTCAGGTAGGTGTAGCGGTTCAGCAGCACGTCGAAGTTGACGCGCTCGGTGACGTCCACGCCGTAGCCGATCAGGTAGTCGACCTCGGTCTTCGGGTCACCCGCACCAAAATCCACGCCCGAGCCCCACACGCCTGCGTACAGGCCAACCGGGCTGGTGTAGGTGAAACCGGCCTGCAGGGTCGGATCCTCGTCGGTCTGCGACACACCACGGAACAGGTAATCGGAAACAGCGGTGACGTTCCAGCTGTACGGCGATTCGTTTTCCTGGGCGCTGGCGGCGAACGGGGTGGCCAGGGTCAGGGCAGCGGCAATGGCGAGGCAGGCACGGGCGTGCTTCATGGGCGTCTCCGAGGGTGGCGGGGGCAGGAAGGGGGAGCGGGCAACCGGCGCCAGACAGGCGCGGTTCACGAATTTTTAACCCGTTTGCTATTGCGATGCAACATGTGCCACCCGTGGCGGTGCCCTGCCCGGCCCGGTCGAAGGCCGTCGTAGCCCGGTAGAATCAACGGTTTCCCCGTTCAGAGCCGTGCCCACGCCATGACCGACGCCTCCTCCGCCCTGACCCGCCACTACGCCGAGGAACTGGACGCCATCCGCGCCCAGGGCCTGTTCAAGTCCGAGCGGATCATCACCAGCCCGCAGTCGGCCGAGATCACCCTCGAGGATGGCCGCAAGGTGCTGAACTTCTGTGCCAACAACTATCTGGGCCTGGCCGACCATCCGGACCTGATCCAGGCAGCCAAGGATGCGCTGGATACCCACGGCTTCGGCATGGCCTCGGTGCGCTTCATCTGCGGTACCCAGGACCTGCACAAGCAGCTGGAGAAGCAGATCGCCGACTTCTTCGGCAAGCAGGACACCATTCTGTACGCGGCCTGTTTCGACGCCAACGGCGGCCTGTTCGAACCGCTGCTCGGTGAGAACGACGCGATCATTTCCGATGCACTGAACCACGCCTCGATCATCGACGGCGTGCGCCTGTGCAAGGCCAAGCGCTTCCGCTACGCCAACTGCGACATGGCCGACCTGGAAGCCCAGCTGCAGGCCGCCGATGCCGCCGGCTGCAAGACCAAGCTGATCACCACCGACGGCGTGTTCTCGATGGACGGCTTCATCGCCCCGCTGGACGAGATCACCGCGCTGGCGAAGAAGTACAACGCGCTGGTGCACATCGACGAATGCCACGCTACCGGCTTCCTCGGCGCCACCGGCCGTGGCTCGGCCGAAGTGAAGGGCGTGCTGGAAAAGATCGACATCATCACCGGCACCCTGGGCAAAGCCATGGGCGGCGCACTGGGCGGCTTCACCTGCGCCAGCGCCGAGGTGATCGAGCTGCTGCGCCAGCGTTCGCGGCCGTACCTGTTCTCCAACTCGCTGCCGCCGCATGTGGTGGCCGCCGGCATCAAGGCATTCGAGATGCTGGCCGCCGCTGACGACCTGCGCGACACCCTGGTGGAGAACACCCGCTACTTCCGCGAAAAGATGGTCGCCGCCGGTTTCGACGTGAAGCCGGGCGTGCACCCGATCAGCCCGGTGATGCTGTACGACGCACCGCTGGCGCAGAAGTTCGCCGAGCGCCTGCTCGAAGAAGGCATCTACGCGATCGGTTTCTTCTTCCCGGTGGTGCCCAAGGGCCAGGCCCGCATCCGCACCCAGATCAGCGCTGCGCACAGCCGCGAGCACCTGGACCGCGCGATCGATGCGTTCACCCGCATCGGTGTCGAGCTGGGCGTGATCAAGGGTTGATCCCAGCGGTCAAAGCGTGCCGACCAAGGTCGGCACCTACCAGAGCTTGAGGGCGTGCCGACCGAGGTCGACACCTTCCCGGCATCACTTCTTTTTCTTCTTGCCCTTCGGCTCGTCCTTGCTGGCCACCACCACCGGCTTGGCGGCAGCGTCCTGGCCGTTGCCCTTGGCAACGCGGATGCCGTTGGCCTTCATCCAGGCATCAAACTCGTCGGCGGTCATCTTCTTGTCGCCGTTGCTCATCAGGAAGCGGTAGCTGCCGCGGCCATCCAGCTCCGGGGTCTTCACTTCCACCACCGGGGTTTCGGCCGGCGTTTCTGCCTTGGCCACCTTCTTGTGGCCACCACAGGCGGTCAGCAGCACCATCGGCAGCAGCAGGCCTGCGCAGCGCAGGGTTTGGTTGAGGGTCGGGTGGTACATGGGCAGGCTCCGTTCGGGAAGTTCAGCAACCAGGCGCCCCCTACGCCTGGAACGGTGGCCGGCAACCGCCGGCCGCGGGCGATGATCAGCCCGGTGCAGCGGCCCCCAGCCGCTGCTGGTCATTGACCTCCAGCATCCGCCACTGACCCTTGCCGAGATCGCCGAGCTGCAGCCCGCCGATCGCAACCCGGACCAGGCGCAGCACCTGCAGGTCGAAGGCCGCCAGCAGGCGGCGGATGTGGCGGTTGCGGCCCTCGTCGAGGACCACCTCCAGCCACGCGGTCTTGTCGCCGCTGCGCAGCACGCGCACGGCCTGGGCCACGAGGAACTCGCCCTCGTCCTCCACGCCGGCCTGCAGGGCCGCCAGCGTGGCGTCATCGGGCAGGCGGTCGACCTGCACGTGGTACGTCTTCTGCGGACCCGTTTCCGGATCGGTCAGGCGCGCGGCCCACTGCGGATCGTTGCTGAACAGCAACAGCCCTTCACTGGCCTTGTCCAGGCGCCCGACCGGCGCGATCCACGGCAGCCCTGCACCATCGAAACAGCGGTAGACGGTGTCGCGGCCACGCTCGTCCTGCACGGTGGTCACCACCCCGCGTGGCTTGTTGAGCATCAGGTACAGGCGCTGCGGCGCGCCCATCGGCTGGCCATCGACCTCGATCGGTGGCGCCGGCTGGCCAATCGGGAACTCGGGATCCCGCACGATGCGGCCGGAGACGCGTACGCGGCCCTCGGCAATCCAGCGCGCGGCCTCGCTGCGCGAGCAGACGCCGGCCTTGGACAGCACGCGCGCCAGGCCATGACGGACACCGGCGGCTGTGGCAGCGGGAGTCGCACGCCCACGCGATGCGTGGGAGCGGGCGGCGGGGGCGGCAGGTGGGCGGCGCGTGCGCAAGCCTCTGCTCCCCGCGGCGCTTACTTCTTGTCGACCGGCTTGGTCTCAGCCGGTGCTTCGGCCGGGGCCGGAGTGGCGGCCGGAGCCGGACGCGCCTTGACCACACGCACGCCACGCGCCTTCATCCAGGCGTCGAACTCTTCGGCGGTCATGCGCTTGCCGTTCTGGCTCATGTCGAAGCGCCAGGGCGTGTTGTCGAATTCGGTCTGCGGCTTGTAGGCCGCCGGATCGTTCGGCTTCACCGCCGGTGCGCTCGGAATGGCCTTGGCGATGTTCTGGCAGCCATCGATGCGCAGGCGCTGCAGCACCTGGTCCAGCGACTGCGACGGATCGTAGTTGCTGCTCAGCACGCCGGCCGGCATGCCCAGCTGGTTGCCACGGATGTAGAGCTCGTCGGCCACCGGCGCGATGGTCGTGGCCGGCAACGGCAGCGGCGAGGCGCTGGTGTTTACCGAGCAATCGACCGCAGCATGGGCGGCGGGAACCAGGGCCAGCGCCAGGACGGCGGCCGATGCAGAGCGCAGCATGAAGGGCATCCAGGAAAGGAAGTGACGCGGCGAGTTTAGCAATGCCACGACAGCTTTCAAGCGCCACTTTCAATGAATACGACAACCCATTGGTTTTACGGACAAAAACCCGACGAACGGTTAGCCCCCCCGGAGCGGCAGGCACCGGTTGCCGGGCCGCAGAAACAACAAGACCCGGCCGAAGCCGGGTCCTGCTGTGTCCTACTGGCAGAGCGTCAGAACTTAGTTCTGGACGTTCAGCTCGGTACGACGGTTCTTGGCGCGACCTTCCGGGTTGTCCGAACCATCCGGGTTGGTGTTCGGAGCAATCGGACGGCTCTCGCCGTAGCCGATCGGGCCGACCAGGCGACCGGCGTCAACGCCGTTCTTGGTCAGGTAGTTGTACACGGCGGTAGCACGACGCTCCGACAGCTTCTGGTTGTAAGCGTCGGTACCCTTCGAGTCGGTGTGACCGGCGACTTCAACGCGCAGATCCGGGTAACGCTTCAGGATCTCGGTGGCTTCGCTCAGGATCGCCACGGCGTCCGGACGCAGGTTCGACTTGTCGAAGTCGAAGTTGACGCCCTTCAGGTCGATGGAGACCGGCACCGGGCAACCGTCCGGACCGATGGTCTGACCCGGCTGCGAGTTCGGGCACTTGTCGTCGCAGTTGTTGACGCCGTCACCGTCGTCATCCAGGTCGGCGCAGCTCGGGGCAACCGGAGCCGGAGCCGGAGCAGCCGCGACCGGAGCCGGGCCCAGCGGGATCACGACGCCGACCGAAGCCAGCACGTCGCCGAACCAGCTTTCATCGTTGCCGGCACGCTTCGGGTTCACGCTCTGGTCGTCGAAATCAGCGCGGTAGGCGACTTCGGCACGGACAGCGACGCGCTTCTCGAAGGTGGTCTGCAGACCGACGCCGACCTTGGCGGCAAAGTTGCCGTCCTTGCGGTCAGCCAGGCCACCGCTGATCGGGTTGTACTCTTCTTCCGACTTCTGGTAGCCCAGGCCGGCCAGCAGGTACGGGTTCCAGCCGCGGCCTTCCTTGATGAAGTGGCGACGCAGGTCCAGCGAGACGCCGTACTGCGACCAGTTCATGTCCTTGTTGGCGTCGAAGTTCGGGTTCTGGTAGTTCAGCTCACCGTCCAGCGACCAGTTCGGGCTGATGAACTTGCCCAGGCCCAGGGTGACGAACGGAGCGTCATTGGTCAGGCGGTCGCTGTCCTGGAAGTTGAAGCCGGCCGAACCGGTCAGGTACCAGCGGTCATCGAACTCCTGCGCGGACGCAGCCTGGGCGAAAGCCAGACCACCCAGCAGCGCGGCAGTAAGGATCTTCTTGTTCATTGAGTACAGCTCCTATTTCGGGGGTATGAAACCGGTAGAGGCATGGGCCAGCACTAGTGCGTCGATGTTCGACAGCCGATTCAGCACGCCACCGCCGCGAACATTATGCTCAGGCGGGTGAAGGTCATGTTAACAGTCCCGTAACATGTGAAGTATCGCGCCCGACCCTCCACCGGTCCGACGTTGAAACCCTATACAGGATGATGAAAATCCGCAAGACCCTCACGCTGCAAGGGTTTGACGGGATTTAGGTGCGGAGTACGACATATTGCGCAACAGCTTGCGCCGCCCGATTCAGCGTATCTGCTGAAACGTGAGGAACTCTATGATGGAGCCACGTACCCAGCCGGAGCCGAGATGAAAGCCGTCGCCCTGAGTCGTGAATCCGCCCCCGCCCTCTGCGATATCCACCTGCCCCCGCCGCTGCCTCCGCGTGGCCGCGACCTGCTGATCCGGGTCGAGGCCGTCTCGGTGAACCCGGTCGACGGCAAGCAGCGGGCGGCCACCGATCCGGCCACGCTCGAAGCACCCCGCGTACTCGGTTGGGACGCCGCCGGGGTGGTCGAAGCGATCGGCGAGGACGCCAGCCTGTTCGCGTCCGGCGACGAGGTCTACTACGCCGGTGATGTCACCCGGCCAGGCTGCAATGCGCAGTTCCATCTTGTGGACGAACGGCTGGTAGCGCGCAAGCCGACCACGCTCGACTTCGCCGAAGCGGCCGCACTGCCACTGACCACGCTCACCGCATGGGAACTGCTGTTCCAGCGCATGCCATTGCAGCTGGATGATCGCCGCCATGCCGGCCAGCACCTGCTGGTGATCGGCGGAGCAGGCGGTGTTGGATCGATGGCGATCCAGCTGGGCCGGCATGCTGGATTCGAGGTGATCGCCACCGCCTCGCGTGAATCGTCGATCGACTGGTGCCGGCAGATGGGTGCCCAGCATGTAATCGACCACCGGCAGCCGCTGCTGCCCCAGCTGCAGGCATTGGGCATCGACGCAGTACAGGTCGCGCTCAACCTGGCCGACACCGACCATTACTGGGATGCGTTGGGTCAGCTGCTGGCGCCACAGGGCCATGTCGGCCTCATCGTCGAACCGCGCGGCGCGCTGCGCATCGGTGATCCCTACAAGGCCAAGTGCATCGGCATCCACTGGGAGTTCATGTTCGCGCGTTCGCGCTTCGCCACGGCGGACCGCATCGAACAGCACCGCATCCTCAGCCGCGCGGCCAGCATGATCGACGCTGGCCAGCTGCGCGGCACCCTCAGCGAGACGCTGGGCGCGATCAATGCGGCGAATCTGGACATCGCGCATCAGCGCTTGGCCAGCGGGCGCACGGTGGGCAAGCTGGCGCTGGCCGGCTGGGGCGACTGAGCCAGGCTGGAACGCCGGTGCAGTACCGAGCCATGTTCGGCTGGCGGTGCCAGGCAAAGCAGCCGGAGCATGGCCCAGCTCCACAGAACGGCCCATACGCAGGATCGACGACTCCTGTAGCGGCGAATCGGCCGGCATCTGTATCTATGGGAGTGAATGAATCGGGATTACGGTGGAAACAGATCCCTCCCCTCTCCCCGAGCGCCGTCATGCCCACCGCCCTGCCCCTGCGTCTGCTGCAACTGATCATCGGCCTGTTCCTGTACGGCTTCGGCGCCTCGCTGATGATCCGTGCAGCGATCGGCGTGGCCCCCTGGGACGTGTTGTCGCAGGGCATCGCCGCACAGACGCCGCTATCGTTCGGCCTGGCCACCAATGTGATCGGTGCACTGGTGCTGCTGCTGTGGTGGCCATTGCGACAGAAGCCGGGTGTCGGCACCGTGCTCAACGTGATGTTGATCGGCCCATCCGCGCAGTTCGGGCTGTGGTTGCTTCCCCCGGCGGTCGGCCTTGGCTGGCAGCTGGCGATGTTCTGCGCCGGCATGCTGCTGGTCGCCCTGGCCACCGGCCTGTACATCGGCGCCAAGCTCGGGCCCGGCCCGCGCGACGGCCTGATGACCGGCCTGCATGCCCGCACCGGCTGGCCGATCTGGAAGGTGCGCAGCCTGATCGAGGGCAGCGTGCTGCTGCTGGGTTGGTGGCTCGGCGGCAACGTCGGTGTCGGCACCCTCGCCTTCGCCCTGCTGATTGGCCCCCTGTGCGGAGTAACGCTGGGCTGGTTCGGGATTGGGCGTCCCCCGGTAGTGCCGGCCGCTGGCCGGCAACCGCAATCACCCTGAGCTGATCGAATGCCGGCCAGCGGCCGGCACTACCGCCCCCCGGAGTTCGGGGGCAGCGCCGCAGGCGCGGGGGGTGGAGGCCGGTAAGTGGGGCCCGCGGTTCGCGCAGCGAAATGCGGGAGCGACAGCACGCATGTGCCGAGCGTACCCGGCCAGCGGCCGGCACTACCGCCCGCGCCCCTTGCCCCAGCCGCCGTTTCCCGGCACGCTTCGCGCTTCCGTACGCAAGCGTATCGATCATGTCGCCAGCCAACGAAAGCGCCTACCCCCACCTGTTCGCCCCGCTGGACCTGGGCTTCACCCAGCTGCGCAACCGCGTGCTGATGGGTTCGATGCACACCGGCCTGGAAGATCGCGCCCGCGACTTCCCGCGCCTGGCCGCCTACTTCGCCGAACGCGCCGAAGGTGGCGTCGGCCTGATCGTCACCGGTGGCTTCGCGCCGAACGTGGTCGGCTGGCTGAAGCCCTTTGGCGGAAAGCTGTCCTGGCCCTGGGAAGTGCGCCCGCACCGGCAGCTCACCGCGGCCGCGCACCAGCACGGCGCGAAGATCTGCCTGCAGCTGCTGCATGCCGGCCGCTATGCCTACCATCCCCTGTCGGTGGCACCGTCGAAGCTGAAGGCGCCGATCAACCCGTTCACCCCCCGTGCGCTGTCGGCCAGCGGCGTCGAGCGGCATATCGCCGACTACGCACGCAGCGCAAAGCTGGCCCGTGAAGCCGGCTACGATGGCGTCGAAGTGATGGGCTCGGAGGGCTACCTCATCAACGAGTTCATCGCCCCGCGCACCAACAAGCGCTCCGACCGCTGGGGTGGCGACGCCAACCAACGCATGCGTTTTGCAGTGGAGATCGTGCGCCGCATCCGCGAGGCCTGCGGCCCGGACTTCATCATCATCTATCGCCTGTCGCTGGTGGATCTGGTTGACGACGGCAGCAACTGGGAAGAGATCGTGCAGCAGGCCCAGGCCATCGAGGCGGCTGGCGCGACGATCATCAATTCCGGCATCGGCTGGCACGAAGCGCGCATCCCGACCATTGCCACCTCGGTGCCGCGCGCCGCCTTCGCCGCTGTCACCGCCAAGCTCAAGCCGCATGTAACGGTGCCGCTGGTGGCGACCAACCGCATCAACATGCCCGACGTCGCCGAGCGCATCCTCGCCAGCGGCGGCGCCGACATGGTGTCGCTGGCGCGCCCGCTGCTGGCCGACCCGCAATGGCCCAACAAGGCCCGCGCCGGCCGAGCCGAGGCGATCAACACCTGCATCGCCTGCAACCAGGCCTGCCTGGACCACGTGTTCGAGAACAAGCTGGCCAGCTGCCTGGTCAATCCGCGTGCCGCACACGAGACCGAGCTGGTCTACCGCCCGGCTGCCACGCCGAAAAAGGTCGCGGTGGTCGGCGCCGGTCCGGCCGGCCTGGCTTGCGCCACGGTGGCCGCCGAGCGCGGCCACCAGGTCACCCTGTTCGATGCCAACGACGAGATCGGTGGCCAGTTCAACGTGGCCAAGCGCATCCCCGGCAAGGAAGAGTTCCACGAGACCCTGCGCTATTTCCGCCACAAGCTGGCTGAAACCGGCGTGCAGCTACGCCTGGGCACGCGAGCAGATGCGGCCAACCTGGCCGGCTTCGACGAGGTGGTGCTGGCCACCGGCATCACGCCGCGCAAGGTCGACTTCCCCGGCGCCAACCACGCCAAGGTGGTCAGTTACCTGGACGTGCTGCTGGGCCGGGTCGAAGTGGGCGCCAGTGCGGCGATCATCGGCGCCGGCGGCATCGGCTTCGATGTCGGCGAGTTCCTCAGCCACACTGGTGAGTCCCCCTCGCTGGACCCACAGCGCTGGATGGCCGAATGGGGCGTGGACAGCACATTCGAGGCCCGCGGCTCGCTGGCCAGGCCGCTGCCCGAGGCATCGCCGCGGCGGCTGTGGCTGCTGCAGCGCAGCCCCGGCAAGCCCGGCGCGCGGCTGGGCAAGACCACCGGCTGGATCCACCGCGCCACGCTGAAGGCCAAGGGCGTGCGCATGCTCGGCGGCGTCGAGTACCTGGGCGTGGACGACGAAGGCCTGCGCATCCGCGTGGAAGGCAGCGAACAGCTGCTGCCGGTCGACCATGTGGTGATCTGCGCCGGGCAGGAACCGAACCGCGTATTGCAGGCCGAGCTGCAGGCCGCCGGCATCAACGCGCAGCTGATCGGCGGTGCCGATGTAGCGGCCGAACTGGACGCCAAGCGGGCCATCGACCAGGGCAGCCGGGTGGCCGCCGCGCTCTGATGAGCGCCTGAATGGGGGACGGAATGTGATTTCCGTCACCCCTCCCGAACCTGAATGTCAAGCCGGACGGTTCACGATGCGTTCGGCTACGCCCCCCTACCTTGCGCCATCTTTCCGCTCACCAGCCAGTTTCCGGTGAGCCGGCGCAGCCCCACGATCGGTACTGGTCGTTTCTTTTGGGGCTGCCCACGGGGCGGCCCCGATGGCCGCCTCCCCATGACGCCAAGTCGTACCCCGCATCCTGTCGCCCCCGCGACTGGAAGCGGAGAGTGCGGCCCATACGGAGCAAGGAGTTATATGAAACTGGCCTGGATTCTCTGGCTGTCGCAGTTGTTGCCGCAGCCGGCCGCTGATTCACTGTGTCTGAGCACCACCGTTTACCTGGAAGCCCGCGACCAGACCCTGCGCGGCCAGCAAGCCGTTGCCGAGGTCGCCCTGCGCCGCCTCGACAGTGGCCTGTGGGGCGACTCGATGTGCCAGGTGGTCACCGCGCGCAAGCAGTTCGCGCCGACCATCGTCTCCCCCGGCACCCAGCTGGGCAATGACGCGGCCTGGAGCGAGGCAATGAACGTGGCCTTCGACGCCGAGCGCAACTGGGCGCTGCCGGCCGGCGAGCGCCGCGAGATCGTGCCCGGAGCCAGCCACTTCGCCGCGTTGTCCATCGCCAGCCCGAACTGGCGCAACGCCTACCAGGTGGCCACCATCGGCGATCACACCTTCTATAAGGTGCAGAACCTCAAGCCGCGGCAGTCGTAACGATCCGTGC
Source organism: Stenotrophomonas sp. YJH_SMC_25 (assembly GCF_059369595.1). NCBI lineage: Bacteria > Pseudomonadati > Pseudomonadota > Gammaproteobacteria > Lysobacterales > Lysobacteraceae > Stenotrophomonas > Stenotrophomonas sp. YJH_SMC_25. The sequence goes on along the minus strand of NZ_JCAFSV010000008.1, from coordinate 33,316 downwards.
TGGCGGCAGCGTTGCCGCCCGCTGGCAGGCTCTGGGATAGTGGGCGTTTCCCGCCCGCATCACCTGGAGTTCCCATGAAGCTGTACAGCAAGCCCGGTGCCTGTTCCACCGCCGACCACATCGCCCTGCAGTGGACCGGCCAGCCGTTCGAGGTCGAACTGCTGAACAAGGACACCCTGAAGGGTCCGGAATTCCTCAAGATCAATCCGGCCGGCGCCGTTCCCGCGCTGGTCGATGGCGACTTCGTGCTGCTGCAGAACGCCGCGATCATGGGCTATATCGCCGACACCTACCCGCAGGCCGGCCTCGGCGGCGATGGCAGTGCGCGCCAGCGTGCCGAAGCCACCCGCTGGCTGGCCTTCGTCAATTCCGACGTGCATCCGGCCTTCTCGCCGTTGTTCGCACCGGGCAAGTTCATCGCCGACGAAAGCCAGTTCGACGCGATCCGCGCCGCCGCACACAAGCGCCTGCGTGGCCTGTTCGAGACCGCTGACAGGCAGCTGGCCGACAAGCCCTGGCTGGCCGGCTTCCGCAGTTTCGCCGATCCGTACTTCTACATCACCCTGCGTTGGGCCGCCGGCACCAAGGTCGACCTGTCGGGCCTGGACAACCTGGCCGCCTACAAGGCACGCATGGACGCCGATGCCGGCGTGCAGGCCGCACTGAAGGCCGAAGGCCTGGCCTGAGCCTGACCCGGGGTCGGATCCGTCTGCACAGCCGGCGGCTCTGACCCCACCGGCGCCATCACCACACTCAGCCGATCTGGCGGATCACTTCACCGTTGGCATCGCGCAGGTAGGTCGGCACCACTTCGATGCGCAGCGCTCCCGCCACCGGGTAGATGCCACGTTCGGCACGCACGCCCGCCAGGGCCTGCAGCCCCGTCTCGTCCAGCGCCCAGCGCGTGCTGTCGGCCGATACCTCGCCGGTTTCACCGCGCGCTGCCGGAATGAATTCCCACTGCCGCTCGCGGCTGGCCAGTTCCAGCGATTTGCCGTGGCGCAGGCGCAATGGCAGCAGCTCGCACACACTGGCCACCTGGCCGGCGCCGAGCACCAGGGTGGTGACGCCCGCCTCCTGCCGCCAATCCAGTGTCTCGATGAACAACATGCCGGTGCTGGAGCCCTCGCGCTCGCTGCCGGCCCGCACCTGTGCGGCGAGTGTCGGATCCTCCAACAGGTTGCCGCGATGCAGGTCGCTGATCCACAGCGGCATCGCCGGTTGCAGCGCCTGCAGCACGCCGCGCGTCGACCAGCGCTTGACCGCTTCCATCTCCTCATCGGTCAGCCCGACCAGCTGCAGGAACTGCAGGTGGCCATTGGCGGTGTCGCGCGCAGGCAACTGCGGATCGGCGATGAAGGCCAGGTGGCACAGGCGCGTGCCGGTCTCCAGCGCGATCGGGCCGTTGGCGTTCAGATGGTGACCATCCTCGAACACGTTGCCGCTGCCAAACACGTAGCGCGCCAGGTTCTGCAGCAGGTTCATCGGCCACACCGGCGGGTTGCTGCCGGCGTGCTCACCGGCTTCAGCAGCCAGGCGGAAGGTCATCTCGAAACCATAGCCGCTGGCGGCGGCATCGCTGCTCTCCTTGGTGTACAGCTCGGAGAAGCCGTAGGTGATGTAGTGCCAATGCGGCACCGGTGCATCCACCCAGTAAACGCTGATGCCATCCAGTGGATCCTGGCCACCCAGCGTGTACGGCAACGCCGTACCGTAGTGACGGGGTTCCTGGCCGGCATACAGCGGCGCCAGCGCCGCATTGATCGCGTCCCAGCCTGGGGTGTCGGTGTCGTCGTGGTCGTCCTGCACGCGGGACTCCTTGTGGGGAAGTGAACCGATCACTTTACGCGGTGGCTCATGCCTGCACGACCTCGCCGCCACCATTGACCACGGCGGCCTGGGTTTCCTGCCACCAGCGCTGCGCCAGCGCCGGGCTGCGCGCCTTGCCCACCGCCGCCAGCAGTTCCGGGCACAGGCGTTCCAGTGCAAGTGCATCGGTGCAGCGTTCAATCTTCAACTGCATGAAGTAGCCCTTCAGGCCCAGGTGGCGCCGCACCGCCTCGCTCATCGCGTCGTACAGCTGCTGGTACAACGCCGGATCCTGTTCGCGGCCGGTGCTGATGCCACGTACCGGTGCCACCTCGGCATTGCCACCGATCACTTCGATCAGGCCCTGCGCTTCCAGCTGCTCCAGTGCATCGGCCGGCGCGCGCAGGCCTTCGAACAGGCCACGCAATTCAGTGTCATCGCGATGGCCGTCGACCATCAGCAGGATCGAACGCAGTGCCGCCGGCAGGCGCCGGCCACGGTCTTCGATTTCCTGACGGCCAGCAGCCGTCTTGGCGTGCAGCAATGCCATTGCCTCCCCCTCCCTCGATGCACAATGCCGGCGCGCCCTGACGGGCACGCTCCCCTGTGTGTCATCCCCGGACGGCACGCGCCTTCCCCGGCGCGCGCCGCGTATTGCAGGTCGATGACAGGCCGAGCTTAGCGCAAGTGCCGCGGGTAGTGCCGGCCGCTGGCCGGCAACCTCGGGATTGATGGGGGTGCCGGCCAGCGGCCGGCACTACCGGATCAACGGCCCAGCGCGCGGCGGATCTCCTCCAGCGCGCTGGGGTCGTCCAGCGTCGACAGGTCGCCCGGATCACGCTGTTCGGCCAGCGCCTGCAGCGAGCGCCGCAGCAGCTTGCCGGAGCGGGTCTTGGGCAGTGCATTGACCACGTGTACGTGCGCCGGGCGTGCGACCGCGCCGAGCGAGGTGGTCACCGTCGCCATCATCTCGGCCACCACCGGCGCCGGATCCTCGCCATCCAGGCCCTGCTTGAGGGTGACGAACACCAGCGGCACCTGCCCCTTCAGTTCATCCTTGACCCCGATCACGGCGGCCTCGGCCACCCGCGGATGGCTGGAAATGGCCTCCTCGATCTCTCGCGTGCCCAGACGGTGCCCGGCTACATTGATGACATCATCGGTGCGACCGAGGATGAAGGTGTAGCCATCGTCGTCGCGGATCGCCCAGTCCAGCGAGCTGTACAACAGTTCCTTGAAGTGGCTGAAGTAGCTCTGCAGGAAGCGGCTGTCATCGTTCCACACGGTGCTCATGCAACCCGGCGGCAACGGTGGCGACACCACCAGCACGCCCTTCTGCCCCGGCGCGACCTCCTCGCCGGTGTTCTCGTCGATCACCTTCATCCGGTAACCAAGATTGGGGAAACCGGGCGAACCGAAGCGCACCGGCTTCATTTCCAGGCCCGGCAACAGGGTCAGTGCCGGCCAGCCGGTTTCGGTCTGCCAGTAGTTGTCGATGATCGGCTTGCCGAGCGCTTCGCTGATCCAGTGCGCGGTCGGCTCGTCGAGCGGCTCGCCGGCCAGGAACAGGTACTTCAGCGCGCGCAGATCGTGGCGATGGATGAAGTCCGCGTCGTGCTTCTTCAGCACGCGGATGGCGGTGGGCGAGGAGAACATCGTGCGCACGTTGTACTGCTCGCACAGCGCCCACCAGATGCCCGGGTCCGGGTTGGTCGGCAGCCCTTCGTACAGCAGCGAGGTGCAGCCACCGATCAGCGGGCCGTACACGTTGTAGGAGTGGCCCACCGCCCAGCCGACATCGGAGGTGGAGAACATCACCTGGCCCGGCTTGCAGTCGAACACGGTCTCCATCGACTGCGCCATCGCCACCGCATAGCCGCCCACATCGCGCTGCACGCCCTTCGGCTTGCCGGTGGTGCCGGAGGTATACAGCAGATAGCTCGGCTCGCTCGCTTCCAGCCACTGCACCGGCACATCCACTTCCCCGATCTGTGCATGCAGCGTGGCGTAGTCCACATCACGGCCCGGCACGCGGGGTTCGGCGGCATCCAGCCCGCGCGACACGATCAGCACATGCGGTGGCGGCGACGCCGCTTCGGCGCAGGCGGCGTCGACCATCGGCTTGTACGGAATCAGCTTGCCACCGCGCATGCCGGCGTCGGCGGCGATCAGCAGCTTGGGCTTGGCATCGTCGATGCGCAGCGCCAGGTTGTGCGCGGCGAAGCCACCGAACACCACCGAGTGCACCGCACCGATGCGCGCGCAGGCCAGCATCGCAAACACCGATTCGGCCATGTTCGGCATGTAGATCACCACGCGGTCACCGTGGCCGACACCGAGGTGCTTGAGTACCGCGGCGAAGTCGTTCACTTCGCGGTACAGCTGGCGATAGGTGATCTCGCGTGTGCTGTTGGTTTCGGTGGAGATGGCGACCAGCGCGAGCTGGTCGGCGCGCTCGGCCAGGTGGCGGTCGACGGCGTTGTAGCAGAGATTGGTTTCGCCGCCGACGAACCAGCGCCGGAACGGCGGGTTGCTGTAGTCGAGCACCTGCTGCGGCGGTTTATGCCAATGGATGCGCTTGGCTTCCTCGCCCCAGAAGGCCTCCGGCTCGTCGATCGAGCGACGGTAGGTTTCCTCGTAGTTCATGACGCAGCCCTCCCAGACAAAGTCATGGGTTCGAGGATAGTCCGGCGCTGCCGCGCGGGCCGCCCTACCTTGGTAGGGGGTGGGGTTTGTTATGCAGGGCTTGCAGCCCTGCACCTGCGGTAGTGCCGGCCGCTGGCCGGCAACCTCAGAAGCAACAGCCGAAGCAACAGCAGAAGCTGGCTTACTGGGGGATGGCGGGGCGGGTCCGATTGCGGGGGACGCCGTGAATCCGTCCTTGGAGGCTCGGTCGCCGCTTGCTCGTGTGCGCAGTCCTGCGCACACGGCAAGACCGGGGTTGGGCGTCCTGCCCAACCCGCCCGAGGCATGCCTCGGGCCCATGCGGCTCACGCCCCCGCAACCGGACCCACCCCGCCTTCGACAGATTCCGCGATCTGCCGGAACGGCATATTGTTCTGGTCGGTGTCGACCTTGGTCGACTGCTCTGGTAGGTGTTGACCTTGGTCGACGCGGTAGATCCACGCCATGCGTGGATGGTTCATTCGATATCTGACAGAAAAATCGTGTCGACCAAGGTCGACACCTACCAACAGCTGCGCGGAACAACGGCCACCGCTACCGACAGCCGAGTGAACCTGTCGAAGGTGGGGCGGTGTCGAAGTGCGGGGTGTCAGCCGCATGGATGCGGCTGCCAAGCCTACACGGACGTACTTGCGGCGGCCCCGCACTTCGACACCGTCCCGCCAACCCACGTATAGCCCGCTTTTGACGTTGACGTTGATTCTGCGGGTGCAGGGCTGCAAGCCCTGCCGACCCCCTAGAACGGAGCCGCGGACTCGAACGCGAGCGCCTCGCCCGTCAGCGGATGCGTGAACCGCAGGCTGCGTGCATGCAGATGCACGCGGTGCGCCGGTGCCGCGTCATACAGCACGTCGCCAACAATCGGATGGCCAATACTGGCCATGTGCAACCGCAGCTGATGGCTGCGGCCGGTGATCGGTTCCAACGCCACGCGCGTGCGCCGCGCTTCTACATCACGCGCCAGTACGCGCCAGCGGGTCAACGCCGGCTTGCCGCGTTCGTGATCGACCATCTGCTTCGGCCGGTTCGGCCAGTCAACGATCAACGGCAGGTCCACTTCGCCGGAATCACCCTCGAGCAGCCCCTGCACCACCGCTTCATACCGCTTGCCAACCTGGCGCTGCTCGAACTGCATCGACAACGCCGCCTGCATGTCCTTGCCACGCGCATGCAGCAGCAGGCCCGAGGTCACCTGGTCCAGCCGATGCACGGTCAACGCATCCGGATACAGCGCCTGCAGGCGCGCGACCACGCAGTCCTGGTTCTCGGCGCTGCGGCCGGGTACGGACAACAGGCCAGCCGGCTTCTCGGCCACCAGCAGTGCGTCATCGATGTAGTGCAGGTGGATCATGCGGTTCCAGGAATTCCAAATGAAAACGGGGAAGCCGAAGCCTCCCCGTTTTCTGCGTACCAACCAACGGTCGGTACCTACCTTGATCGAAGACGTACCGGCCGGAGCCGGTACCGCCTGCATCAGCCCAGCAGGTGGGCGACGCCGGCGCGCTCTTCTTCCAGCTCGGCCAGGGTCTTGTCGATGTACTTCTGGCTGAAGTCGTCGATCGGCAGGTCCTTGACCAGGGTGTACTTGCCGTTCTCGGTGGTCACCGCGAAGCCGAAGATCACGCCTTCCGGAATGCCGTAGGAACCGTCGGACGGCACGCCCATGGTGACCCACTTGCCGTTGCTGCCCAGCACCCAGTCACGCACGTGGTCGATCGCTGCGTTGGCGGCCGAAGCAGCCGAGGACGAGCCACGGGCTTCGATGATCGCCGCGCCGCGCTTGCCGACGGTCGGGATGAAGGTGTTGGCGTTCCACTCCTGGTCGTTGATCGCATCGGCGATCGACGCACCATCGGCGGTGGCGAAACGGTAGTCCGGGTACATGGTCGGGCTGTGGTTGCCCCACACCACCAGCTTCTCCATGCCACCGACCGGCTTGCCGAGCTTGGTCGACAGCTGGCTCAGCGCGCGGTTGTGGTCCAGGCGCAGCATGGCGGTGAAGTTTTCCGGCTTCAGGTCCGGGGCCGACTTCATCGCGATGTAGGCGTTGGTGTTGGCCGGGTTGCCGACCACCAGCACCTTCACGTCACGGCTGGCGACCTTGTTCAGCGCTGCACCCTGGGCGGTGAAGATCTTGGCGTTCTCCAGCAGCAGGTCCTTGCGCTCCATGCCCGGGCCGCGCGGACGTGCGCCGACCAGCAGGGCGATGTCGGCATCCTTGAACGCGACTTCGGCGTCATCGGTGCCGACCATGCCGGCCAGCAGCGGGAAGGCACAGTCTTCCAGCTCCATCATCACGCCCTTCAGGGCGGCCTGGGCCTTGTCCACCGGCAGTTCCAGCAGCTGCAGGATGACCGGCTGGTCCTTGCCCAGCATTTCGCCGGAGGCGATGCGGAACAGCAGGGCATAACCGATCTGGCCGGCGGCGCCGGTCACGGCAACACGAACGGGTGCTTTCATGGGGGTTTCCTCTTGCTTGCAAGCGTTTGATGGGACGCCGCGGGCAGAGCCACGCAGGCCAGGCGGGCGGCGGGGAACAGGGAAACGGCCACCCATGGGTGGCCGTTTCGAAGGGGGATCAGGCGGCGAGGTGCTTGTTCCACTCCGCGACGCGGTCGGCCTGGGCGGCCAGCACGGCGTCGACGTCGCCTTCCAGGGTGATCGAATGGATCACGTCGCCCTGCTTGACCGAATCAACGATGGCCTGGCCTTCCAGGACCTTGCCGAAGACGGTGTGGCGGCCGTCCAGCCAGTCGGTCTTGATGTGGGTGATGAAGAACTGGCTGCCGTTGGTGTTCGGGCCGGCGTTGGCCATCGACAGCGAGCCGACCTCGTGCTTCACGCCGTTCTTCTCGTCTTCGAACTTGTAGCCCGGGCCGCCGGTGCCACGACCCTGCGGGCAGCCGCCCTGGATCATGAAGTCGGCGATCACGCGGTGGAAGATCAGGCCGTCATAGAAGCCGTGCTTGACCAGGTTCACGAAGTTGGCCACGGTCAGCGGCGCCTTGTCGGCGAACAGCTCGACCTTGATCGGGCCCTGGGTGGTGTCGAAAGTGGCGATGAGGGACATGAAGATCCTTGATGCAGAGGGGAACGCGTCTAGCCACCTAGTTTACACCTGCCTCGTGGCGGCGGCGGCTTCGACCATCGGTGAAGAACCCGGCTTCAGCCCATGGACGGGAAGCCGCGTCTCCGGGCGCGGGCGGCCCCGGCCGACGCGGCGGACAGCCAGCTGAATGGGCCCCGCGACGGATGTGAAATCCACCTTTTCGCGAATCGTCAAGTTCGACGTATAATGTTGGACTTCTTTTTCCAAATCCGGCGCCGACTGGCCCCCTTTCGTATGTCCATCGAAAATCTTCGCAACATCGCCATCGTCGCCCACGTCGACCATGGCAAGACCACCCTGGTCGACCAGCTGCTGAAGCAGTCCGGCACCCTGTCCGAGCGCACCGTCCTCGCCGAGCGCGTGATGGACAGCAACGACCAGGAAAAGGAACGCGGCATCACCATCCTGGCCAAGAACACCGCCATCACCTGGGAAGACAAGAAGACCGGCATCAAGAACCGGATCAACATCGTCGACACCCCCGGCCACGCCGACTTCGGTGGTGAGGTCGAGCGCGTGCTGTCGATGGTCGATACCGTGCTGATCCTGGTCGACGCGATGGACGGCCCGATGCCGCAGACCCGCTTCGTGACCCAGAAGGCCTTCGCGATGGGCTTCAAGCCGATCGTCGTGGTCAACAAGGTCGACCGTCCGGGCGCCCGTCCGGAATGGGTGATCGACCAGGTCTTCGACCTGTTCGACAAGCTCGGCGCCACCAACGAGCAGCTGGACTTCCCGATCGTCTACGCCTCGGGCCTGAACGGCTATGCCGGCCTGGAAGACACCGTGCGCGACGGCGACATGACCCCGCTGTACGAAGCGATCATGCAGCACGCGCCGAAGCCGGAAGTGGATCCGGAAGGCCCGTTCCAGATGCGCATCAGCCAGCTGGACTACAACAACTTCGTGGGCGTGATCGGCATCGGCCGCATCCAGCGTGGCACCCTGAAGAAGAACATGCAGGTCGCGGTCATCGACCGTGAAGGCAAGAAGCGCAACGGCAAGGTGCTGCAGGTGCTGGGCTTCATGGGCCTGGAGCGCATCGAGCAGGATTCGGCCGAGGCCGGCGACATCGTGGCCATCTCCGGCATCCAGGAGCTGACCATCTCCGACACCATCTGCGCACCGGACTTCCCGGAAGCGCTGCCGGCGCTGACCGTCGACGAGCCGACCATCTCGATGACCTTCCAGGTCAACAACTCGCCGTTCGCCGGCAACAAGGACCTGTCCGGTGGCAAGTTCCTGACCAGCCGCCAGATCAAGGACCGCCTGGACCGTGAAAAGGTCCACAACGTGGCCCTGAAGGTCGAGCAGCTGGAAGACGCCGACAAGTTCCTGGTCTCCGGCCGTGGCGAACTGCACCTGTCGGTGCTGATCGAGAACATGCGCCGCGAAGGCTACGAGCTGGCCGTGTCGCGCCCGGAAGTGATCATCAAGGAAATCGACGGCCAGCTGATGGAGCCGATCGAGCAGCTGGTGGTGGACATCGAAGAAATCCACCAGGGCGGCGTGATGGAAAAGCTGGGCACCCGCAAGGGCCAGCTGAAGAACATGGAATCGGACGGCAAGGGCCGCGTGCGCCTGGAGTACCAGATCCCGGCCCGTGGCCTGATCGGCTTCCAGAACGAGTTCAAGACCCTGACCCAGGGTTCGGGCCTGCTGTTCCACGTGTTCGACCACTACGGTCCGAAGGAACAGGGCGCGATTGCCAAGCGCATCAACGGCGTGATGATCGCCAATGCACCGGGCACCACGCCGGCCTACTCGCTGGGCCCGCTGCAGGAGCGCGGCAAGCTGTTCGCTGCTGAAGGCGACAACGTGTATGAAGGTCAGCTGGTCGGCATCCACTCCAAGGACAACGACCTGACCGTCAACGCGATCAAGACCAAGCCGCTGACCAACATGCGCGCTTCGGGCAAGGACGATGCGATCCAGCTGACCCCGGCGATCAAGTACTCGCTGGAACAGGCCCTGGACTTCATCGAAGACGACGAGCTGGTCGAGATCACCCCGAAGGAGATCCGCCTGCGCAAGAAGTTCCTGACCGAGAGCGATCGCAAGAAGGCTTCGCGCGGCGGCTGAGCCAGCACCCCGTGAACCAGAGCGGCTACAACCCGGATCCACACCGGCATCCGGGTCTCCACGTCATCGCCCTGCTCGAAGCGAGCAAGGCGATGCTGGCGCTGTTGGCCGCCACCGGGCTGGAAGTGCTCGGACCGCAGCCGCTGCGGCACGGCATCATGGCCCTGATCCGGCGTTTCAGCCTGGATCCGGACCATGGCACCCTGCCCTCGCTGCTGCACATGATCAGTCCCGACGCGGTCCACCTGGCCGCGGCGGGGATGATCGGCTACGGCCTGCTGCACCTGGTCGAAGCCTGGGGCCTGTGGCGGGCCAAGGCCTGGGCGTCCTGGCTGGGCTGCCTGACCGCCGCCCTGTACCTACCTTTCGACATCTTCGCGATCATCCGCCATCCCGGTTGGCCGTCATGGACGATCCTGGCGATCAACCTGATCGTGGTCTACGTCCTCGCCCGCGACCTGCGCAAGCGCCACCGCTGAGCACCGGCTACACTGGGGATTGGAGCCGACCAAGCCGCCCCATGCGCCCGTCCTTGCCGCCTCTGCTGACCTGCCTGCTCGCCGCGCTGCCGGCGCTGCTTTCGGCTGGCTGCAGCCCGGCCACGCCCAGCGCGCATGCGGCCGAACCTGCGAGCCGCAACGTGCCGTTCCCGTACGCCGAAACCGATGTCGCCGACCTGCAGGCGCGGATGACTGCCGGAGATCTGGACAGCACCACCCTGACCCAGGCCTACCTGCAGCGTATCGCCGCCCTGGACCGCACCGGGCCCCGCCTGCGCGCGGTGATCGAGCTCAACCCCGACGCCCTGAAGGAAGCCGCCGCACGCGACCGCGAGCGCCGCGAAGGGCGCCTGCGTGGGCCGCTGCATGGCATCCCCCTGCTGCTGAAGGACAACATCAACGCCGCACCGATGGTCACCAGTGCCGGCTCACTGGCCCTGCAGGGCTTCCGTCCGGACGATGCCTACCTGGTACGCCGGCTGCGCGAGGCTGGCGCCGTAGTGCTGGGCAAGACCAACCTCAGCGAGTGGGCCAACTTCCGCGGCAATGACTCCATCTCCGGCTGGAGCGCGCGCGGCGGCCAGACCCGCAACCCCTACCGCATCAGCCATTCACCGTGCGGTTCCAGCAGCGGCAGCGCGGTGGCCGTGGCCGCCAACCTGGCCAGCGTGGCGATCGGCACCGAAACCGACGGCAGCATCGTCTGCCCGGCCGCGATCAACGGCGTGGTCGGTCTGAAGCCGACGGTCGGGCTGGTCAGTCGCGATGGCATCGTGCCGATCTCCTTCAGCCAGGACACCGCCGGCCCGATGACCCGCAGCGTCGCCGATGCTGCCGCCGTGCTGACTGCGATCGCCGGCCGCGATGACTCCGATCCCGCCACCGCGACCATGCCCGGCCGTGCGGTCTACGACTACACCGCGCGCCTGGACCCGCAGGGTCTGCGCGGCAAACGCATCGGTCTGCTGCAGACGCCGCTGCTGAAGTACCGCGGCATGCCGCCGCTGATCGATCAGGCAGCGACCGAGCTGCGTCGCGCCGGCGCCGTGGTGGTGCCAGTGGAGCTGCCCAACGAGGGCGCGTGGGCCGAGGCTGAGCGCACGCTGCTACTGTACGAATTCAAGGCCGGGCTGGAGCGCTACTTCAGCACCCACCGCGCGCCACTGCGCAGCCTGGCCGAACTGATCGCCTTCAACCAGGCGCACAGCAAGCAGGAACTGGGCCTGTTCGGCCAGGAGCTGCTGGTGGAGGCCGATGCCACCACCGGCCTGGCAGACCCTGCCTACATCCGCGCGCGCAGTGATGCGCGCCGGTTGGCCGGTCCGGAAGGCATCGATGCAGCCCTCGCCGCCCATCAGCTCGATGCGCTGGTGGCGCCGACCACCGGTGTGGCGTGGCCGATCCGCAGCGAAGGCGACGACTTCCCCGGCGAGAGCTACAGCGCCGCTGCCGTGGCCGGTTACCCCAGCCTGACCGTGCCGATGGGCCAGATCAACGGCCTTCCCGTCGGCCTGCTGTTCATGGGCACCGCCTGGAGCGAGCCGAAGCTGATCGAAATGGCCTACGCCTACGAGCAGCGCACCCGTGCGCGGCGGCCGCCACACTTTGATACCGATGCGCTGATCGACGCCGGCGAGCCCTGAGCTCCGGTGACGCCGCGACATCTTGCTTCCGGTAGTGCCGGCCGCTGGCCGGCAGCTCGATCGCTCCGGCGTTGCCGGCCAGCGGCCGGCACTACCGATCCTGTGGCTCCACCGGCACGATCGCCGCCTCACCATCTTCAGCACCTGGCGAACGCACATCCGAGGTGCGTGCACGTGGACCACGCGGCATATCCAGCTCGTCTTCGTGTTGCAGCCGCGCACGCACCTGCGGCAACGACTGCGGATGCTCACGTGCGAGGAAATCGAGCATGCGTTCGCGCACCAGGCAGCGAAGATCAAAGGCATCACCGGAACTGCGCGCGCTGACCAGCAGGCGCACCTGGATCGCGCGCTCGTTGGTTTCGGTCACCTGGGTCACGCAGACGCGCCCATCCCATAGCGCCTGGCCATGGCAGATGCGCTCCAGCTCGGCACGGATCGCCGCGATCGGTGCCCGATAGTCCAGCCACAGAAACGCAGTGCCGAGCAGATCGGCACTGCGCCGCGTCCAGTTCTGGAACGGGTTTTCGATGAACCAGGTCAGCGGCACCACCATCCGCCGCTCATCCCAGATCCGCACGACCACATAGCTGCTGCCGATCTCCTCGATGCGGCCCCACTCGCCCTCGACGATCACCACGTCATCCAGCCGGATCGGCTGCGTCAGTGCGATCTGCAGGCCGGCGATGAGGTTGCCGAACACCGGCTTGGCGGCGATGCCCGCCACCAGCCCGATCAGGCCCGCCGACGCCAGCAGCGCCGTGCCGATCTTCTGCACCATCGGGAAGGTCAACAGCACCAGCGACGCACCGAGCACGATGATGCCGCCCATCAACACCCTACTGAGCACGCGCGTCTGGGTCTGGATGCGGCGTGCCTCCAGGTTGTCGGAGACATCGATGGGATGGCTGCGCAGGATCGCGCGCTCGCCCGCCGCCACCGCGCGTACCAGCAGCCAGACGAAGCAGGCCATCAATGCAATGTGCAGTCCGTGCTGCAGATGGCCCAGCAACGGATCCTGCAGCGGCGTCGCCTGCAAGGCGGGAATCAGCAGCAGCAGCGGCCACGCGGTGGCCAGCGGCAACCCGAGTACTCGACCGATACGCGCACGTCGGCGATCACGCCCTTTCAATCGATGATAGATCCACAGGATCAGCCACGCGCCGATGCCGCCCACCACTACGGCCAATCCCAACGGCCATGCGTAGGCCTGTGCGCTCTGCCAGTGCACCGTTGCCACCTCCAGTCGAACAACCAGGTGGACAGCCTCGCGCATGGCGCATGAGCGTCACGTCAGCCGTTCGTAAGCAGGGTGTTGGTCGGCAGGGCTTGCAGCCCTGCACCTGCGGACGCAACGGCAACGGCCGAAGCAACAGCAACAGCAAAAGCGGGTATTCCGTGGGATGGCGGGGGGGGTCCGGTTGCGGGGGGCGCTGCAAGTACGTCCCTAAGCTCGGTCGCCGCTTGCTCGTGTGCGCAGTCCTGGGCACACGGCAAGACCGGGGTTGGGCGTCCTGCCCAACCCGCCCGAGGCATGCCTCGGGCCCATGCGGCTCGCGCCCCCGCAACCGGACCCACCCCGCCTTCGACAGTTTTCTGCGATCTGTCGGAAGCTGCTGCTGATGGTGGGTGCCGACCGTTGGTCGGCACGGGGTCGGAGCCCATTTTGAATACTGCTATCTGACAGAAAAATCGTGTCGACCAACGGTCGACACCTACCAACAGCCGCGCATGCCAATCGCCGCAGTTACCAGTAGATCCACGCCATGCGTGGATGATTCATTCGACATCTGACAGATGTGCCGACCAACGGTCGGCACCCACCAATAGCGACCTGAACCTGTCGAAGGTGGGGCGGTGTCGGAGTGCGGGGTGTCAGCCGCATGGATGCGGCTGCCAAGCTTACAGGGACGTACTTGCAGCGTCCCCGCACTCCGACACCGCCCCGCCATCCCACGGAATACCCGCTGTTGCTGTTGCCGGCCAGCGGCCGGCACTACCGCAGGTGCAGGGCTGCAAGCCCTGCCGAAAACCCATTACCGCACTTGCTCCTGCTTGCGCACGATCGCCATCGCGATCTCCAGCGACTGCTCGTAATTCAACCGCGGGTCCACCGTTGAGCGATACGCACGCTCCAGGTCACGCTCGGTCAGTTCGCGCGCACCACCGGTGCATTCGGTCACGTCCTCGCCGGTCAGCTCCAGGTGCACGCCACCCAGGCGCGTGCCCGCGGCCGCATGCAGATCAAACGACATCTCCACTTCGCCACGCACATTGTCGAAGCGACGCGTCTTGAAGCCATTGGCAGTGCTTTCGGTGTTGCCATGCATCGCATCACACACCCACAGCACGCGGCGGCCATCACGCTTGACGGCATCCAGCAGCGGCGGCAGCTTCTCGGCGATCTGCGCCGCACCCATGCGGTGGATGAAGCTCAGTCGACCCGGTTCGTCGTGCGGGTTGAGCACGTCGATCAGGCGCAGCAGCTGGTCCGGCGTCACCGACGGGCCGACCTTGATCGCAATCGGATTGCGCACGCCACGCAGGTATTCCACGTGCGCGCCATCGAGCGCAGCCGTGCGCATGCCGATCCACGGGTAATGCGTGCTCAGGTTCAACCAGCCCTGCTGGCGCGGCACCTGGCGGGTCAGCGCCTGCTCGTAGGGCAGCAGCAGTGCTTCATGCGAGGTGTAGAAGTCGATGCGGTTGAGGTTGTGCACGCGGGCCCCGGCCAGGGTCTCCATGAAGTGCACCGCATCGCCGATCGAGGCCACCATCTTCTGGTACTCGGCCGCCAGCGGCGAGTGGCTTACCCACTCCAGGTTCCAGTATTCGGGGTGGTGCAGGTCGGCGAAACCACCGTCGATCAGCGCACGCACGAAGTTCATCGTCATCGCCGAATGCGCGTGGGCCTGCAGCATCCGCTTCGGGTCCGGCAGACGCGCTGCTTCAGTGAAAGCGGGTGCGTTGATCACATCGCCGCGGTAGCTCGGCAGGGTCACGCCGTCGCGGGTTTCGGTATCGGCCGAACGCGGCTTGGCGTACTGGCCGGCGAAGCGGCCGACGCGGATCACCGGCTGGCGCAGGCCGTGCACCAGCACCAGGCTCATCTGCAACAGTACCTTCAGCCGGTTGGAGATGGTGCCCGATTCGCAGTCGCTGAAGTTCTCGGCGCAGTCGCCGCCCTGCAGCAGGAAGCGCTTGCCTTCCTGGGCCTCGGCCAGCTGCTGCTTCAGCGCCAGGATCTCCCAGGAGGTGACCAGCGGTGGCAGCCGCTTAAGCTCGTGCAGGGCCGCCTCCAGGGCTACCGGGTCGGGATAGGTCGGCATCTGCAGCGCGGTCTTGCCCCGCCAGCTCTCCGGCGACCAGGCAGCGCCGGCGGCGGTCGCGGCGGGATCGGGCACGGGCGGAACGGCGGACAGGCTCATTGCAGACTTCCGGGATGGGGGGCGGTCATGGTCGCAGAGCCGGCCGCTGACGCAAAGGGCCGGTCCGGCCTACCGGCTCGCCTGAACGGCAGAGAAAGGCCGACGCCAGCGGCCAGATCCTGCATGGTCAGCCGCCCGGGACAGGCGCATGATTTGTTACGGAGTAACACTTCAACGTCATGGACCGGCCCCTTCCACATCCAGCCGCCACCTCTCCCACCATGAAGCCCTCGCCCCTCGCTACCGGCATCACCTTCGCCCTGGCCCTGGCCAGCCTGCCCGCCTTCGCCTCGGCAGCCGACGCCCCCGCTTCGTCCGTCAAGGATCTGGATGCGGTCACCGTCCACGCCCAGCTCGACCAGGCCCGCAACACGCTGTCGCCGGACATCGGCAGCAGCCAGTACCAGATCACCGCCGAGGACATCCAGAAGCAGCCGCTGGGTGCCTCCGCGCCACTCAGCCAGGTGCTGCTGCAGGCCCCTGGCGTGGTTCAGGACTCCTATGGCGGCGTGCATGTGCGTGGCGACCACGCCAACCTGCAGTACCGCATCAACGGCGTGCTGCTGCCCGAATCGATCTCCGGCTTCGGCCAGACCCTGGACGCGCGCACCATCAAGAGCATCCGCCTGATGGACGGCGCACTGCCGGCGCAGTTCGGCGAGCGCACCGCAGCGGTGGTCGACATCACCACCCGCAACGGTGCCGAGCTGGGCAATGGCGGCAGCGCGGGGCTGACCACCGGCTCGTTCGGCAAGATCAATCCGAACGCCTCCTGGTGGGGCAACCAGGGGCGCTGGAGCTGGTTCCTGACCGGCAACTACGACCAGCATGAGGTCGGCCTGGAGAACCCCACCAACTCGCGCAAGCCGCTGCACGACGATACTCACCAGGGAAAGGCCTTCGCCGACCTCACCTACCTGGTCAACGACAACACCCGCCTGAGTGTGTTCGCCGGTTTCGCCAACAACCGCTTCCAGATCCCGGTCAACCCGGGCCAGACGCCACAGTTCGGATATCTGGACACCACCACCTTCGACTCCAGCCAGCTGGATGAGACCCAGCGCGAGACCACCCGCTTCGGCATGCTGGTGCTGCAGGGCACGCTGGGCAGCACCGCGTACCAGCTATCGGCCGGACAGCGCTACAGCGACGTGGCGTTCAACCCGGACGTGGTGGGCGACCTGGTGTTCAGCGGCGTCGCCTCGCAGGTCCAGCGCAGCAACCGCGCCAACACCCTGCAGGCCGACTTCTCAACGCCGTTGGGCAACGACCACACGCTGCGCTATGGCCTGTACGGCAATTACGAGAACGCGCGGGCGAACAGCAACAGCTGGGTGTTCCCGGTTGATGACGGCGGCCAGCAGTCCGGCACGACGCCGCTGTTGATCCCCGACCGCAGCGCGTTCCACGCCAGTACGCTGGCACTGTACGTACAGGACGAGTGGAAGATCGGCGACGACTGGACCGTGAACTACGGCCTGCGTGGCGACCGCTACAAGGCCTTCGGCCGCACCGAAGGCCAGCTCAGCCCGCGCGTGGGCGTGGTCTGGAATGCCAGCGACAGCACCACCGTGCACGCCGGCTATTCGCGCTACTTCACGCCACCGGCCAGCGAGTTGATTGCCAGCAGCGACATCGCGCTGTACGACGGCACCAC
The DNA here is from genome assembly GCF_059369595.1 of Stenotrophomonas sp. YJH_SMC_25. NCBI lineage: Bacteria > Pseudomonadati > Pseudomonadota > Gammaproteobacteria > Lysobacterales > Lysobacteraceae > Stenotrophomonas > Stenotrophomonas sp. YJH_SMC_25. The sequence continues at coordinate 16,403 of NZ_JCAFSV010000008.1, read as the reverse complement.
CAACCAGCAGCCCAGCGGCGGCAACAACACGCCGCTGGCCGAGCGCAGCGACTACTACGACATCGGCGTCTCGCAGCAACTGGGCGAGCACCTGACCCTGGGCCTGGACGCGTATGACCGACGCGTCGCACGCCTGCAGGACGAAGGCCAGTTCGGCGCTGCCTACATCTATTCGACCTTCAACTACCGCCGTGGCCACATCCGCGGCCTGGAGTTCAGCGCCGACTACAGCAACGGTCCGTTCAGTGCCTACTTCAACGCCGCGCTGAACAAGGCCATCGGTACCGACGTCATCACCAGCCAGTACAACCTCGACCCGGAAGCGCTGGCCTATGTGGCCAACCACTGGATCCACCTCGACCACGACCAGAAGCTGACATCATCGGGTGGTCTCAGCTACGCCTTCGCCGGACACAACCGGATCGGCGCCAACTACGTGTTCGGCAGCGGCCTGCGTTCGGACATCGAAGGCGTACCCAACGGCGGCGAGCTGCCGTCGTACCTGCAGGTGAACCTCAGCGCCGGGCACGACTTCAATGCCGACAGCGGCCATCCATTGCACGTCCAACTGGCCGTGATCAACGCACTGGATCGCAGCTATCAACTGCGCGACGGTGGCGGTGTCGGCGTCTTCGCCCCGCAGTGGGGACCGCGCCGAGGTGCTTACCTGAGCCTGCAGCAGGACTTCTGAGGTAGCGCCGGCCGCTGGCCGGCATCCTCACGGTGTGCCGGCCAGCGGCCGGCACTACCCTGCGTCAACGATTGGGGTCAGAGCCCTTTGCGATGCCAAGGGACGCGACCCCGTTTCGCTTTCAGCGCTTGACCTTGCCCAGCGACACCACGAGCGCCCACAACGCCAGCAGCACGAACCACGCGCCCGACCACATCGGCATGGTCAGGCCCAGGAAGGTCCAGTCGATGTTGCCGCAGTTGCCGGTACCGGTCAGTACCGTGCGGAATACTTCCAGCGGCCCCATGGTCTCGCTCAGGAACGCCAGCGGCGGGCCACAGGTGGAACCCATTTCCGGGGGCAGCATCTGCACGTAGACGTGGCGCGCGGCGATGCCGGCCCCCACTGCGGCGGCAATGAACGCCAGCACGCCATAGGTCGCGCGTCCCGGGCGGTTGGAGGGCCCGTGCAGCGCACCGATCAGGAACAGCAGGCCGAGCGCGGCAAAGGCCAGGCGCTGGAAGATGCACAGCGGACACGGCTCCAGGCCCATCTTCAACTGCAGGAAGATCGCGTAGCCAAGCAGGCCCGCGCAGATCAGGAAGCCCAGGAAGAACTGGGCGCGGAAGGGCCAGCGCAGTGGATTCATCGTCAACGCTCAAATGGATCAGGCGCCAAGCGTAACCGAGAGTGCGTGCCATTCGAACCGCCACAGGTGACGCCTGTCGGAACGGTGCGGGTCAGATCCCAGTGCGAATGCAAAGGGCTCTGGCCTGCGGTGCTGCCTGCCCGGGGTCAGGGCCCTTTCCTGCGGAAAGGGATCCGAGCCCTGGAAACGCAAAAGCCCGGCGGAGGCCGGGCTTTCGCTGTGTCGCGTTGGAGCGGTCCGATTACTCGGCCACTTCCTCGGCCACGACCGGACGGTCAACCAGCTCGACGTAGGCCATCGGCGCGTTGTCGCCGGCGCGGAAGCCGCACTTCAGCAGGCGCAGGTAGCCGCCCGGACGGTTCGCGTAGCGCGGGCCCAGGATGGTGAACAGGTTGCCCACGGCTTCGTTGTCGCGCAGGCGGGCGAAGGCCAGACGGCGGTTGGCGACGGAGTCGACCTTGGCCAGGGTGATCAGCGGCTCGGCAACGCGGCGCAGTTCCTTGGCCTTCGGCAGGGTGGTCTTGATCAGCTCGTGCTTGAACAGCGAGGCGGCCATGTTCTTGAACATCGCTTCGCGGTGGGCGCTGGTGCGGCTGAACTTACGGCCAGACTTCTGGTGACGCATGGTGATATTCCTTGGTTAATGATGTGGCTGTGTGGATCGTTGTCGCCATCCTGGCGTTGCTGCGCGGACTGCGGATGGTCCTGGCCGCCCGTCCTGGACGACCTGCCGCGCGAACCTGCGGTTCGTCATGGCATGGTGTGTTGCGTTGAAGGCCCCACCGCGAACGGTGGAGCCTTCAGGCATTACCGATCTCAGCCCAGCATGCCGTGGCTGGCGACACCGGCCGGCGGCCAGTTCTCCAGCTTCATGCCGAGCGACAGGCCGCGCTGAGCCAGCACTTCCTTGATCTCGGTGAGCGACTTCTTGCCCAGGTTCGGGGTCTTCAGCAGCTCCACTTCGGTCTTCTGGATCAGATCGCCGATGTAGTAGATGCTTTCAGCCTTCAGGCAGTTGGCCGAACGCACGGTCAGCTCCAGATCGTCGATCGGGCGCAGCAGCACCGGATCCACGCCGTTGTTGGCCGGCTTGGCCGCACCGCGGTCGCGGTGGGTGAAGTCACCGAACACCGACAGCTGGTCGCTGAGGATGTCGGCGGCGGTGCGCACGGCTTCCTCGGCGTCGATGGTGCCGTTGGTCTCGATATCGATGACCAGCTTGTCCAGGTCGGTACGCTGTTCGACGCGGGCCGCTTCCACGGCATAGGCGACGCGGCGGACCGGCGAGAACGAGGCATCCAGGACCAGGCGGCCGATGGCACGGGTTTCTTCGTCCGGACGACGACGCGCGGCAGCCGGCTGGTAGCCGAAACCACGTTCGATCTTCAGACGCATGTTGATTGCCGTGTCCTTGGTCAGGTGGCAGATCACATGGTCGCCGTTCAGGATCTCCACATTGTGGTCGACCTTGATGTCGGCAGCGGTGACAACGCCCGGGCCCTGCTTGGACAGGGACAGGGTGGCGCTGTCGCCGGAGTGCATACGGATGGCCACGTCCTTGAGGTTCAGCAGGACTTCGAGCACGTCCTCCTGCAGACCTTCGACCGTGGTGTACTCATGCAACACGCCGTCGATTTCGACTTCCGTGATGGCGAAGCCCGGGATGGACGACAGCAGCACGCGACGCAGGGCATTACCCAGCGTATGCCCGTAACCCCGCTCCAAAGGTTCGATAACGACCTTTGCACGAGTGTCGGTAAGGCGTTCGATCTGCGGACCGCGAGGACGCAGAACCTGGTTGGCGGTAACCGTCATGTTGCGGGTTCTCCTAGTGAACCCCCGGCCGTCGCCGGGGGCTCTCCAATGTGAATTACTTCGAATACAGCTCGACGATCAGCGCTTCGTTGATGTCCGCAGGCAGATCCGAACGATCCGGAACAGCCTTGAAGATGCCGGTGAACTTGCCGGAATCCACTTCAACCCACGACGGGCTCAGGTCATGCTGGGCGGCGACGGTCAGGGCTTCCTGGACGCGCAGCTGCTTGGCAGCCTTTTCAGACAGAGCGATGGCGTCGCCAGCCTTGACCTGGTACGAAGCCAGGTTGACCGACTTGCCATTCACGGTGACGCCGCGGTGCGACACCAGCTGACGGGCAGCCGGACGGGTCACAGCGAAGCCCATGCGGTAGACGACGTTGTCCAGGCGGGTTTCCAGCAGCTGCAGCAGGTTCTCGCCGGTGTTGCCCTTCTTGGTCGAGGCCTTCTTGTAGTAGTTGCGGAACTGACGCTCCAGCAGGCCGTAGATACGCTTGACCTTCTGCTTTTCACGCAGCTGGGTGGCGTAGTCGGACAGCTTGCCCTTGCGGGCAGTGGCGCCGTGCTGGCCGGGCTTCTGCTCCAGCTTGCACTTCGAGTCCAGCGCACGCGCCGGGCTCTTCAGGGACAGGTCGGCGCCTTCGCGACGGGCGAGCTTACAGGTAGGACCGATATAACGAGCCATTTCTTATCGCTCCCTTTAGACGCGACGCTTCTTCGGCGGACGGCACCCGTTGTGCGGGATAGGCGTCACGTCGATGATGTTGGTGATCTTGTAGCCGACGTTGTTCAACGAACGCACGGCCGACTCACGGCCCGGACCCGGGCCCTTGATGCGGACTTCCAGCGACTTCACGCCGTAGTCCAGCGCAGCACGACCGGCCTTTTCAGCGGCCACCTGGGCAGCGAACGGGGTCGACTTGCGCGAACCGCGGAAACCAGCGCCACCGGAGGTCGCCCACGACAGAGCGTTGCCCTGGCGGTCGGTGATGGTGACGATGGTGTTGTTGAACGAAGCGTGGACGTGGGCAACGCCGTCGGTGACGACGCGCTTGATCTTCTTCTTGGTCTTAGCAGCGGGCTTAGCCATTTCTCAGTCCCTTACTTCTTGATCGCCTTGCGCGGACCCTTGCGGGTGCGGGCGTTGGTACGGGTGCGCTGGCCACGCAGCGGGAGGCCACGACGGTGACGCAGGCCGCGGTAGCAGCCCAGGTCCATCAGGCGCTTGATCGCGATGCCGATCTCACGGCGCAGATCGCCTTCCACGATGTACTTGCCGACTTCGGCGCGCAGGCGCTCGATTTCCGGCTCCGACAGATCGCGGATCTTGGTGGTCGAAGCAACGCCTGCGACTTCGCAGACCTTCTTCGAACGGGTACGGCCGATGCCGTAAATGCTTTGCAACCCGACCCAGACATGCTTCTGGGCTGGCAGGTTGACGCCTGCAATACGCGCCATGACGCGGTTCTCCAGCTGAGTGATGGCCGACAGCGCGCCTCGGGCACGCCAATCCGGCAGGATGGATCAAAAAAGTGAACTAGCGATACTAACAAGGTTCCGGTTTACATGGAAGCCCGTGAAACCATTGGTTTCATGAACCCGGCCTGGGGAGTGTGCCCAGGCTCCGGCGCCGGATGGGGTTGGACCTGGGGTTTCCCCCGGGGCCGCCCGCGCTACTCCAGCGCGGGACCACCTCATCACACCCCCACCCGGAACCGCTGCGGGGGCCGCCCTTCGTTTGTGTGGCCGGAGTCCGCGAAGCGGAGGGACCATCACGTCAGGAAGACGAAAGTATAACAGGCCAATCAGCCGCGGGCAAAACCGCCGCGGTTGCCGCCCTTCAGGTTGGCCTTCTTCAGCAGGCTCTCGTACTGGTGGGACATCAGGTGCGCCTGCACCTGGGCGATGAAGTCCATCACCACCACCACCACGATCAGCAGCGAAGTACCACCGAAGTAGAACGAGGCGTTCAGCTGCGTGCGCATCAGTTCCGGCAGCAGGCAGACGATCACCAGGTAGGCCGAGCCGGCTGCGGTCAGGCGGGTCAGCACGCCGTCGATGTAATCGGCGGTGGCCTTGCCCGGACGGATGCCCGGAATCAGCGCGCCCGACTTCTTCAGGTTGTCGGCGGTTTCCTGCGAGTTGAACACCAGCGCGGTATAGAAGAACGCGAAACCGGTGATCAGCGCAGCGAACACGATCATGTGCAGCGGCTCGCCCGGGCCGAGGGCATTGGCGACCTTCTGCAGGACCTGGCCGAAGCTGCTCTGGTTGGCAGCCTGGCCGGACCACATGGCCAGGGTGGCCGGGAAGGCCAGCAGGCTCGAGGCGAAGATCGCCGGGATGACGCCGGCCATGTTGAGCTTCAGCGGCAGGAACGAGGTCTGGTTCATGTACGCGTTGCGACCGCCCTGGCGGCGCGCGTAGTTGACCGTGATCCGGCGCTGGCCACGCTCGACGAACACCACGAAGAAGGTGAAGGCGAGCACGACGATGGCGATCAGCAGCAGCTGGATGAACTGGATGTTGCCGTCGCGGTAGGCGTCGAAGGTGTGGATGATCGCACCCGGCAGGCCTGCGACGATACCGGCGAAGATGATCAGCGACACGCCGTTGCCGATGCCGCGCTCGGTGACCTGCTCACCGACCCACATCAGGAACATGGTGCCGGCGGTCAGCGCGACCACGGCGGTGAGCACGAAGCCCATGCCCGGCGCGTACACGACCGGAGCGCCCGACGGCGAGACCTGGCCCTGCAGGGCCAGCGCGATCGAGCCGCCCTGCACCACTGCCAGCAGCACGGCGCCGATGCGCGAATACTGGGTGATCTTGCGGCGGCCGGACTCACCTTCCTTCTGCATCGCCTTCAGGGCGGGGAAGATGTGCACGGCCAGCTGCATCACGATCGATGCCGAGATGTACGGCATCACGTTCAGCGCGAAGATGCTGAAACGGTGCAGGGCGCCGCCCGAGAACATGTTGAACATGTCCACGATGCCGCCGCCCTGCTGTTGCATCATGGCAAGCATGGCATCGGGATTGACGCCCGGCACCGGCACGTAGCAGCCGATGCGATAGACGATCAAAGCCCCGACGACGAACAGCAAACGTTGGCGAAGTTCAGTGAACTTGCCCATTCCGCCCGCGAGGTTACCGATGCCAGCTTGCGCCATGATTTTCTTACTCCGTTACGCTGCCGCCGGCAGCTTCGATCGCGGCCTTGGCACCCGCCGTGGCAGCAATACCCTTCAGGGTGAACGCCTTGGTCACTTCGCCCTTGACGACGACCTTGGCCTTCTTGGCAGTGCTCGGGACCAGCTTGGCAGCACGCAGGGCGGCGAAGTCGATCTCACCGGCCGGCAGCTTGTCCAGCGCGTACAGCAGCACTTCAGCGGTGTCCTTGGCGATCGGCGAACGGAAGCCGATCTTCGGCAGACGACGCTGCATGGGGGTCTGGCCGCCTTCGAAGCCAGCCTTGATCTTGCCGCCACCCTTGCGGGCGAACGAACCCTTGTGGCCGCGGCCGGCAGTCTTGCCCAGGCCCGAGCCGATACCGCGACCGACGCGGGTACGCTCGGTGCGGGCGCCCGGTGCCGGGCTCAGTTCATTGAGACGCAGAGTCATGGTCGATTACTCCTCAACCTGGACGAGGTACTGAACCTTGTTGATCAGGCCGCGCACCTGCGGGCTGTCCTTCAGTTCACGCACATCGTTGAGCTTGTTCAGGCCCAGGGCACGCACCGACAGGCGGTGACGCGACTGGGTGCCACGCAGGCCACGCACCAGGCGGACCTTGACAGTCTTGTTGGACTCATTAGCCATGGTTGAGTTCCTCCACCTTCTTGCCGCGCTTGGCCGCGATGCGGGCCGGCGACTGCGCAGCAGACAGGCCCTTCACGGTGGCACGCACCAGGTTGATCGGGTTGCGCGAACCGGTGGCCTTGGCCAGCACGTTCTTCACGCCAACCGCTTCCAGCACGGCGCGCATGGCACCGCCGGCGATGACGCCGGTACCTTCCGAAGCCGGCTGCATGAACACGCGGGCTGCGCCGTGACCATCCTTGATGGTGTGCCACAGGGTGCCGTTGTTCAGGTCAACGCTGACCAGGTTCTTGCGGGCCTGTTCCATCGACTTCTGGATGGCGACCGGCACTTCGCGGGCCTTGCCATAACCGAAACCGACCTTGCCTTCGCCGTCGCCGACAACGGTCAGGGCGGTGAAGGTGAACTGGCGGCCACCCTTGACGGTCTTGCTGACGCGGTTGACCGCGACCAGCTTTTCGATCATGCCGTCGTCGATCTTCTCTTCGCGGTTACGGTCGCGATCGCGACCCCGCTGCTGACGCTCTTCTGCCATGTTGATTCCTTGGTTGTTTGGGTATGTACGGCTCGAAGCCGCTTATGGTTGTGGCGTGACGCGGCGTTCCGGTGGGCCGCTGCAGAAGAGCGGCGCCGTCCAGCCTCACTCAGGCTGGCGAGCAGGCAGGCAGGAGGCCAATGGCCCCCTGCCCTTGTCCCTTAGAACTGCAGGCCGGCTTCGCGGGCCGCTTCTGCCAGGGCCTTGATGCGGCCGTGGTAGCGGTAGCCCGAACGATCGAAGGCAACCTTCTCGACGCCGGCGGCCTTGGCGCGCTCGGCGACGATGCGGCCAACCTTGGCGGCGGCATCGGCGTTCTTGCCGTTCTTCAGGCCTTCCATGACGTCGGTCTGGGTGGTGTTGGCGGCAGCCAGCACCTTGGAACCGTCGGCGGTGAAGACCTGGGCGTACAGGTGCTGACCGGTGCGCAGCACCGACAGGCGGGCGACGCCGAGCTCACGGATGTGGGCGCGGGTCGACTTGGCGCGACGCAGGCGGGCGATGTTCTTGTTCATTTTGATTATTCCTTGAAAGCTGAAGGAAGAGCTTTTCCCTGAGAAGTCCGCACAGGGATGTGCGGGCTCTTGCGAGGGACTCGCGCTTATGCCTTCTTGGCTTCCTTACGGATGATGACTTCGTCGGAGTACTTCACGCCCTTGCCCTTGTACGGCTCCGGCTTGCGGAACGCACGGATCTTGGCGGCAACTTCACCGACGACCTGCTTGTCAGCGCCCTGGACCAGAATCTCGGTCTGGGTCGGGGTCGACAGGGTGATGCCTTCCGGCGCCACGAACACGACCGGATGCGAGAAGCCCAGCGACAGGCTCAGGTCCTTGCCCTGCATGGCAGCGCGGTAACCCACGCCGACCAGCTCCAGCTTGCGCTCGAAGCCTTCGGACACGCCCTTGACCATGTTGGACAGGATCGCACGCACGGTACCGGTCAGTGCGACCAGGTCAGCGTTCTCGGTGCTCAGGGTGGCAACGCCGTTGTCGACGTTGATGGCAATACCGGCCGGCTTGGCCAGCGACAGGGTGCCCTTCGGGCCCTTGGCGGTGACGCTGTCCGACTGGACGTTCAGTTCAACCTTACCCAGGTCGATCGGCTTCTTGGCTACGCGGGACATAGTTCTACTCCTTTCGCCTTAGGCCACGAAGCACAGGACTTCGCCGCCGACGCCCAGCTGGCGCGCCTGCGCATCAGTCATGATGCCCTTGGAGGTGGAAATGATGGAGATACCCAGGCCGTTCATGACCTTCGGCAGCTCGCTCTTGCCGCGGTACTGGCGCAGGCCCGAACGCGAGAAGCGCTTCAGGGTCGCGATGACCGGCTTGCCTTCGAAATACTTCAGCACGATTTCCAGCTCGGACTTGTTGTTTTCCAGCTGGGTCACGCGCAGGTCGGTGATGTAACCCTCGTCCTTCAGGACCTGGGCAATCGCAACCTTGATCTTGGACGACGGGGCTTTCACCGTCTGCTTGCCAACCGCGGCCGCATTCTTGATGCGGACCAGCAGGTCGGCGATGGGATCAGTCATGCTCATATGAGTACCTTTGAGTGCACCGATATCCGCTTTCGCGAAAATCTGTTGTCTCCTGGAAACGGGCCAGGTCCCTTGTTGCAGTGGGCCGGAAGCCCACTCCTACAACCCCGTCTGCACAGGGCAAGACGCGGGAGTATACGCCAAAAGAGCCCGGCTTGCGCCGGGCTCTTCGGTTTTTTTGCGTCGGGAAAGCTGAATGCCTCCCCTGCCCGGTTCAGGAACCCCCGAAGGGGCTCCTGATCGCAGGGCCGGCTGGGATCACCAGCTGGCCTTGCGCAGACCCGGGACGTCGCCACGCATGGTGGCTTCACGCAGCTTGTTACGGCCCAGACCGAACTTGCTGTAGACGCCACGCGGACGACCCGACAGCTCGCAACGGTTGCGCTGGCGGCTCGGCGACGAATCGCGCGGCAGCTTGGCCAGCTTGGTTGCGGCGTCGATCTTCTCTTCGTAGGTCGCGTCCACGGAGGACACGATCTTCTTCAGAGCTGCACGCTTTTCAGCGTACTTCTTTGCCAGCTTTTCCCGCTTGATGTCGCGGTTGACCATGGAGGTCTTTGCCATTTCGGTTTCCTCGACAGATCAGTTACGGAACGGGAACTTGAACGCTGCCAGCAGCGCCTTCGCTTCCGCGTCGGTCTTCGCAGTGGTGGTGATGGCGATATCCATACCGCGGATCGCGTCGACGGCGTCGAAGTCGATTTCCGGGAAGATGATCTGCTCCTTCACACCCATGTTGAAGTTGCCGCGGCCGTCGAAGGAACGACCGGAAACACCACGGAAGTCGCGCACGCGCGGCAGCGAGATGTTGATCAGGCGATCCAGGAACTCGTACATCTTGTGGCGACGCAGCGTGGTCTTGCAGCCGATCGGCCAACCATCGCGGATCTTGAACGACGCAACCGACACACGCGACTTGGTGACAACCGGCTTCTGGCCGGAAATCTTGGTCATGTCGCCGACGGCGTTTTCCAGGATCTTCTTGTTGGTGGCCGCTTCGCCGACACCCATGTTCAGGGTGACCTTGACCAGCTTCGGCACTTCCATCGGATTGGTGTAGCCGAACTGCTTCATCAGCGCCGGCACCACTTCGTCCTTGTAGAACTTTTCGAGACGGGAACTCATCTTCTCATTCCTCAGGCGTCGAGCGCCTCACCGCTGGAGCGGAACACACGCAGTTTGCGTCCATCCTCCAGCACCTTGAAGCCAACGCGTTCGCCCTTGCCCGAAGCCGGGTTCAGAACATTCACGTTGGAGATATGGATCGAAGCTTCGCGCTCGACCACGCCGCCGGCAACACCTGCCTGCGGGTTCGGCTTGGTGTGGCGCTTGACGATGTTCACGTTGGCGACGACCACACGGTCGCCGTCGACGCGGACGACTTCGCCCTGCTTGCCCTTGTCCTTGCCAGCGTTGACGACAACCTGGTCGCCCTTCTTGATACGGTTAGCCATGATTATCTCCTGTCGCTCACAGCACTTCGGGAGCGAGCGAGACGATCTTCATGAACTTCTCCGAACGAAGTTCACGGGTCACCGGCCCGAAGATACGGGTACCGATCGGCTCCTGCTTGCTGTTCAGCAGAACGGCAGCGTTGCCGTCGAAGCGGATCAGCGAGCCGTCGGCGCGACGCACACCCTTGCGGGTACGCACCACGACGGCGTCATACACTTCACCCTTCTTGACCTTGCCGCGCGGAATCGCATCCTTCACGGTGACCTTGATGATGTCGCCGATGCCGGCGTAACGGCGCTTGGAACCACCCAGCACCTTGAAGCACATCACCTGCTTGGCACCCGAATTGTCCGCGACGTCAAGGTAGCTCTGCATCTGGATCATGATTCAGCTCCTTATTCAGCCGCGCGCGTGATGACTTCCACCACGCGCCAGTTCTTGGTCTTGGACATCGGAGCAATCTCGGTCACGCGGACGACATCGCCTTCCTTGCAGGCGTTGTCGGCATCGTGGGCGTGCAGCTTCGTCGAGCGCTTGATGTACTTGCCGTACAGCGCGTGCTTGACCTGACGCTCAACCAGGACGGTAACCGTCTTGTCCATCTTGTTGCTGACGACACGGCCTTCGACCGTGCGCAGCGTCTTCTTTTCAGTATTGTCGCTCATAGCGGCCATCCTTACTTCGTGCTGCCGAGCAGGGTCTTGACGCGAGCAATCTCGCGACGGACCCGGCGAATGTCGTGGGTCTTCGGCAGCTGGCCGGTGACCTGCTGCATACGGACAGAGAACTGTTCCTTACGCAGGTCGATCAGGTGGGCCTTGAGTTCGTCAGCCGACTTTTCACGGAGAGTTTTGATATCCATCAGCGCACCGTACGGGTCACGAAAGTGGTGGTGACCGAGAGCTTGGCGGCGGCCAGGCGGAACGCCTCGCGAGCCACTTCCTCGGAAACACCCTCGATTTCATAGATCATGCGGCCGGGCTGGATCTGGGCCACCCAGTATTCCACGTTACCCTTACCAGAACCCATTCGGACTTCGATGGGCTTCTTGGTGATGGGCTTGTCGGGGAACACGCGGATCCACATCTTGCCGCCGCGCTTGACGTAGCGGCTGATCGAGCGGCGGGCCGCTTCGATCTGACGCGCGGTCAGCTGACCGTGTGCGGTTGCCTTCAGGCCGTATTCGCCGAAGCTGACAGCGTTGGCGCTCCAGCTCAGGCCATCGTTACGGCCCTTGTGTACCTTGCGGTACTTGGTTCGCTTGGGTTGCAACATTGTCGTTACCTCGCTTCACGGGCCGGGCGCTGACGGTCACCACGGTCGCCGCGATCGTGACGATCGTTGCGCGACGGGGTGTCGTCCTGCTTTTCCTGGCCAACCTGGGAGAAATCGAAGACCTCGCCCTTGTAGATCCAGACCTTGATGCCGATGATGCCGTAGGTCGTCTTGGCTTCAGCGAAGCCATAGTCGATGTCGGCACGCAGGGTGTGCAGCGGCACGCGGCCTTCGCGGTACCACTCCGAACGGGCGATTTCTGCACCGTTGAGGCGGCCACCCACGTTGACCTTGATGCCCAGGGCACCCAAGCGCATCGCGTTGCCGACCGAGCGCTTCATTGCGCGGCGGAACATGATGCGACGCTCCAGCTGCTGGGCGATCGACTCGGCAACGAGCTGCGCGTCCAGTTCCGGCTTGCGCACTTCGGTGACGTTGATGTGCGCCGGGACGCCCATCATCTCGCTCACTTCCTTGCGCAGCTTCTCGATGTCCTCACCGCGCTTGCCGATCACCACGCCCGGACGGGCGGTGTGGATCGTCACGCGAGCGGTCTTGGCCGGACGCTCGATCAGGATCTTGCTGATGCCGGCCTGAGCCAGCTTCTTGCGCAGCATTTCGCGCACTTTCAGGTCGGCTGCCAGGTAACCAGCGAACTCGGCCTTGTTGGCGTACCACTTGGAGTTCCAGTCCTTGGAAATGCCGAGGCGGATACCAATCGGATGAACTTTATGACCCATGGTCTTTTCCTTATCCGCTTACTTGGCGGCGCCCACAACCACAGTGATGTGGCTGGTGCGCTTGAGGATGCGGGTACCGCGGCCTTTCGCCCGCGCCATGAAACGCTTCAGGGTCGGACCTTCATCAACCATGATGGTCTGAACCTTCAGCTCGTCGACGTCGGCGCCCTGGTTGTTCTCGGCGTTGGCAATAGCCGACTCCACCACCTTCTTGATCAGGTGGGCAGCCTTCTTGTCCGAGAACTTCAGCAGGTTGACCGCACGCTCGGCCGGCAGACCGCGCACCTGGTCAGCGACCAGACGAGCCTTCTGCGGGGAGATGCGCGCAGTGCGCAGGATGGCTTTCGCTTCCATTGTCATCTCTCCTTACTTGCCCGACTTCTTGTCACCACCGTGACCCTTGAAGGTCCGGGTGATGGCAAATTCGCCGAGCTTGTGGCCGACCATGTTCTCGTTGACGAGAACCGGGATGTGGTTCTTGCCGTTATGCACGGCAATGGTGACGCCTACCATGTCAGGCAGGATCATCGAACGGCGCGACCAGGTCTTGATCGGCTTCTTGCTGCCCGCAGCGGCCTCCACCTTCTTGACGAGGTGGTGATCGACGAACGGGCCCTTCTTGAGTGAACGTGCCATGGTCGATTAGCCCCTACGATCGCGGACGATGAACTGCTGAGTGCGCTTGTTATGGCGCGTCTTGTAACCCTTGGTCGGGACACCCCACGGGGTGACCGGATGCGGGTTACCCTGGCCGGCCTTCGCCTCACCACCACCGTGCGGGTGGTCAACCGGGTTCATGGCAGCACCACGAACGGTCGGGCGGACGCCGCGCCAACGCTTGGCACCAGCCTTGCCCAGCTTTTCCAGGCTGTGCTCGTCGTTGCCGACTTCGCCGATGGTGGCGCAGCACTCGACCGGAACCTTACGCATTTCACCCGAGCGCAGGCGCAGGGTGGCGTAGATGCCTTCGCGAGCCACCAGCTGCACGGCCGCACCAGCGGCGCGAGCGATCTGAGCGCCCTTGCCCGGCTTCAGTTCGATGCAGTGGATGGTGGTGCCGACCGGGATGTTGCGCAGCGGCAGGGTGTTGCCAGCCTTGATCGGGGCATCCGAACCAGCGATCACCTGATCACCGGCCTTCAGGCCCTTCGGGGCGATGATGTAGCGACGCTCACCGTCGACGTAGCACAGCAGAGCGATGTGCGCGGTGCGGTTCGGATCGTATTCGATGCGTTCCACGCGCGCCGGGATGCCCAGCTTGTTGCGCTTGAAGTCGATGATGCGGTAGTGCTGCTTGGCACCACCACCGACGTGACGCACGGTGATGCGGCCATGGTGGTTACGACCACCCGAGCGGCTCTGCGACTCGACCAGCGCAGCGTGCGGAGCACCCTTGTGCAGGTCGGGAGTGACCACGCGCACGGCCGAACGGCGGCCGGGGGAAGTGGGCTTGAATTTCATCAATGGCATGGGATGTACCTCAGGCCTTGGCCGTTACATCGATCGACTGGCCATCGGCCAGGCGAACGTACGCCTTGCGCCAATCGCCGCGGCGGCCAGCACGGTTACGGAAGGACTTGTTCTTGCCCTTGACGTTGACCACGTTGACGGCTTCGACCTTGACGTCGAACAGCTGCTCAACCGCGGCCTTTACATCGGCCTTGGTGGCTTCGTTCGAAACTTCGAAGACATACTGGTTGGAGAGTTCCTGCAGGCGCGCGGTCTTTTCGGAGACACGCGGGGCACGCAGCACGCTGAAGATTTTTTCGTTGCTGTTCATGCCAGCCACTCCTCGACCTTCTTGACCGCGTCAGCGGTGATGACGACCGTGTCGGCACCCACCAGCGAGACCGGATCCAGACCCTGGACGTCACGCACCTGCACGTACGGCAGATTGCGGGCGGACAGGTACAGGTGCTCGGACGCTTCTTCGGTGACGATCAGCGGGCGCTTGCCCACTTCCAGGCCGGCCAGCTTGGCGATCAGACCCTTCGTGTTGGTCACTTCGACGTCGAAGGACTCCACGATGGTCAGACGGCCCTGACGGTTCAGCTCGGACAGGATCGCGCACATGGCGGCACGGTACTGCTTACGATTGACCTTCTGCTCGAAGCTGCGCGGCTTGGCCGCGAAGGTGACACCGCCGCCGACGAAGATCGGAGCCGTCAGTGCGCCATGACGCGCGCCGCCGCCCTTCTGCTTCTTCGACTTCTTGGTGGTACCAGCCACTTCGGAGCGAGTCTTCTGTGCCTTGGTGCCGGCGCGACCGGCGTTGCGGTAGGCAACGACGACCTGGTGGACCAGATCTTCGCTGAAATCGCGACCGAACACGGCGTCGGAGACCGAGACCTTGTTGTTGCTACCCGTGATAACGAGTTCCATCGTCATCTCTCCTTATGCCTTGCTCGCCGGACGGACGATCACGTCGCCACCCGCCGCGCCCGGAACGGCGCCGCGAACGGCGATCAGACCGCGCTCGACGTCGACCTTGACCACTTCCAGGTTCTGGGTGCTCTGCTGCACCGCACCCATGTGGCCCGACATCTTCTTGCCCGGGAAAACGCGACCCGGGGTCTGGCGCTGACCCAGCGAACCCGGCGCGCGATGCGACAGCGAGTTACCGTGGGTTGCATCGCCCATACGGAAGTTGTGGCGCTTGATGGTGCCCTGGAAGCCCTTACCCTTGGTGACACCCTGGACGTCGACGATCTGGCCGACTTCGAAGATGTCCGCCTTGACTTCGCCGCCAACGGCGAAATCGCCGAGCTGCGCGTCTTCAACGCGGAATTCCCACAGGCCACGACCCGCTTCCACCTTCGCCTTGGCGAAGTGGCCGGCTTCCGGCTTGTTGACCAGGGCAGCGCGACGCGCGCCGACGGTCACCTGCACGGCGCTGTAGCCGTCGGTTTCGACGGTCTTGATCTGCGCGATGCGGTTCGGGGTTGCTTCGATCAGGGTCACCGGGATGGAGCGGCCATCTTCAGTGAACACGCGGCTCATGCCAGCCTTGCGGCCCACGAAGCCCAACGAATACTTCTTCGTCATGGTCGTAGTCCTCAGGTCAGCTTGATCTGAACGTCGACGCCGGCAGCCAGTTCGAGCTTCATCAGCGCGTCCACGGTCTTGTCATTCGGGTCAACGATATCGAGCACGCGCTTGTGCGTGCGGGTCTCGTACTGGTCACGCGCGTCCTTGTCGACGTGCGGGGAAACGAGAACGGTGTAACGCTCGATCTTGGTCGGCAGCGGGATCGGGCCACGCACTTGCGCGCCGGTCCGCTTTGCCGTTTCAACGATCTCGCTGGCCGAACGGTCGATCAGACGATGATCGAACGCTTTCAGCCGGATCCGGATCTTTTGGTCCGCCATGGCGGTAGGTTCCTTCGTTAAAAGAGCGACAGACAAAGCCTCTGGGTTGCTTTGCCCCATGAAATTCCTGAATACGGACGGCCCGCACTCCTGCAGGCCGCCAAGGTCAATCCATAGACCTCAAAAACGTAGGCAGACCAGTTTCCCGGCCTGCCCAGACGTAGAAGCATAATGGCACGCAAGGCAGCTGTCAACAGTCGCCTGTTGACGCCGCCTGAATGGCATTGACCCTTCCTGGTCCGGGGAACACAAGGCACATCCTGTGCCTGCTTTCCCATTTGATACGCCCCGATGCCCTACCCAGGCAACATCGGGGCGCAGATACTACCAGATTACTCGATGATCTTCGAGACCACGCCGGCGCCGACGGTACGGCCGCCTTCGCGGATAGCGAAGCGCAGGCCTTCGTCCATTGCCACCGGGTTGATCAGGGTGACGACCATCTTGACGTTGTCACCCGGCATCACCATTTCGACGCCTTCCGGCAGAGCAGCTGCGCCGGTGATGTCGGTGGTGCGGAAGTAGAACTGC
>NZ_JCAFSV010000007.1:0-254167 GCF_059369595.1 Stenotrophomonas sp. YJH_SMC_25 | reverse complement strand
TAGTGCCGGCCGCTGGCCGGCATCCCAGTGTGGTGGAATCAATGCGGTTGCCGGCCAGCGGCCGGCACTACAGCTTGGCAGTTTCCCAGGGGAAGCGTGGCAGGGCGTCCACCGCCTGTTCCAGCCGCTGCAGATGCAGCTGGTCTTCCGCGCGGTGGCCGAAGCGCTGGGCTGATGCCCGGTAGTGCCGGCCGCTGGCCGGCATCCCTGTGGGGTGGGATCAATGCGGTTGCCGGCCAGCGGCCGGCACTACCGCTCGGCAGTTTCCCAGGGGAAACGCGGCAGGGCGCCCATCGCCTGTTCCAGCCGCTGCAGATGCAGCTGGTGTTCCGCGCGGTGGCCGAGGCGCTGGGCTGATGCCGCGGTAGTGCCGGCCGCTGGCCGGCATCCCTGTGTGGTGGGATCAACGCGGTTGCCGGCCAGCGGCCGGCACTACCGGTCCAGGGTCTCCCAGGGGAAGCGTGGCAGGGCGTCCACCGCCTGTTCCAGGCGCCGTGACCAGTTCTGGTGGATGTCCGCATACAACGTTGAATCCGCGCCGAGCCGCAGCTGCTGCCCGATGCGCAGTTCACCATCACGCAGCAGCGCCAGGTCGATCGGCAGGCCTACCGACAGATTGGAGCGAATGGTCGAATCCAGCGACACGATTGCCGTGCGCGCCGCGTCCTCCAGGCGTGTGGCCGGGCTGAGGATGCGGTCCAGGATGGGCTTGCCGTACTTGGACTCACCGATCTGAAGATAGGGCGTCTCCGGCGAAGCGGCGATGGCGTTGCCGAGCGGATAGATCATGTACAGCCCGGGCCGCTCGCCAGCGATCTGGCCACCGAAAATCAGCGTCGCCTGGGTGTTGACCCCGTCATGGCCGTGCTCGCTCTGGCTGCTGTGCACCTGGCTGTCCACCAGCAGCTGGCCGACGTACTCGGCAGCTTCGAACAGATGGGTCATGTCGCGCAGGTTGGGCGTGCGCCGTTCACTGGCGTCGCGCCCCAGGCGTGACACCAGCAGCTGGGTGGTGGCCAGGTTGCCAGCCGCCATCAGCACGTAGGCTGCCTGGCCGGGGAACTCGAACACGTGCAGCTTGCGGTGCACGCGCACATCGTCCAGCGAGGCATTGGTCCGGGTGTCGGCAGCGAAGACCAGGCCTTCGTCCACCTCGATTCCAACGCAATAGGTCATGTCGGTGCCCTATCATGTGCGTCCCGGATTGTAGGCAGGCCGCCGTGACGACGGCATGTCCACGCCCCCCAAGTGCCGTCACCTGAACCGCATGACCACCGTGCTCCTGAGCCTGGGCAGCAACGTCCAGCCCCGCCGCTACCTCCACGCCGCGGTGACGGCCCTGCGCGAGCGCTTTGGCGCACTGCAGGTGTCACCCGCCTACCGTACTGCCGCGGTCGGCTTCGATGGCCCGGCCTTCCTCAACAATGCGGTGGCGATCGAGACCGATCTGCCACTGCAGGAACTGGACGACTGGCTGCATGCGCTGGAAGACGCGCACGGCCGCGATCGCAGCGGGCCGCGCTTCTCCGACCGGACCCTGGACATCGACGTGGTGTTCTACGGCGACCTGGTGGTGGAAGGCCCCGGCCACCTGCGCATTCCGCGCCCGGAACTGAAGCATGCTTTCGTGCTGAAGCCGCTGGCGGACATCGCGCCGGGCTTCATCGACCCGGTCAGCGGGCAGGACCTGGCCACGCTGTGGCGGGCGCACGCGCAGTTTGGCGAAGCGTTCGAGGTGGTGGACCTGGAATGACGGCGGTTGCCGGCCAGCGGCCGGCACTACCTCAACTGACCGTGCGCCCACCATCCACGCGCAGGGTGTGGCCGGTGACGAAGCTGGCTTCGGCCACCAGCCAGTAGACCGCTTCGGCGATCTCCTCGACCGTGCCGATCCGCGCCAGTGGCGTGCGCGCCAGCAGTGCCTCGCGGGCGAAATCGTCCTTGCCCTGTTCCGGCCACAGGATCGCCCCCGGCGCGACCGCATTGACCCGCACCTTCGGTGCCAGCTCCAATGCCAGC
This sequence comes from Stenotrophomonas sp. YJH_SMC_25, assembly GCF_059369595.1. Lineage (NCBI taxonomy): Bacteria > Pseudomonadati > Pseudomonadota > Gammaproteobacteria > Lysobacterales > Lysobacteraceae > Stenotrophomonas > Stenotrophomonas sp. YJH_SMC_25. Next base: position 252,148 of record NZ_JCAFSV010000007.1, on the reverse strand, counting down.
GCGCGGGTGGCCATCTCCAGCGCGGCCTTGGCCATGGTGTAGGCGATGTGGTCGCGCATCGGGTCGGTGCCGTGCAGGTCGGTCAGGTTGACGATGCAGCCCTGCTGGCGGCGCAGGTAGGGCGCCGCCGCCTGTGACAGCAGCAGTGGCGCGCGCGCGTTGACCGCGTACAGCTCGTCCATTGCCTCGGCGGTGACCTGGCCGAGCGGGGTGGGGAAGAAGTTGGAGGCGTTGTTGACCAGCGCGTCCAGTCGGCCGAAGTGGGTGACGGCCTGTTCCACCAGGTCGGCCAGGGCGTCGGCGTCACGCAGGTCGGCCTGCAGGGCCAGCACGCTGCCCGGGCGCACATTGTCGAAATCGAACGCGGCCTGCTGCAGCTCGGCGCTGGAGGTATTGGCGTGCAGCACCACCGACCAGCCACAGGCGTGGAACTGGCGGGCGATGGCCGCACCGATCCGGCGCGCGCTGCCGGTGATCAGGACCACGGGGTGGGTATCGCTCATCGAGGGTCCTCCAAGGCTCGGCTATCCTGTGCACCATTGTCACCGCATTCGAAGACGCCATGCAGCCCACCTTCCCCCTGCCCGAAGCCGATGCCCTGGCCCATAGCGACCAGCTGGCGGCCGCCCTGCGCGCCGAGATCCTTGCGCAGGGCGGGGCGATGCCGTTCTCGCGCTTCATGGAGCTCTGCCTGTATACCCCCGGCTGGGGCTATTACAGCGCCGGCGCCAGCAAGTTCGGTGGCAGTGGCGACTTCACCACCGCGCCCGAGCTCGGCAGCCTGTTCGCCGGCAGCGTGGCCAATGCGCTGGCGCCGGTATTTGCACAGCTGGGGGCGCAGGCGCGGATGCTGGAACTGGGCGGCGGTACCGGCGCCTTTGCCGAGGCGGTGCTGCTGCGCCTGGCCGAGCTGGATGCGCTGCCGTCGCGCTACGCCATCCTGGAACCCAGTGCCGACCTGCGCGAGCGCCAGCAGCAGCGCCTGCAGCAGAACCTGCCGGCCGAGCTGGCCGCGCGCGTGGACTGGGTCGACCGCCCGTTCGAGGAGGACTGGGAAGGGGTGGTGTTCGCCAACGAGGTGATCGACGCGCTGCCGACCCCGCGCTTCCTGATCCGGGATGGCGAGGTCTACGAGGAAACCGTCGAGCTGGACGCCGAGGGCAACTTCATCCGTGGCGCGCAGCCGGCCGACATCCTGCTCAACGGTGCGGTGCGCCATATCGAGCGCTACCTGGAAAAGCCTTTCGCCGAGGGCTACCGTTCCGAAGTGCTGCCGCAGCTGCCGTACTGGCTGCAGGCGGTGGCCGGTGGCATGCAGCGTGGTGCGATGCTGTTTGTCGACTACGGCTACAGCCGCGGCGAGTTCTACCAGCACGACCGCGACGATGGCACCGTGCGTGCGTTCTACCGCCACCATGTGCACAACGACGTGCACCGCTGGCCGGGGTTGCAGGACATCACCGCGTCGGTGGATTTCACCGCGATGGCCGAGGCCGGCATGCACGGCGGATTCGAGCTGGCCGGCTACTGCAGCCAGGCCAGCTTCCTGCTCGGCAACGGCCTGGACCAGGTGCTGCTGCTGGCCGAGGAACGCACCGATGAGGTCGGCCGCATCCAGCTGCGCGACCAGGTGAAGAAGCTGACCCTGCCGACCGAGATGGGCGAGCGCTTCCAGGCCATCGGCCTGCAGCGTGGCGTCGACTTCGAACCGGCCTTCGAGCTGGGTGACCTGAGCTGGCGCCTGTGAGCGAGGTGTTGCCGGCGATCAAGCCGCTGCGGCGGCCGCGGTTGTGGGCCGGGCTGTGGGCGGCGGCAGTACTGCTGGTGATCGTGGTCTGCCTGATTCCACCGCCGCCGATTCCGTTGCCGGAAAACAGCGACAAGGGCGAGCACTTCCTCGCCTACTTCATCCTGGCCGGCAGCGCGGTGCAGCTGTTCCGTCGGGGCCGCCCGCTGCTGTGGGTGGGCGTGGGCCTGGTGTTGATGGGCATCGGCATCGAATTTGCCCAGGGTGCGCTGACCAGCAACCGCATGGCCGACCCGATGGATGCCATCGCCAACACGGTCGGTGTGCTCGCCGGCATGGCCACCGCACTGACCCCGCTGCGCGACCTGCTGCTGCGCTGGCGCGGGTAAAGGCGTGCCAACCCAGGTTGGCACCTACCCGTAGATCCACGCCATGCGTGGATGCTCTGCCCGAGGTGCCGACCAAGGCCGGCACCCACCTGGACAGGCCTGCCGTCATTTCCCCAGGGTCACCTCATCCAGCACCCACATCGCCGGGCGCGTGTCGCCGGTGAAGTTGATGCACAGGTCACCGCTGCCCTGCGTGCCCTTCGGCAGCGTGGCCTTCAGCGTCACGAAGCCATCGGCATCCGGCGTGGCCGGCAGCGGTACTTCCGCGAGCACCTTGCCGCTGCAGTCGCCACGGCGTACCTGCATCTCGCCATGCGCGCGCTTCGCTTTCTCGAAGCGACGCTTGGGCTCGTCGTGGGCCAGCTGGAAGTAGTACGGAATGCGACCCGCGCGGACCTCCACGCTGCCGATGCCGTCCAGCTGTGCCTGCGGCCAGCGCCAGCACGGCTGGAAGATGTCCACGTTGAACACCGCACGGTTGCCTTCGCGTGGGCCATCGTCTTCCAGGCGCAGCACCAGGCCCTTCTTGCCCACGCAGCTGAGCAGCTCATCGCTGCGGCGGCTGAGCAGCGACTGTGCGGTGAAGGTGGCAATGGTCGGTTTCGCCGCCAGCATCTGGCCCTGGTAGAACGCGGCAGCCTGCACGGTGGTTGGCAGTTTTCCGGTCAGCGGCTGCTGGTACAGCGGTGACTGCGCGCTCACCGGCTGGCCATCGGTGCTGTAGCGCACTTCATAGCCCAGCGGATTGGCCAGCGACACCGTCACCGTGTTGTCCGCGCGATTGTCGGTGTAGTCCACGCCCACTTCGAACGGAGTCTGCGCATAGGCCAGGCCCCAGGCATGGTAGCGCTGCAGCTGGGACGGCAGGCGCGCGAGGAAATCGCGGAAATCGCGATGTTCCGGCGTGCTCCAGCCGGTCTCGGCCACGGCGGCCAGGCGTGGGAACAGGTTGTGCTGCAGGCGTGCGTAGCTGCGCGTGTGCTCGGTGAACATGTTGGCCTGCAGGCCGAGGATGTGCCCGCGCTTGTCAGCGGCCAGCTCGGCCGGCACCGGCTCGAAGTTGTACAGCTTGCCGAGGTTGACCTGGGTCGGGCGGCCGGGCGGTTCGTTCGGCGAGGCCGTCTGCAGGTAATCCAGATAGAGGTAGCCGACCGGCGACATGATCACGTCATGGCCGGCGCTGGCCGCAGCCAGACCGCCTTCGGTGCCCTGCCAGGACATCACCGTGGCCTGCGGCGGCAGCCCACCTTCGAGGATCTCATCCCAGCCGATCAGGCGCCGGTCGTGCTCCTCCAGGAAGGTCTCCAGGCGCTTGATGATGTGGCTCTGCATGGCCATTTCATCCTTGATGCCCAGCGCACGCATGCGCTGCTGCACCTGCTTCGACGCTTCCCACTGGTCCTTCACCGCCTCGTCGCCACCGACGTGCACGTACTTGGCCGGGAACAGGTCGATCACTTCTTCCAGCACGTTCTCGAGGAAGGTGACGGTGCTGTCTTCAGTGTTGAACAGGTTGGGGAACACGCCCCATTCACTGATCGGTTTCAACGGCGTATTGATGGTGCCCAGCTCCGGATACGCAGCAATCGCGGCAGTCGCGTGGCCCGGCACATCGATTTCCGGAATCACCTGGATATGCAGCTTCGCCGCATAGGCAATCACTTCGCGGATCTGGTCCTGCGTGTAGAAGCCGCAATACGGATGCTCCTCGCCAGTGACCGGATCGATGCCACCGTCGCCGGCCGGCAGGCGGCAGCTGCCCACGTCGGTCAGCTTCGGGTAGCGCTTGATCTCCATGCGCCAGCCCTGGTCGTCGGTGAGGTGCCAGTGGAAGGTGTTGAGCTTGTGCGCGGCCATCGCGTCGAGCACGCGCTTGATCTCGTCCAGGCTCTGGAAGTGACGTGCGGAATCGAGCATGAAACCGCGCCAGCTGAAGCGCGGCGCGTCCTGGATCTGCACCGCCGGCAGCACGCCATTGCTGCCGCCGGTGGCGAGCTGGGCGAGGGTGGTCGCGCCGTAGAACAGGCCGGTTTCGTTGCCGGCCTGGATCAGCACGCCCTGCGCGGTGCTCTCCAGCGTGTAGCTTTCGCCGCTGTCGCGGAAGGTGGGCACGATCTGGAAGCGGATGCTGCCCGACATGCCTGCCGCCTTGCCGCTGGCTGGTGCAAGGCGCGGACCACCGCTGCGGGCCAGCAGATCGGCGAACTGGCTGGCGACGCGCTGCGCGGCTTCGCCTTCGGCCTGCAGCACGGTGTCGGCGCGGACGGTGATGCCGCTGCCCTGGCCGCGCTGCACGCTGGCCGGGGCGGGAATCAGCATCAGGCTGTCGGCGCGCAGCAGGGGGCCGGGTGCTTCAGTGGCGGGTGTGGGGTCGGCGGCAAGTGCCGGCAGTGCCGGCAACAGGGCGAGCAGGCTGCCCAGCAGCACTGCGCTGCGCATCCGGGCGCGGGAAGGCTTGACCATCGGTACGACTCCTTGGAACGGTGCGACGAACGCTATACATGAAAAACGCCGGGCCCGGAATGACCCAGGCCCGGCGTGCGTGCACGACTCGGCGATGTTGCCGCCGCTGGATCAGTACTTGAAGCGGAAGTTGAGGTAGTACTGGCGACCGTTGCTGTAGAACGAGGTCGGGATGGCCGCGGTCTGGTAGTACTTGTAGGTCGGGTTGTTGAGGTTGAGCGCATCGAAGCTGATGCTCAGCCAGTCGGTGGCCTTGTAGCTCAGCGACGCCGACAGGGTGCCGAAGTCATCCTGGTAGTACGGGTTGGCGCCGGACAGGCCGATCAGGAACGACGAACGGCGGGTGTAGCTGACGCGTGCACCGAAGGTATCGTTCTCGAAGTAGGCACCGACGTTGTAGGTGTTCTTCGAAGTACCCAGCAGGTTGTCGCTGCCATCGGCCCAGGTGTGGTCGGTGCTGCCATCGGCGTAGGTGTAGTTGGCATTGACACCGAAGTACTCGCCGATCGGCTGCTCATAGGCCACTTCGATACCGCGCACCTTGCCGTCGGCATTGCGCGGGCGGGAGATGTTGTACTCCTCGAGACGGTTGGTCAGCTCGCTGAACAGCATTTCCTTCTCGGTGCTGAAGGCGACGTAGTCCTTCAGGCGCATCGAGTAGGCACCGATCGACAACATGCCGCGCGGCATGAAGTACCACTCCAGGTTGGCGTCGAAGTTGGTCGACACCACCGGCTTCAACTTCGGATTGCCGCCACCGCCGGTCCGGTTCAGGTCCGAACCGTAGGACGAGGCACCCAGTGCCGAGAAGTCCGGCAGGGTCTGGGTCTGCGATGCGGCCACGCGCAGCACCAGGTCGTCACGCAGGTCGTACTTGAAGTTGGCGCTCGGCAGCACACGGTTGTGCTTGTTCTCGAAAGCTTCGCGGGTCCACGCGCCGAACAGGCTGCTCACGTCCGGCACGGTCGAGCCGGTGGCGGCGGCGTAGGTATCGATATCCTGCTTGATGTTGACGTAGCGCAGGCCGACGTTGCCGCTCCAGCGGTCGCCGCTGAAGTTGCCCTGTACGTAGGCAGCAAAGTTCTTCTCGGACACCTTCCACTCGGCGCCGTAGTTGTGGCGGCCGGTCGGGCCGTCATTGCCGGACAGCCAGGTGGAGTTGTTGGTCACTGCTTCCTTCAGTGCGCCCGGGGTGAAGTACCACAGGTCACGCGGGAAGCTGCCACCGATGCCGTTGGCGAAGCCACCGGGGAAGTTGGCAGTGGCGCCGTTCTTCAGCGCATTCCAGATCGCGCCCGGGGTTGCGCCTTCCGGCGACTTGGCCTCGCGCTTGTGGTCGCCGAAGCGGGCGCCGAAATCAATCGAGTTCAGTACGCCAGCGTCGGCGAAGTACTGGTTGAAATCGAGCGTGGCCCACTTTTCCTTGTCGATCGCGGTGACCTGCTGGTTGCCCCAGGTACCGAAGTCGGTCACGCCGCTCGGGCCGATGTTGCCACCGACGTTCCAGTCGATCGGCGAGCCGTTGCCGTGGGTTGCCCAGGTGGCGCCGCCACCACGGGCCAGGTTGACTTCGGCGATGTACTGGCGCGGCGTTTCGCCGGTGCCCTTGGTGCTGCCAGCCTGGAATTTCATGCCCAGGTTGTCGCTGATCTGCCAGTCGGCATCGAAGGTGATGTAGTTGGTCTTGGCCTTCGACTCGCGGTAGATCATGTCGTACACCGCGTAGTCGCGGTCGGCCTGGCCGGCGAAGGTGGCGTTGGACAGTACGCCATCCTTGATGACGTAACCCGGATTCGGGGCCTGGCCCGGAATCAGGATCTTGTTGCCATTGGCATCTTCAACGGTGCGGTCGTTGAGGATGCGGCCACCCCACAGCATGAAGTTGCGGTTGTAGTTGTTCGCCTTCAGTTCCGAGCTGAAGCCTTCCAGGCCCAGGGTCAGGTTGTCCATCGGCTTGAACTGCAGCGACACCAGGCCGCCCTTGCGCTCGCGGGTCTGTTCGAACAGGGTCGAGCCGAGCAGGCCCGGCGCGTATACGCCGGCCAGGTCCGGGTTGGACTTGGCCACGGTGCCATTCGGATCGATCTGGAAGAAACCGCCCGGGATTTCCTGCGCTTCGCGGCGCAGCTCGCGCTTCTGGCTGAAGGCCTGCACCATCACGCCGAAGTTGCCTTCGTCGTTCTTGTAGTTGAACAGTGCCGACAGCTGCGGGTCGTTGGACTTGGCCTGGTCCGAACGCACCATGCCGATGGAGCCTTCCGCAGTGAGCTGCTTGGAGAATTCCAGCGGCTTGCGGGTGAGGATGTTGACGGTACCGGTGGTGCCGCCGTCCTGCAGCTTGGCCTGCGAGGACTTGTTCACTTCCACCGAGCGCACCAGTTCCGATGGCAGCAACGAGTAGCTGACGCTGCGGCCGACGTTGTTGCCCTGGCTGAGCACGAACCAGTCGGCGGTGCCGACGGTGTGGCCGTTGATCAGGGTCTGGGTCAGGCTCGGGCTGGTACCACGCAGGCTGACGCGGTCGGCTTCGTCGAAGCCGCCTTCGTCGGCGCTGGACGAGCTGATGTTCACGCCCGGCAGGCGCTGCAGGGTGTCGGCGACGTTGTGCGCGGGCAGCTTGCCCACGTCTTCGGCGGTGACCACTTCCACGCGCGCATTGGCTTCGCGCTTGGTGTCCAGCGATTTTTCCATCGACCCACGGATGCCGGTGACCTGCACGGTATCCAGGTCGGTGGCGGTCTGGGCGGCCTGCTGCGCATGTGCACTGAAGGCGATGCAGCTGACGATGGCGGCCGAAAGCAGGGTCTTGCGGGTGTTCATGATGTCTCTCCTCATCACTCGATTGGATGCCGGCGGCGGTGTTCGATTACGGTTGCGATGACATGCGCGGGGCGGCGGCGAAGTCCCGTGCGTTGGCGTGCCACGTACTGCGTGCTGCGATTGCGTTGAAGCCTGTTGCGGTGTCAGGCGGCCGACTGCTGCTGCAGGTACCAGCTGGCAGCGCCGACCACGCCCAGCTGGCCGTGCTCGACGACCTTCACCGGGATGCGTGCCAGCGCTTCGCCCATCGGCCCCTTCTGCAGGTAGCGTTCGACGAAGGTGCTGGCGTGCAGGTATTCGCGGATCTGCGGCAGGATGCCGCCGGCCAGGTAGACGCCACCATGGGCGCCGTAGAACAGCGCCATGTCGCCGATGGTGCTGCCGAGCAGGCCGCAGAACACATCCAGCGCCTGGCGCGCATGTGCATCGCTGTCGGCCATGGCCGCAGCGGTGACCGCGTCGGGGCTGGCCAGGGTCGGCGCCTGGCCCTGCAGTGCGCACACCGCGCGGTACAGGTTCATCAGGCCCGGGCCGGAGATCGCATGCTCGATCGACACGTGCGCGCGGTCGCGCTGCATGTGGCGGACGATGGCCATCTCCAGTTCGGTGCTGGCGGCCAGGGTCGGTTGGCCGGCTTCGGTCGGGAGCACCACCGGGCCGTGCGCGGTGGGGATCCACAGCGCGGCGCCGAGGCCGGTACCGGGGCCGACCACCAGGGTCGGGCCGCGGGCGGCGGTTTCCGGTCCGCACAGGTGCAGCACGCCACTGGCGTCAACCTGCGCAGCGGCATAGGCCACGGCTTCGAAGTCGTTGACGATGAAGACCCGCTGCAGGCCGACGTCGGCTTCCACCTGGCGCGCCGACAGCGGCCACGGCAGGTTGGCGGTGATCACCGTGCCGTCCTCGCGGGCGTAGCCGGCACTGGCGACCACGCAGTGCGTGGGCCGCGGGCCTTCGCCGAGGAAGTCGGACAGGATCGCGCTGAGGCCTGCATGGTCGGCGTTGCGGTACTTGCGGTACTCCAGCACCTGCACCGGATGGGCGGCATCACCGCTGGCCTGGACCCGGGCCACACGCACATGGGTGCCACCGACGTCGGCGGCCAGGAACGAGGGCGCGATTCGGGACAGGACATGGGCCGGGGCGGGGTGGCTGGCGGTCACGCGGGCTCCTGCTGCAGGTGGGGCCGTCCCCAAGGCTCGAGGGCGGCGATTGGGGCGGAGTCTGTAACCGCGCTGACAACGATGTCAACGAGTTCGTGACACTTTCGTTGCTGCGTCGCAACGAATGCGGCGTGCAGTAAACGTTTACATGGCGTGAGCATGGGTTTCACGCTGGAGCCGTTGCTGCACGGGGCTCAAGGGCTGCGGCGCATTCAGCACGATCCGCTGCCATCGGGTTGCGCAGTGCAGCACGAGGTTCACGCGGCCTCGCGGGGAAGTTGACAAACCGCGGTTGTCCATCGAAAGAATGTGACAACGTTGTTCCCAGCCACTCTCCGACGCCGCGTTCTGCGGCCGTCGCCGCAGGAGCCCTTCCCGATGTCCGCCGTCTCCGCTGCAAGCGTGCGCCCGAACGTGGCCACCTCCATCGCCATCGTCGGCGTGCTGTTCTTCCTGATCGGCTTCTTCACCTGGCTCAACGGCCCGCTGATCACCTTCGTCAAGCTCGCCTTCGAACTCAGCGAGGTCGGCGCCTTCCTGGTGCTGATGGTGTTCTACCTGTCCTACTTCTTCCTGGCCCTGCCGTCATCGTGGATCCTGCGCCGCACCGGCATGAAGAAGGGCCTGAGCCTGAGCCTGCTGGTGATGGCCGGGGGCGCCGCGCTGTTCGGCGAATTCGCCACCCAGCGCTGGTATCCGGGCGCGCTCGGCGGCCTGTTCGTGATCGGCAGCGGCCTGGCCCTGCTGCAGACCGCGATCAACCCCTACATCTCCATCCTTGGGCCCATCGAGACGGCGGCACGCCGCATCGCGTTGATGGGCATCTGCAACAAGATCGCCGGCATGCTCGCGCCGGTGCTGATCGGTACCGTGGTGCTGCATGGCATCGGTGATCTGTCGGCCACGGTGGCCGCTGCCGATGAAGCGACCAAGGCGCAGCTGCTCAACGAATTCGCCGCCAAGATCCATGTGCCGTACCTGGCCATGGCCGGCCTGCTGGTGCTGCTGGCGGTGGCCGTGCTGTTCTCGCCGCTGCCGGAAATCAAGTCGTCCGAAGCCAATGCCACGCCGGTTGCGGCCGGTGCCGCCGAGCGTCGCAGCATCTTCCAGTTCCCGCATCTGTGGCTGGGCGTGCTGTGCCTGTTCGTCTACGTGGGCGTGGAGGTGATGGCCGGCGATGCCATCGGTACCTACGGCCACGGCTTCGACCTGCCGCTGGACCAGACCAAGATGTTCACCTCGCTTACCCTGGGCGCAATGCTGGTCGGTTACGTGGTCGGCCTGCTGCTGATCCCCAAGGTTGTCTCGCAGTCGCGCTACCTGACCATTTCGGCGGTGCTGGGCGTGGTGTTCTGTCTTGGCGCCTGGGCCACCCACGGCTACGTGTCGGTGGCTTTCGTGGCCCTGCTGGGTTTTGCCAACGCCATGATGTGGCCGGCGATCTTCCCGCTGGCGATCCGTGGCCTGGGCCGCTTCACCGAGACCGGTTCGGCGCTGCTGGTGATGGGCATTGCCGGTGGCGCGATCATTCCGCAGCTGTTCGCCGTGCTCAAGCAGCACATCGACTTCCAGCTGGTGTTCGTTCTGCTGATGGTGCCGTGCTACCTGTACATCCTGTTCTATTCGGTGATCGGGCATCGCGCCGGCCTGCCGCAGGACAAGGCCTGATCGGCGATGATGGACGGCAGCCAACCCCAGGGAAAACCCATGCGCAGAGCGACCATCAAGGACGTTGCGGAGAAAGCCAAGGTCTCGCTGAAGACGGTCTCGCGCGTGATCAACAACGAGCCCTCGGTGATGCAGGCCACCCGCGCGCGGGTGCTGCGTGCCATCGCCGAGCTGGACTACGAGCCCGATCCGTCCGCGCGCAACCTGCGCAGCGGCACCACCTTCGTGATCGGGCTGGTCTACGACAACCCGAACCCATACCACATCATCGGCGTGCAGAACGGCGTGCTCGCCGCCTGCCGCGAGACCGGGTTCGGGCTGCAGATCCATCCCTGCGATTCCAGCTCGCCGCTGCTGGCCGATGAACTGGCCGACTGGGTGCAGCGTTCGCGCCTGGCCGGGCTGGTGCTGACCGCACCGATGTCCGAGCGCCGCGACCTGATCCAGGCGCTGACCGCGCGCGGCATCAAGCTGGTGCGCATCATCGCCGCCACCGAAGACCCGGCCGATGGCGCATGTGTGTTCGTGGACGACCGCGAGGCCGCCTACGAGATCACCGAGCACCTGATCCAGCTGGGCCACCAGCGCATCGGCTTCCTCTGGGGCGGCAGCTCGCACCGCTCCTCTGGCGAACGCTATGCCGGTTACGAAGCCGCGCTGAAGGACTACGGCATGACCGTGGACAAGCATCTGGTGGTGCAGGGCGACTACACCTTCGACGATGGTTTCCGCGGCGCGCGCCGCCTGCTGGCGCTGCGCGAGCCGCCCACCGCCATCTTCGGTTCCAACGACGAAATCGCCGCCGGCGTACTGGCCGCCGCCAAGTCGGCCGGCATGAACGTGCCCTACGACCTGTCCATTGCCGGGTTCGAGGACAGCCCGTTCTCGCGCCAGTCGTGGCCGCCGCTGACCACCGCCAAGCAGGCCACCGAGGACATCGCCCGCCACGCCGCGCGCCTGCTGATCGCGCAACTGCGCAGCGATGCCTACGACGATGCGCCGGCGCCGCTGCACAACCAGGGCTTCGTGCCGCAGCTGGTGGTGCGTGGTTCGACCGCGCCGATGCGCCCCGCCGGCGCACGCCCCCTTCCTTCCGATCCTGCCTGAGCCTGCCATGTCGCTGTCAGACCCCACGTCCACCCTGATGTTCGCCGAGGCCGCTGAAGCGGCCGACGTGGTCGCGCGCCAGTTCTCGCGCAACCACGCCACCATGGAAACCCTGGCCGCCAGCCTGCGTGCTGAACCGCCGCCGTTCGTGGTCACCTGTGCACGCGGCAGCTCCGACCACGCCGCCACCTATGGCAAGTATCTGCTGGAAACCCAGCTGGGCCTGGTGGTCGCGTCGGCCTCGCCATCGGTGGGGTCGGTCTACGCCGCACCATTGCAGCTGCGCGGCGCACTGTTCATCGTCATCTCGCAGTCGGGCAAGAGCCCGGACCTGCTGCGCAACGCCGAGGCCGCCAAGGCGGCCGGTGCGCGCGTGATCGCGCTGGTCAACGTCGAGGATTCACCGCTGGCGCAGCTGGCCGATACGGTCATTCCGCTCCACGCGGGTGCCGAAAAGAGCGTGGCGGCGACCAAGAGCTACCTGGCGTCGCTGGCCGCGCTGCTGCAGCTGGCCGCGTACTGGAAGCAGGACAGCAGCCTGCGCGCTGCGCTGGACCTGCTGCCCGACGCGTTGCGTGAGGCGTGGCAGTGCGACTGGAGCGCGGTGACCGAAGGCCTGGTCGAGGCCACCAACCTGTTCGTGCTCGGCCGTGGCCTGGGCCTGGGGGCGGCGCAGGAAGCGGCGCTGAAGTTCAAGGAAACCTGCAGCCTGCATGCCGAAGCCTACAGCTCGGCTGAAGTGAAGCACGGCCCGATGGCGCTGGTCGACCGCGGCTTCCCGGTGCTGGCCTTTGCCCAGCCGGATGAAACCGGCGCCGGCACCCGTGCCGTCGTCGAGGAATTCACCGCGCGTGGCGCACAGGTATGGATGGCCGGTGCTGGCGGCAACCTGCCGGTGGCTGCTGCGCCGCACCCGCTGTGCGCACCGCTGCTGACCGTGCAGAGCTTCTACCGCGCGATCAATGCGCTGGCGCTGCGTCGTGGCTTCAACCCGGACCTGCCGCCGCACCTGAACAAGGTGACGGAGACCGTGTAATGGCGACCGTCCTGCGCAATGCCCGCATCCTGGCGGGCGACGACTTCCGTGATGATCTGGCGCTGGTGATCGAGAACGGTCGCATCAGCGCGCTGTTGCCCGACGCCGCACCGCAGCTCGGCCATGCCGCCGAGCAGGTGGACCTGGGTGGCGGCTGGCTGCTGCCCGGCTTCATCGATGTGCAGGTCAATGGTGGCGGTGGTGCACTGTTCAACAACACGCCGGACGTGGCGGCACTGCGCACCATCGCGCAGGCGCACCGCCGTTTCGGCACCACGGCGATGCTGCCGACACTGATCAGTGATGACGTGGCAGTGATGCGCGAAGCGATCGCTGCGATGCGCGAGGCGATCACGCAGGGTGTACCAGGCGTGATCGGCATCCACCTGGAAGGCCCGTACATCGCACCGGCGCGCAAGGGCACGCACGATGCCAGCAAGTTCCGCGTACCGGACGAAGGAGAAATCGCGCTGGCGGCATCGCTGGACAACGGTGTGACCGTGCTGACGCTGGCGCCGGAGCGCGTGCCGCTGGAGACCATCCGTGCGCTGGTCGAGCGTGGCGTGATCGTTGCCGCCGGGCACACCGCAGGTACCTACGAAGAGATCCGTGCCGGCCTGGATGCCGGTGTGCGTGGCTTCACCCACCTGTACAACGCGATGTCGCCGCTGCAGGGCCGTGAGCCCGGTGCGGTGGGCGCCGCATTGGAGGACCGCGACAGCTGGATCGGCATCATCGTTGATGGCGTTCACGTGCACCCCGCCAGCCTGCGCGTGGCGCTGGCGGCCAAGCCGCGAGGCCGCCTGCTGCTGGTGACCGATGCGATGCCGCCGGTCGGTGCCGACGATCCCAGCTACGTGCTGTACGGCGAAACCATTACCGCCGTCGACGGCGTGGTGCGCAATGCTGCCGGTTCGCTGGCCGGCTCGGCGCTGGACATGGCCACCGCGGTGCGCAACACCGTGCAGCTGCTTGGCCAGCCGCTGGCCGAAGCGGCGCGCATGGCATCGACGTACCCAGCGCAGTTCCTCAATGTCGATGATCGCCTGGGCCACATCGCCGAGGGCTACCAGGCCGACCTGGTGCTGCTGGACGACGCCCTGCAGGTGCGTGGTACCTGGATTGCCGGACAGTACGAGGCCGCCTGATGAACAGTTCGCCGCCACGCCGGCTGGGCTCGATCGATGCCCTGCGCGGCATCACCGTGGCGGCGATGCTGCTGGTCAACAATCCGGGCGACTGGAGTGCGGTGTTCGCGCCGCTGCGTCACTCGGAATGGCATGGCTGCACGCCCACCGACCTGGTGTTCCCGTTCTTCCTGTTCCTGGTGGGCGTGTCGATGGCCTTCAGCGTGGCACCGCGCGCGCAGGATGCGGCGGCGCGACCCGCGTTGGCGCGCGGCGTGCTGGAGCGCGCGCTGCGCATCCTGATGGCCGGTGCGCTGCTGCACCTGCTGATCTGGTGGGCACTGGATACGCATCACTTCCGCATCTGGGGCGTGCTGCAACGCATCGCGGTGTGTGCGGGGTTGGTGGGCGTACTGGCGGTCTACGCGCGACCACGCGTGCAGGTGGGCGCTTTGATCGCGCTGCTGGTGGGGTACACCGTGTTGCTGCTGGGCAGCGGCGACCTGGCGCCGTGGACCAACCCGGCCAGCCGCCTGGATACCGCGCTGTTCGCACCGTGGATCTACCAGTGGCATGCCGATACCGGACTGGGCCATGACCCGGAAGGATTGCTGAGCACGCTGGGGGCGCTGGCCAGTACCGTGCTCGGCCTGCTTGCCGGTGGCCTGCTGCGCAACGGGCGTTCGGCGGCATTGGCAGGGCTGGGCGTGGCGACCGCTGTGCTGGGCCTGCTGCTGGCCGTGGTTCTGCCGTTGAACAAGCAGCTGTGGACGCCCAGCTACGTGCTGTGGACCGGCGGCCTGGCCGCGCTGGCGCTGTGGCTGGGCCACGTGCTGATCGACCAGAAGGGTTGGCCGGCACTCGGCCGGCGCTTCGGGGTCAATGCGATCACCGCGTACCTGGGGGCATCGGTGATGTCGGTGGTGCTGATGGCCACCGGGATCTGGGGGTGGATCTGGCAGCAGCTGGCCACCGCGATGCCGCAGGCGCTGGAGCTGGCGTCGATGCTGCAGGCGCTGGTGTTCGTCGCACTGTGGTGGGGCGTGGCGTGGTGGCTGGATAAGCGGAAGATCTACCTGAAGATCTGACCCCATCCGCCAACGGCATCCACGCATGACGTAGATTGACCAGGTGCCATGAGCGAATCGATTGGCGATGCAGGATCAGTAGATCCACGCCATGCATGGGTGCTTTGCGCGTGATTCCGGATGCCGGAAAAAATGAACGATTTCAGCCACATCACATCGGCGTGAGGGCTGGGCGATTTCACATCTGAACTGTGATTTCCCGCACGCAAGTTCACCTATCGAAATGGTTCACCACACGGCAGACTGCAAGCGCCGTGCCGCACATACGCAGTTCCTGATTGCCCGCCCAGGAGTGCCCCATGTACCGTGCCGTTCCGCGTGCGTTCCGTCCGCGCCGCCTTGCTGTTTCCGTGTTGCAGGCCCTCGCCGTTCCCTCCCTGCTTCTGACGACCGCCAGCGTTGCCTGGGCCGGCTGCAACAGCCCGGCACCGACTGCCGGCCAGACGGTCACCTGTGATACCAACGCGCCGAATCCGCAGACCACTCCCGTTACCGCAAATGGTGCGGCCGGCATCACCGTCAATGTCGCCGCCGGTGCACAGCTGCAGCAGAGTGGTGGTGGATCGGCCATCGCGCTGGTCGGCGCCGGTGGTCACCTGCTGTCAAACCAGGGCGCGATCAGTTCGGTCGGCGGTGTAACCGTGCAGCTTGGGGGTGGCAGCCGCGTCGACAACACCGGCAGCATCAGCACCGGCAACAACACCGCCCTGCAGTTCGTCGGTGCGGGCGACAGCGTGCTGGTCAATCGAGGAACGATCAGCGGGCGCACCGGCGTACAGTTCGATGCGGGCAATGATCGCCTCGAGATGCAGAGCGGCAGCATCAGCGGCGGCATCCTGCAGGGCGATGGAAACGATGTGCTGCTGCTCAGCGATGGCACGATCGACAGCGTCGACCAGGGCGGCGGCGATGACCAGATGACCGTCACCGGCGGCGCCGTCACCGGCGTGGTGGCGCAGGGCAGTGGCCGCGATGATTTCATCATGAGTGGCGGCACGATAGGCGCGCTGCAGCAGGGCGACAACATCGATACCTTCCGCATGAGCGGTGGCCGCATCATCGGCGCGTTCGAAGATGGCGACCAGGCCTGGATGACCGCTGGCCGCATCGGCCGCGTCAACATGAAGCTGGACAAGAACCTGTGGGACCAGTCTGGCGGTACGGTGGACGGCAACGTGGTGACCGGCTTCGACACCGATACCATCATCATCTCGGGCACGGCCTACATCGGCGGCAACATCAGTGTCAGTGGCGGCAACGACAGCGTGACCATCACCGACGGCACCGTGCGCGGGCAGGTGCTGCTCAGTACCGGCAGCGACACCTTCAACTGGAGTGGCGGTGGCATCGTCTACGGCGCGATCGACATGGGGCCGGACAACGACGTGGCCAACCTCAGCAGCCTCAACCAGGGCAACCTCGGTGCGGTGCCGCTGTTCGACGGCGGCAGTGGCATCGACCAGCTCAACTTCAACAACGTCAAGACCACGGGCGTGGGCCGCTTCCAGAACTGGGAGGCGATCAGCCTGGCCAACAGCACCGAGCTGACCTTTGATGGCGATCTGGTGCTGGGTGACAGCAGTACCGGCACCGGAACGCTCACGGTGGATGACACGAGCACCGTCTATGCAGGCAGTGGCGGCCATGCCATCCGTCCGTTCAACAGTGGTGCACTGGTGGAGATGGTCAATGCCGGGCGCATCGACCTGACCGGTACTGGCGCCGGCAACGTGTTCACCGTGCGTGGCAACTACCGCGGTGACGGTGGTGGTCTGTACCTGCGCACCGTTCTGGGGGCGGATAATTCAACCAGCGACCGCCTGGTGATCGATGGTGGTGCCGTCACCGGCACGACCGGCATCGGCGTGCTCAATGCCGGCGGCAGCGGCGCTGCCACGTTGGCCGATGGCATCCTGGTGGTGCAGGCCTTGAATGGTGGCCGCACCGCGCCGGGTGCGTTCTCGCTGTTCGCGCCGGTGGCGGCTGGCGCCTACGAGTACTTCCTGTTCAAGGGGGGTGTCAGTGCCGGTACCAGCGAGAACTGGTACCTGCGCTCGACCCTGGTGGCCGGCCCGGCACCAGCGCCAAACGGGAGCGGTATCAATGGCGTGCCGCCGCCGCCGACGCCACCTGTCGCACCACCGCCACCGATCACCCCGGCACCGCCGCCGCCGCCCGAAGGCGCCCCCGATCCAGACCTGACAGCCGGCGAGACCGCACCACCGCCGCCGCCACCGGAACCGGCGCCTGTGGCGCCGCCCAGTGATCCAGCGGTACCGGACGTGCCGGTGGCCGGCGGTGCGCTGCCCGGAACCGGTGCGCCGCCGACGCCGGGCGCACGCCCCGCCGAAGGCGCGGTGGTGCCGCTGTACCGCGTGGAGACTGCTGCCTATGCCGTGGTGCCGCCGCTGCTGCGCGAGACCTCGCTGGCCAGCCTGGGTACCTTCCACGAGCGGCAGGGCGAGCAGCGCCTGCTGTACAGCCAGGGTGCGTTCCGCACCGCCTGGGGCCGTCTGGTGGGGCAGAGCAGCGAGATCCACTGGAAGGGCGATTCGCAGCCCGGCTTCGATGGCGATGTGATGGGCCTGCAGGCCGGCCTCGACGTGTGGGCTGCTGCTTCTGACAACCACCGCAACCAGATCGGCGTGTTCGTCGGCCGCACCCGCGCGCAGGGCAAGACCACCGGCCTGGCACTGGGCTGGGAGAACGTGCAGGTAGGCCAGAACCGCCTGGACGACAAGCACGTGGGCCTGTACTGGACCTTCACCGACAGCAGTGGCGGCTACATCGACGCCGTGGCGATGCAGAGCCGCTACGACGGCCGCGTGCGTTCCTCGCGCGGGCTCGGCTTCGGGATCAAGGGTGATGGCACCAGCGTGTCGGTGGAGGCGGGCAAACCGCTGCTGCACTTCGGTCAGTCCGCATGGTGGCTGGAACCGCAGGTGCAGGTGATCTGGCAACGCACCTCGCTGGACGACCGCCGCGATGCGGTGTCGAGCGTACGCTTCGACAACGACAACGCCTGGACCGGCCGCGTCGGCCTGCGCCTTGCCGGCGACTATCAGCTGGCCGACAACGGCTGGCAGCCGTACTTCAAGCTCAACTACTGGCACGGCCGTTCCGGCGAAGACCGTATCCGCTTCGACGATGACGTGATCTTCAATTCGCAGCGCTCGCGTGCACTCGAAGCCGGTGTCGGCGCGGTAGGGCGCTTCAACCGCACCATCAGCGCGTACGCGGTGGCCGACTACACCCGTGAACTGGGTGGCGACCGCAACGAGAAGCGCCGCATCATCGAAGGCAACATCGGCCTGCGCGCGGACTGGTAGCGCGCGGTACGGGTGTCATGACCCGCTCTGGTGGGTGTCGGCCTTGGTCGACACAGGGCCAATCGACGCCATGATCCGCTCTGGTGGGTGCCGACCTTGGTCGGCACGATGCTTTCCACTGCCATGACCTGCTCTGGTAGGTGCCGACCTTGGTCGGCACGAATCCCACCGATGCCATGACCTCCGCGCAGCCCAGCAACGGCTCGGCTCTACAGCAGCGGTGCGCACGCATCCGTTTCCACCAGCGCGCCGGCATGATCGGCCAACACCACCATTGCATGCAGCAGGCCTTCCTCCACCTGCGGCGGACACTGCGCCTGCGCATCGTCCGTCTCGCGCGCAGACTGTGCAGCCAGCAGTACCCCGCCGCACGCAGACAACGCCGCCAGGCAACGCGTCGCCTCGGCCAGTTCCCGACCGCGCCCCTCGCTGAGTTGCCGCTCGCGCCACGCCTGGCCGTCGGCTGCGTGGCTGTGAGCGATGCCGCGCAACCGCGCGAAGAATGCGGAGGGCGGCGCCTGTTCGTTGGCTTCGGCGAGTGCATCTTCCAACGCTTCGGCGGCGGTAGTGGGCAGCTGCAGGCCGGGCAGTGCAGCGCCGAGCAATGCCTGCAGGCGTGGATAGGTGGGGTGGGGCGTGTTCATGGCGGCAACCTCACGAGGCAAGGCCACCTGCGGCGTGCAAGGTGGCGGGCGGTGCGGGTTGGCGTGCCGGTCAAAATCGAAACGAAAAAAAGCCGACGGATCACGAGGATCCCCACGCACCGCCCGCCATGGGCAAGCCGGTGCATTGTCGCGATTGCCGCTGAGGCGGCAACTCGATCGTTTCGATGTTTGATTCAGGACGCCAATCCCGGCCAGCGCAGGAGGCGCCGACGGAGGCAACCTTCTCGCGTTCTACGTGGCAATGACATGGGCAAAGTTGCAATTTACTGATCGCGTGCACGCTGTCTTGCTGCAACCCGCAGCGGGGCCAGATACGACAGTTCGCGCATGGCGAAAGCCATCACCTGCGGGCTATGCTGTGCGCCTGCCTCAACGACAAGGAAACGTCACATGCAGGTTCGCAAGGGAGTGCGTCGCATCGGCGCGCTGATGCTCGTGTTGCTGGCGACCGGCGCCATGGCCGATACGCCAGGCGCGGTCGAGGTGCCCTCGCCGGTGGCCCAGGCCGAGATCCTCAATCTGCTTGAACGCCAGGCGCTGTATCGGGATCGGGTGGACTGGGCCGCCACCCGCGTACGCCTGCAATCGGCGCAGGGCGACCCGGCGCAACGGCTGGCCGTTCTGCGCGAAGCCATTGCGGTCAGCACGGGCAATCATGGCGGATGGACGACGACCCAGCGCCAGAGCGAATCCCTTGCGCGCGCGCAGCAGGCCGGCGCCGCCGCCGTGGACCGGGCCAAGGCGGCCGATGCGGTGGATATGCGCATCGGCTGGGTGGTCATCGAGGGTTATGCCTCCACGCCGGGCGCGACGCCGCAGGAAAAGTTCCGCCAGGACATCCAGCGTGCCGCGCGGTGGCAGCAGGTCATCCGCAGCAAGGACGACGGCGCGCGCTGTGGCTGGATCGTCGACCTGCGTGACAACAGCGGTGGCAACATGTGGCCGATGCTGCTGGGCATGGCACCGCTGCTGCGCACCTCGGTAGTGAACAACGAAGATGTGGGGTCGTTCGAAACTGCACAGGGGCCGGAGCGCTGGACGTTGACCGCGACCGCCGTGCAGCGTGCAGGAAAGTCGGTGCTGGACTTCGGCCAGTCCGACTATGTGCTGCGGCAGCCCGGCGCGCCGGTGGCGGTGCTGTTCGGGCCGCGCACCGGCAGTTCGGGCGAGGCCTCGGTGCTGGCGTGGCGTGGTCGTCCGCAGACGCGGAGTTTCGGTCAGCCGACTGCGGGTGTCTCCACTGGCAATGTCGTGCAGACGCTTGCCGATGGCAGTCGCCTGCTGCTGACCACCACCGTGATGCGCGACCGCAATGATCGTGGTGATGGCTTGAAGATCGAGCCCGACCAGCGTATCGAGGGTGATGCCGCCACTTTGGCCGCCGCCCAAGCCTGGCTGCTGGCCCAGCCCGCCTGCCAGGCGCGCTGACCCATGATCCTGATCGGCCAGCAGGAGCGGGTTGTGGTGGTCGGCCCGACCGAAGCCCACCACTGCCTGCGCTGCCAGACGGAAACCGAGTTCGCGCCCCGGCTGCGCTACAGGATGGCGCGCATCGACCTGCTGTTCGGTTTCACCTACCAGCGTCGCTACGAGCTGGCCTGCACCCGGTGCGAGCACGGCTGGGTGCTGGATACCGAGACCATGGACCAGCAGCTGGGCGGGGTGCCGATCCCGTGGCGGCACCGCTTCGGCCTGCCGTTGATGCTGGTGGGCGTGGCCGGGCTGGCCGCGCTGGGCTGGCTGTGGCGGCATGGATTCCTCGGTTGAGGAGCGGGCCTGCTAAAGTCTGCCCTGCAACCACGTACCGGAACCGACCATGGACCACGACACCCCGTTCGAACCCCTCAACGACCTCGAGGTGCGCCTGCTGCAGGCCCAGGACGGCACGCTGACCGCATCGCAGTTCCTCGATGGCCTGCTGACCTCGACGGCGTTTGTGCTGCTGGACAAGGCCATCGGCGAAGACGGTGCCTGGGACGAGAGCATCTCCCCGCTGGTGCTGACCAGCGAGAGCGGCGAGCCGATGTTCGCGGTGTTCACTGCGCCTGAGCGCGCTGGCCTGTGGCATGAGCAGCTGCCGCAGTTCGCCCACGCCATGCCGATCGCGGTGCACGCGCTGCTGGCCGGGATCGGCGACGGCGTCGGCCTGGTGCTGAACCCCGGCCTGGACGTGGGCATGGAGATGATTCCCGATGCCGTGGCCCAGCTGAAGCAGCGCGCCGCGGCGATCACCCGCGGCATGGCGCACTGAGCCAGGAACCACGTTCGGCAAGGGGCGCATGTGGCTGCAATGCTCTGCACGAAACGGGCAGGGCAGGCGAGCGGCAGGGAAAGTGGGCACGCGCGGACCCAGGGGGCATCCCCCGCTCATGGGGGAGGCAGTTCAGGATGGACCTGCTGGAGAACGGAATGGTGGCTTCGAAGCTGCGGCTGGCGTTGTTCGCATCGACTTCACTGATGTACAGCGCCATTGCCGGCGCACAGGTCGTCACCTACGTCCATACCGACGCCCTCGGGTCGGTTGTCGCTGAAACCAACGGGGCGGGCGCCGTCATCACACGCTATGACTACGAACCCTACGGAGCCGCGATCGGTGAAGGGGTGGCCGATGGTCCTGGCTATACAGGGCATGTAAGCGACGCGGCTACTGGGTTGAGCTACATGCAGCAGCGGTACATGGACCCACAGCTGGGAGTATTCCTGTCGGTGGACCCGGTGACGGCATATGGACAGCCGGTTGGGCAGTTCAACCGCTACCACTACGCCAACGGAAATCCCTACCGGTTCACGGATCCGGATGGACGATGCCCGGAAGGGGCCGGCCGGTCCACGTGCATCGATGCCAGGCGTTTCGACCAGAGCCGATCAAGTGGCCTGGACATCCAGCTTTCGGCGCAGACGGAGAAGACCGCTCTGGCCAACACCGATTCGGTGAGAGTCGGTAGTGGCAACCGGGAGA
Source organism: Stenotrophomonas sp. YJH_SMC_25 (assembly GCF_059369595.1). Classification (NCBI taxonomy): domain Bacteria; kingdom Pseudomonadati; phylum Pseudomonadota; class Gammaproteobacteria; order Lysobacterales; family Lysobacteraceae; genus Stenotrophomonas; species Stenotrophomonas sp. YJH_SMC_25. The sequence continues at coordinate 230,587 of NZ_JCAFSV010000007.1, read as the reverse complement.
AGGCTGTCACCATCGAGGCAAGCAGCAACGGTACCGAGTCGATCCGGGTGGATCCATCAATGGCGACGTCCTCGGATGCGTCCGGGTTCTATGCGGAACTGACGCCGACCGCCGATACCGTGGCTGTGATGCACGGCCATCTGGAGCAGAGTGGCCTGGTGGATCGGCTGACGCCAGGAGATTCGGGTCCCCTCGTGAGCCCGGGGGTTCCCAACATCACGGTGGACAGCACGGGTTCGCGGGTCGGTGTGCGTGAGCTGGTCGACGGCAAGGTGCAATTCCGGATGATTCAGGGCCGCATGACGCCGACCGAGCAGCGGCTCATCCAGCAGAACATCACCAAGCAGCAGGAGCTGTTCTACCTACCAGGAAGTGGGCGATGAAGTGGTTCCTGCCTGGCGTCTTCCTGTTGTTCGCAACCGTGGCCGGGTGTGCAACTTCCGGGCAGGCACCTTCCTCCAACCCGGCGGCGCTGCTGCCAAGCAAGGCCATCAAGGGAAGCGCGGAGCTGGATGGGTCTCAGGTGGAACTTCGCGGCTACCTGGTGGCACAGTTCGAGGATCGTGGCATCTGGGACAGCAAAGCGGAGTACCGCCGGTACAACAGTGAAGCAAGCTGTGTGTCGCTTTTGATCCCCAAGCGCATGATTGACCAGGTTGAACGACGCTCTGGTGCCTACGCGACCATCAGGGGGAAACTGATCGGGGACCTGCGATCCCGAGGGACCGTGCTGCTGGGTGGATGCAATGTCGTGGCAATTGAAGTCCAGGAGTTGGGTGAGAACTGACTCCTGTGGCGGCAACCTGGGGTTGCCGGCCAGCGGCCGGCACTACCCATGGGAGTCGGTGCGCGGCCGCCACGGCGGTTGCGGATCAGCGGGCGGCGGCGATGGCTTTTACGCGCGCCTTGGCCAACGCTTCACCGATGGCCGGGCCCTTCAGATGGGTGGTATCCAGGTCCCGCGCCTGTACTGACAGTGCCGCCTGGTGCAGGCGCTTGAGCGTTTCGCCCTGCGGGTAGTCGGCGTCCTCGAAGCCGAGCCGGCCGCGTTTGTCGGCCTCGCAGCACAGTGCGATGCGGGCCACGCGCTCCGGCCGGCGCAGCGCATCACAGCGGCCCAGTAGTTCCAAGACGGTGGCATCGCGGAGTTCGTCGATGCGGTGCACGTTCAAGTGCTCCCGGCAGACCGCTTCGGCCAGCTGCTGGTGCTCGGCGGGAATCTTCAACCGCGCGCACAGTGCCTTCAGGGGTTTGATGCCGCGCTGTTCGTGCATGATGTGGCGCGGCCACTCCTCCGGCGGGGTCAGGCCCTTGCCGAGATCGTGGGTAAGCGCGGCAAAGCCGACCAGGTCATCGCCGGGGGCCAGCTTCGCCGCCATGTCGCTGACCATTTCCTGGTGGATGCCGGTATCGACTTCCGGGTGGAATTCGGCACGCTGCGGCACGCCATACAGCGCTTCCAGCTCGGGCAGGATCGGGCCCAGTGCATGTGCATCGTGCAGCGTGCGCAGGAAGGCGGAGGGCTGCTCACTGACCAGCGCCTTGCGCAGTTCCTGCCACACTCGCTCCGGCACCAGTGCATCCAGTTCGCCACTGGCGGCGATCTCGCGCATCAGATCCATCGTTTCCGGCGCAACGGTGAAGCCCAGCGGCGCGAAGCGCGCCATGAAGCGCGCCGCGCGCAGCACGCGCAACGGATCTTCCACGAACGCAGGGCCGACATGGCGCAGCACGCGCTGCTCGATATCACGCACGCCGCCGTAAGGATCGACCAGCGTGCCGGTCTCCTCATCGCAGGCAATCGCATTGATGGTGAAGTCGCGGCGCTGCAGGTCTTCTTCCAGCGTCACTCCCGGGTCGGCATCGACCACAAAGCCGCGATAGCCGCGGCCGGATTTGCGCTCGGTGCGCGCCAGTGCGTACTCCTCACCGGTCTTTGGATGCAGGAATACCGGGAAATCGCGGCCGACCGCGGTGTAGCCCTGCGCTTCCATCTGCGCGGGCGTGGCGCCAACCACCACCCAGTCATGGTCGCCGGCGGGGCGCTGCAGCAGGCGGTCGCGTACGGCGCCGCCGACAAGATAGTTCTTCATGGCTGGAATCATCGCATGCCCGGCGCAGATGCACCGGTAGTGCCGGCCGCTGGCCGGCAACGGCAGTCACCCCGAAGCTGCCGGCCAGCGGCCGGCACTACCGATACAGCGGCCAGCCTGATCCAGGCCAGCAGGCTCATCGTTTCACTCCAGGGCGTGGATACCGGGGATTGCCGGCCAGCGGCCGGCAGTACCGTGTTGCGATCAATCCCCGCCCTGCTCGGCGTTGGCGGCGCAGCTGAAGTTCTTGCGCTTGTCCACCAGGCGGCCCATCAGGCGGTCGCTCAGCGGCCGTGCATCACCATTGAGGCGCCAGTCGTAGATCACGCTGAAGGCCAGCACGCGCGCCACGTACTCGCGGGTTTCCTTGTAGCTGATGGTCTCGATCCACAGGTCCGGGTCAAAGCCCGGGCGCTGGCCCTGCCAGCGCGCGGTCGGGGTCGGGCCGGCGTTGTAGGCGGCGATGGTCACGTACGGCAGGCCGTCGTACTTGTTCATCAGCTGGCGCAGGTAGGCGGTGCCGATGGCGATGTTGGTGTCCGGGTCGTACAGGCTGTCGGCGCCGCCGTAGCCGGTCAGGCCGATCGACTTGGCCACACCGGCACCGGTGGCCGGCAGCACCTGCATCAGGCCCATGGCGTTTGCAGGCGAGCGCGCACGCGGGGTGAACGTGCTCTCGGCGCGGATTTCCGCCGCCACCCAGGCCGGATCGATCGCGTTGCGTGCCGATTCGCGGCGGATGGTGGCGTCGTGGTGCAGCGGGAAGCGCAGGTCGTACAGGCGCTGTTCCTGCGGCTGCTTGCCGAGCGCGAACACGGCGCGGTCGAACCAGCCGTTGTCCTGCGCGACGCGTACCGCGAGGCGGCGCTGGGTGTCATCGAAGCGCGACAGCGCGCTGTTCCATTCGGCCACGGCCCAGCCGGTGCGGTCGATCTGGTACAGCGCCATCGCGCGCTGCATGGCCGGGTCGCGCGCGATCACCGCCTGTGCCTGCGCGCTGTCGTTCGGCTTCCAGGGGCACAGGGTATAGCCCTGCTGCAGCTTGTCGGCAGCCAGGAAACCGTGGAAGGTCGGTGCGCGCGCCGCATCGCGGAACAACGGCTGCGCCTGCTGGGCCTGGCCGGTCTTCTCCAGCATGCGGCCTTCGAAGTAGCGCCAGCGCGGGTCGCTGCGCTGCTTGCTGGCCATCTTGCGGATCGCGGTCAGTGCCGCCGGCCAGTCACCGCGCGACATCGCCTCGCGCACGCGCCATTCATGCAGGCGTTCGTCATACGCCGATTCAGGCACTGCGTTGAGGCGGCGTGCCGAATCGGGCAGGTAGGAAGCCACCGTCCACAGCGCGATCTGGTACAGCACCTGGCCCTGTTGCTCGGCACTCAGGCCGAGCGCCTGGGCGTACTGCGGCAACTGCTGTTCGGTGGCGGCCGGGTCGGCCTTGGCCAGCTTGGCCAGGCCGTCGGTGGCGATGCGCCGGCTGCGCTCGTTGCGCGGCCAGTTCAACGCGCTGGCATTGGGCTTGTCGACGAAGGCGGCGTAGCTGTTGGCCTGCGCCAGGTCCGCGGCGGGCAGGCCGCGTGCGGCGCTGCGCATCACGGCCGGCTGCTGTGCGTCGGCGGCGGCATCGATACGCTCCCAGCGCAGGGCGTCGCTCAGGCCGCCTTGTGCCTGCAGCACTGCGAATACCGCGTCGCAGCCGTCCGGCAGCGACTTGCCGTTCTTGCGCCACAGGTCCTGTGCCTCGCTGATCCACTGCGGATCGACCTTGCCCGTCATCTGGCGCGCGGTCAGCTGCGCACAGCGCAGCCCGACGTTGTCGGTGGGCGCCCAGTTGGCGAGCAGCGTGGGCCAGTCCTGGCGGCGCGCGACCGAGGGCAGCCACACGCTGCGGAAGGTGGCAGCCACGGCCTGGCCGTCATAGCGCTTGAGGAAGGCCTGCGCCTGCGCGGTATCGACGGTGTCGATGTTGCGGCGCAGGTTGGCGTACTCCAGCCAGCCGTAAGCCGGATGGCGGCTGAGTGCGGCGGCCTGGCCGGGATCGAACTGGCCGCGTTCGGCGGCAGCGATCGCGGCCTTCAGCTGCGCGTTCTGGGCGTCGAGGGACTGGGCATTGGCGCAGCCGATCAGCAGCGTGGTGGCCAAGGGCAGCAGGGACAGGGCGGTCGAAGAGCGTCGGGTCATGGCGTCCAGCATAGCGGGGACTGGCTGAATTCAGTTTCGCATTGCGTGCACGCCGGGCGTCGGCAACGACAGCTGAACGAACCCGTACAGGCACTGCCGCAGGTGACGGAAGGCGACGTACTGTCGGCCTTGGGCGAACGGCCCGGCTGCACGGAGCGGCACATGGCGTTCAGTAGCGCAGGAAGAAGCGGCCCGCTGGCGGACATCAATGTCACGCCACTGGTGGATGTGATGCTGGTGCTGTTGATCATCTTCATCGTGACCGCGCCGATCGTGGCCCGGCCGATTGCCGTGCAGCTGCCACAGGCCACCGATCGCACGATCGATCGCCCCGAACCGCCACCGCCGATCGAGCTGAGCCTGGACGCTGGCAACCAGCTCAGCTGGAATGGCCAGCCGATGGCCATTGGCGATCTGCAGGTGCGCCTGCAGGCACAGGTGGGCGAACATGCCGGCAACCTGCCGGAGCTGCGCATCGCCACCGATCCGGCGGCCGAGTACGAAGGCATGGCGCGGATTCTGGCCGCTGCCGAGGCCACCGGTATGGAGCGCATTGCGTTCGTGCGGTAGGGCGTTGTCTCACTGCCGCTCATGCGGTGATTGCTGCATGAGCGGCGCTTGCCCTGCTGACAGTGTCGCATCCAGGATCCGCAGAAAAGCCATTTCAATCTGCGCTGGAACCGCTGTCGGATGTGCTCGCCACTTTCTGCTCTCAGGGTCATGTTCAACGTCGAAAGCAGTCAACTCGGCTCTCTCGAAATCCACCACAACCGTCAGTCCCTCTCCCGAGGCCAAGGCCGCATCGCTGGGAGAGGGGCAGTTGTTGCACTCGATCACGCCGCCTGCCCTTGATTCGCCTGCCAAGGAAAGAAGCAGCGTCAGTACCATCATGACGCCCGGCACGGCAGTTGCTGCTTTCATGATCGATCCTCCCGCGAATGGCTGCAGGTGCGAGTCTGCACGGGGTCGACTAGCGGGGCCTTCTAAACGAAGGAATTTCAAACTATTCCTGAAACGGTCCGGCAAAGACCTTTTTCATGAATGCGGCAGCTCCCGGCGCGCGCTGTCGCAGCCAGCATCAAGGCTGCCTGCTGCGAACAGTATCGTCCGGTCATAACCTGCAGCTATCTGACGTAATCGGCCTGCAATTGCGTCAATTCCGCGTGAAATAGTGTCGATCATCACGCCGTGATTTTTACCACTTGTTTACAAAGGAGACGCTGCCGCCACGCAGGGGGGAGCGCGGCAGTCCAAGTCCCGACATTCCTTTGGAGAGAGAGCGAATGAAGTACCTGCACCACCGCCCTTTGGCGGTTGCCGTTGCGCTGTGCGTGACGGCCCTGGCACCGTTGGGTGCCGCTGCGCAATCCACCACCAACCTCGATGCGGTGGAAGTCACCGGTACCCGTATCAAGCGCGCTGAAGTCGAAGGCCAGGTGCCGATCCAGACATTGACGCGCGGTGACATCGAACGCACCGGCCTGACCTCGATCGGCGAAGTGCTGCAGCAGCTCACCGGTTCCGGTTCGGCGCTCAACGCCAAGTTCAACTCGTCCGGCAACTTCGGTTTCCCGCCCGATGGCAGTGGCGTGGGTGCCGGCTCGGCGCAGGTCGATCTGCGCCACCTGGGGGCCAAGCGCGTGCTGGTGCTGGTCGATGGCATCCGCTGGGTCAATGAGTCGTCCGCCTCCGGCGTCGGCTCGGCTACCGATCTCAATACCATTCCGCTGGCCATCGTCGAGCGCATCGAGGTGCTGGAAGATGGCGCGTCGTCGCTGTATGGCTCCGATGCCATTGCCGGCGTGGTCAACATCATCACCCGCCGTGACTTCGATGGTGGGCAGGTGACCCTGAACTACGGCGAGTACAGCAAGGGCGACGGCACGCAGAAGGGCGTGGACCTGGCCTGGGGCAAGAGTGGCGACCGCTTCAGCCTGTTCCTGGGCGCCAGCTGGACCAAGCAGGATCCGGTATTTGCCAAGGACCGCGAGCAGTCGCGCTTCCCGATTCCCGGCACCGGCCTGGCGTTCGGCAGCGGTGGCATTCCGCAGGGCCGTTTCATGTTCACCGACCCGAACACCGGTGCGGTGCAGAACATCGTGCCCAATACCGGCGTGAGCAATCCGCGCTACGACGGCAGCGCCGGCTGCAGCCGCACGGATGACTACCACTGCTTCACCACCGCCGACCGCTTCAACTTCGCCGAATACAACATGGTGCTGACGCCGTCGGAGCGCAAAGGCCTGTTCGGTCAGTTCCGCTTCGACATCACCGACAACGTGCAGTGGTACGTCAAGGCACTGGGCAACCGTCGTGAGTCGACCAACCAGGCCGGCCCGGAGCCGCTGTTCTTCGGCCCCGATGGTGCCACCGGCAATCCGCTGGCCGACAACATCGTGGTCTCGCGCCTGAACCCGTACAACCCGTTCGGCTTCGATCTGGTTTCCGGTGACAACATGAGCCTGATCGGTCGTCGCCCGGTGGAAGGCGGTGCGCGCGTGTTCAAGCAGAAAGTGGACACCACTTACTTCGCCACCGGCCTGGTCGGTGACTTCCATGCCGCCGACCGCAGCTGGTACTGGGATGTCAACGGCATGTACAGCAAGAACAAGGCCGAACAGACCAACTACGGCAGCTATGACATCTACAAGGTGAACATGGCGCTGGGCGATCCGTCCATCTGTGCGGCCACGCCGGGCTGCGTGCCGCTGAACATCTTCGGCGGCGTCGGTTCGATCACCCCGGACATGCTGAAGTGGATCCAGCCGGTGGTGCGCGACCGCAGCCAGAACGAACTGAGCCTGTTCACCGCCAACCTGTCCAGCGAGCTGTTCTCGCTGCCGGCCGGTCCGGTATCGTTCGCCACCGGCTTCGAGTACCGCAAGTACAAGGGCTCCTACCAGCCCGATCCGCTGACGGTGATCGGCCACTACAACGGCGTACCGTCGCAGCCGACCTCCGGTTCCTACGACGTCAACGAGGCCTACCTGGAGTTGAGCGTGCCGATCTTCGCCGATTCCTCGTTCGGCAAGAAGCTGGACCTGAGCCTGGCCGGCCGCTATTCGGACTACTCCACCTTTGGTGGTGAATTCACGCCCAAGTACGGCCTGCGCTGGCAGGTGACCGATGACTTCGTGCTGCGCACCACCTACGCCGAGGGCTTCCGCGCACCGTCGATCGGTGAACTGTACGGCTCGGCGGCGCGTGCCGACCTGCAGCTGTTCGACCCGTGCTCGGTGGGTCTGGGCAGCACTCCGCCGCGTGGCAGCGCCGCCAACTGTGCCGCGCTGGGCGTGCCGGCCGGCTTCCAGCAGGCCAACTCGCAGATCTCGGTGACCACCGGCGGCAACCGTGAGCTGGAGCCGGAACGCTCGCGCAGCTTCAGCGCCGGCTTCGTGTGGAGCCCATGGTTCGGCAACAATGCGTCGTGGTCGGAGCGCTTCGACGTGGAAGTGACCTTCTACCGCCACGCCATCGATGGTGCGATCCAGGCGATCAACGCGCAGACCCAGCTGGACCTGTGCGTGGATACGCTGGACCCGATCTACTGCGATGGCATCACCCGTGCCAGCACCGGTGCGGTCAGCAGCTTCAACAACCGCCTGACCAACCTGGGGTCGATCAAGACCGACGGCTGGGACGTGGATCTGTTCTGGACCCTGCCGCAGACCTCCATCGGCCAGTTCAAGCTGGCGTGGAAGAACACCTTCGTCGGCCGTTACGAGGCCACCGGCGCGGCCGGGCAGAAGCAGCCGCAGAAGCCGGGCGTGGAAGTGGCCGACAGCTCGATTCCGGAGTGGACCAGCAATGCCAGCATCGGCTGGACGATGGACCGCTGGAGCGCCAACTGGACGGTGCGGCACATTTCCGAGCTGACCGAGAACTGTGGCGATGCCGCGGCCTTCCCGGTGTGCAGCAACCAGGCAGCGGGCACCAACACGCTGTCGGCCACCACCTTCCACGACATGCAGGTGGGCTACAAGATCGACTGGATGAAGGGGCTGCAGCTGACGGCCGGCCTGAACAACGTGTTCGACAAGGATCCGCCGATCTGCCTGTCGTGCTCGTTGAACGGCTACGACGCTTCGACCTACGACATCCCGCGTGGCCGCTACTGGTACCTGCGCGCGGATCTGCGGTTCTGATGAGGGACCGGTGCCGGGCATTTCCCGGCACCGGTCATCAGGCATCAATCCGGAATGTCCTGTTCCGGGGCGTCCTGCTCAAGGGCCGCGCGGCGGAAGGCTGTGCGCGCCCAACCCAGCCCGACCACGATCATCATCGGCCCAGCCGCGAAGGCGGGCAGTGACGGGATGCGGAACTGCGATTGGTGCTCGATCAGCAGGTTGTAAAGGATCCAGGCAACCAACAGCAGGCCTATGACCGCACACAACAGCCCGAACAGCACCTGCGGAACGCCCATTGCCAGGCCGAGCGCTCGCTCGGTACGGGTGGGGCTGGGGATGGCACGCAGTTCACGGCCCAGATCGAACCAGGACAGGATGGCGGCGGGCAGGCCGATCAGCAGAAGCAGGATGAAGTAGCCGTTGCCGGTGCCGATCATCAGCGGTGGCGACGAGAACAGGGCCATGAGCGAGAGACCGAGTTTCGTGCGGGTGCGCATGGCCGGTCGTCCTTGAAGGGGAGGCGCAAGGTGTCCGGATGGCACGGGTCGAAGCTGCAGGCCACCGTGTCCGCGACGCTACACCTGCCGGGGCGCCGCCGCAACGAGGGCGCTGAGCGTCCCCGTTGTAGAGTCGAGCCGTGCTCGACTGCCCTCTGTGGCCGAGTCGGGCATGGCTCGACGCTACAAAGCCGGTTGGATCAGAACGACCAGGTGAACGTCAGCGAGCCGTTGCGGCCATCGCCATACGCACCGTAGCCATTGATCTGCGACAGGTACTTCTTGTCCAGCAGGTTGTTGAGGTTGGCCTGCACGCTGAACTCCGGCGAGATGCGGTAGCGCACGAAGGCGCTGACCAGTGCATAGCCACTCTGCTCGATGCGGCCGTAGGCAGGTACCGGGTAGTAGATGCGGTTCTGCCAGTTGGCGCCGCCACCGACGGTCAGTTCCTGCAGCGACTGCGGGGTGTAGCTGGTGAAAAGCTTCAGGGCGGTCTGCGGCAGGTTGGTGTTGATGTCGGCGTCGTTGATGTCCTTGGCCACGTAGCGCGAGGCGCCGAAGGTGGCATTCCAGCCCGGTGCCAGTTCACCGTTCACCTCGAACTCGAAGCCACGGCTGACGGTGCCGCGTGCGGCGCGATAGGCGAACTCGTTCGGGCTGCCCTGCACCGGCTCGCCGGTGGCTTGGCCGACGTTGTCCTGTTCGATGCGGAACACCGCCAGCGAGGCATTCAGGCGGTTGTCGAACCATGCCCCCTTGACGCCCACCTCGTAGCTCTTGCCATCGACCGGATCGAGATAGCTGCCGTCGCGATCCTTCAGCGTCTGCGGCTGGAAGATCTCGGTGTAGCTGGCGTAAGTCGAGTACGTATCGTTGATGTCGAACACCAGCCCTGCATACGGCGTGGTGACCTTGTGTTCGCGGTCGTCGTTCTCGCCTTCGCTCTTCCAGTCGGTGTAGCGGGCGCCGATGATCAGCTTCAACGGATCGGCCAGTGACAGGCGCGCGGCGGCGTAACCGGCCTTCTGGGTGATGGTGCCCCGGCTGGCCAGTGCCAGCGGGTTCCAGTTCGGCTCGCTGATGTTGCCGGTCCAGTGCAGGTAGCTGGTGAACGGGTCCCAGGTCTTGCCGGCGCCACCGACCTGGTAGTCGCCGTAGTTGGCGTAGTCGCGCTTGTTGTAGCTCAGTCCGGCCATGAACTGGTGCTCGCGGCCGAACAGCTGGAACGGACCGTCAACGTAGCCATCAACACCGGTGACCTTGCGCTCGGTGTTGTAGAAACCCGCGGAAGGCGAGATGCCCGTGCCGTTGGTTCTGTCGAAGTTCGATGCGCCCGTGGTCCAGTCGTTGTATGCCGGGTAGAACAGCTTGTCGTCGGCCTTGGTCTCATCGTGCGTGGCACCGACCTTGAACTTCCAGCCATTGCTGAAGGCGTGCTGCAGGGTGGCGAACGCGCGCTTGCTGGTGGTGTCCCAGTAGGTCCAGTTCGGGCTGGCGTTGAACGATTCGTCATAGCCGGTGCGCGAGCCATCGGAGTACAGCATCGGGAAGCCGCCCCAGGTGGCGCCGTTGGCGCGCTTCTGCTGGTAGTCGTAGCCCACGCTCAGCTGGGTGTCCGGGGTCAGGTCGGCGTCGATGACCGCATAGCCCAGCGTCTTGCGCTGGTTGTAGCGATCCATCTGGCCGTCGGTGTCCAGGTAGCTGCCAATCACGCGGCCGCGCACGGTGCCGCTGGCGTTCAGCGCACTGCCCACGTCCACCGTGGTGCGGGTGCGGCCCCAGCTGCCGACGTTCACCGACACGCTGCCAGCCAGTTCGGCACTGTCGGCGTGCTTGCGGATCAGGTTCACCGATGCGGACGGATTGCCGGCACCACTGAGCAGGCCGGTGGCACCACGCACCACTTCCACGCGGTCGTACAGCGCCAGGTCCAGGCCGGAATCACCGTAGCTCCAGTTCTGCACCATCTGCGTCGGCAGGCCATCGAACTGGTAGGCATCGATGTAGAAACCGCGCGCGTAGAACTCGGTGCGTTCGCTGTCGGACTGGGTGCTGGTCACGCCGGTGGTGTTGGCCAGCACGTCGATGATGTCGTCGAGGTTCTGATCTTCGATGCGCTGGTGGCTGATGATGCTGATCGACTGCGGGATCTCGCGCGGGGCCAGGTCGAAGCGGGTACCGGCCGAGGTGCGGCGCACCGAATAGCCTTCGGCGCGTTCACCCTTCACCACCACCTTGTCGAGGTTGGTCGGATCGGCGGCGGTTTCGGCGAAGGCGGCCGGGGCCACGGCGCAGAGAACGGCGAGCACGGCAACGGACAGCCGTTGTGGCTGCGGCGTACGGAAGACGGAACGGGTCATGGGGGTCCTGGACGAGCACGCGCGCTCGGCCGGCATCCAGAGGCGAGGCGCTACGGGTGGGAAACGGACGGGCAGGCCGTCCTGGCACCACCGGAAACGAAAGAAATGGTAATACGAACTATTCCTATTTACAAATCATGAACAGATCGATCTGCGGGTGCGCAGTGGCAGTCAGCGCAGCAATGGCAGGGGGTTTCGCGCGCCGTCGGTGCCGTAGACGCCCCAGTGCAGGTGCGGCGGCGTGCCCTTGGCGTTGCCGCTGTCGCCGACATGGCCGAGCAGATCGCCGGGCTGCACCACCTGGCCGCGTGCCAGGCCGTCGGCCCAGGCCTCCAGATGCGCGTAGTAGTAGCGTTCGCGCCCGGGCCCGATCACCCAGACCTGACGCCCGCCGAGCCCGCGTTCGCTGACATCCGCGACGACACCGGCCGTGGCGCTGCGCACTGGGGTGCCGCGTTTGGCGAAGATGTCGATGCCGGCGTGGGAGCGGTCACGGCCACGTGGTGCGCCGAAGGTATCGGCGATCTGGCGTGGCCGCACGCCGTCCACCGGCACCGGTAGTTGCGTGGCCGGCGGCATCCGCGAGAGCGCCCACAGCATCTTCGGTGCGACCGCCCATGGGCTGTTCCACAGCGTCATCGCCGCGATGAGCGCAATGGCCAGCCACAGGCCGCGCAGCAACCAGCGGCGAAGGCGGTGGGCGTGGGAGGACGGTGTATTCATGGCTCGACGCTACAGAACCGGTGCCAGCGGGACCTCGAAACTCCGCTTCAACGTGCCCAGTGCCACCGAGGTGCGGAAGCGCTCGATGTTGTCATCGCCGCCGAACAACCGCTCGGTGATGGCCTCGTACTCTTCCATCGACGCCGCCGAAAGCAGCAGCAGGAAATCGCCATCGCCGGTGATGGAGTAGCACTGCTGCACCGCAGGGTCGTCCTGCACGCGGCGCCTGAACGGCGCCACGCGGTCGCGCTGCTCGCTGACCACGCGCACCTCGACGATGATGGTCAGCGGCCGACCGATCTTGGCTGCGGCGACCACCGCCACGTTGGCCGCGATCACGCCACTGTCCTGCAGGCGCTTGATGCGCCGTTGCACGGCCGGGGTGGACAGGTGCACGGACTCGGCGATTTCGCGCTGCGGCAGGGTGTTGTCCCGCTGCAGGAGGTCGAGGATGGCGCGGTCGAAACTGTCGAGCACGGGAGCGATGGCCATGGCGAGCAGAAGTTGCACGAACAGGCTGTCAATTGAGCCAAGTGCTCGGCGCCGACGCAATAGACTTTGCGCATGCAGACCTCACGACTTGCGCCGATGTTGCCGGCGCTGGCGGTGCTCGGCTCGGTCACCTCGCTGGCCATCGGCACTTCCTACGCAAAACACCTGTTCCCGCTGATCGGTGCGCAGGGCACCAGCGCGCTGCGCGTGGGCTTTTCAGCGCTGTTGCTGCTGCTGTTCTGGCGACCATGGCGCTGGAAGACCAGCCGCGTGGATGCGATCACCATCCTGCGCTACGGGCTCACCCTGGGGCTGATGAACCTGCTGTTCTACATGGCCCTGCGCACGATTCCCTTCGGCATCGCGGTGGCCATCGAGTTCACCGGGCCACTGACGGTGGCGATGCTGTCATCACGACGCCCGATCGACTTCCTCTGGGTGGGCTGCGCGGCGGTGGGGCTGCTGTTGCTCCTGCCGATCGGCGGTGGCCCCGCGCTGGACCCGGCCGGTGTGCTGTACGCGATGGGCGCTGCGGCCTGCTGGGGCCTGTACATCGTGTTCGGCAAGCGTGCCGGTCATCTGCATGCCGGGCACTCGGTCTCGCTGGGGCTGCTGGCGGCGTCTCTGGTGGTGGTACCGGTGGGCGTGGTGCATGCCGGTGCCGCGCTGCTCGACCCGAAGATCCTGGCGGCGGGCCTGCTGGTGGCACTGGTGTCCAGCGCGATCCCGATGTCGCTGGAAATGATGGCGCTCAAGCGCCTGCCGAAGGAGACCTTTGGCATCCTGATCAGCATGGAGCCGGCGGTGGCCGCGCTGTGGGCGATGCTGTTGCTGCACGAGCACCTGCACGGGCTGCAGTGGCTGGCGATCGGCTGCACGGTGTTGGCCTCGGTGGGCAGCACGATGACCGCGCGGCGGTTGAAGGCACCCGTCACCGCCTGAAAAAAAGGGGACGGAGGGGATTAAGTCGTTTATGTCCCGATTTAGGGGGCGCGGGGCGGCGCCCGGCGCAGAGCGTGCGGACCAACGGTCCGCACCTACCGTAACGGCGAGTCAGCGCAGGGCGTCGGCCGGGACGTCGATCTGCATCGCCAGGGCGAGGTGATCGGAGAACGCGGCCGGTACGGCTTCCACGGTGCGGGTCTGCAGGCCGCTGCTGACCAGGATGTGGTCGATGGCGCGATCGGGGCGCCAGCTGGGGAAGGTCGGCACGATGCAGCCCGGGGGCTGCAGCCGGGTCTTCTGGTACAGCACCTGCATTTCCGGGCGCTCGGCCAGACAGTTGAAGTCGCCCATCAGTACTGCGTTGGGGTGGTCGGACAACAGCTCGGCGATGAAGCCCAGCTGCGACATCCGCGAGCCCGCGCCCAGCGACAGATGGGCCACCGCCACCGCCAGGCCATCAGCACCATCGCCGAACTTGGCCAGCAGCACGCCGCGCCCGCCGATGCGGCCGGGCAGGGCGTGATCCTGCACTTCAACCGGTTCCAGTTTGCTCAACAGGCCGTTGGCGCTGGAGGCGACCCCACCCATGCGCCGGTTCGGCTGGTGGCTCCAGTAATTGAATCCGGCGCGCTGGGCCAAATAGTGGGTCTGGTTGGTGAAGCCCGAGCGCAGGCTGCCCGGGTCGGCCTCCTGCAGGCCGACGATGTCATGGTCGCGCGCAAGGGTGGCGATCGCGTCAAGACTGCTGCGCTTGCGACCCGCCGGCAGCGCATGTGACCAGCTGCGGGTCACATAGTCGCTGTAGCGGCGGGTACTTGAGCCGGCCTGGATGTTGGCCGTCAGCAAGCGCAGGGTCCGTGTACGGGGGGAATTCACGGCCGGGAAACGCTTCTCTTGGATCAGTGAGCCTGGGCCGCACCGCGTTCGCGGGCGATCAGGTGGTCGGCGATGCGCAGCATGTCCGGGAAGCTCTTGCCCTTCACCAGGTACTTGCCGTTGACGATGATCGACGGGGTGCCGCTGATCTGGCTGCGCTGCGCGAACTGCTTGGCCGAGTTGGTCTTGGCATTCACCGCGAAGCTGCCCATGGTGGCGGCGAACTGCTTCGGATCCACGCCGTAGGCACCGTAGAACTTGGCGATGTCTTCCACCGAATCACGGCCGCGCTCGCCCTTCAGGGTCTTCTGCGAGTGGATGGCGGCGTACAGCGCTTCGTGGGTCTTCTCCTGCACGCCCAGGGTCTGCGCGGCGTAGAAGGCACGGGCGTAGTCATCCCAGGTGCCGCCGAACATGGCCGGCACGTAGACGAAGTTCACGTCGCCCGGCAGGCCGGCCTTCCACGGGCCGACCAGCGGCTGGAATGCGGCGCAGGCCGGGCAGACGTAGCCGAAGATCTCGGTCACTTCGATCTTGCCGGTGGCCGGCTGGAACGGCTGGCCGTTCGGGATCACCTGGTAGTCGGCACCTTCCACCGGGGCCGGGCCGGTCAGTGCGGCGGTGGTCGGGGCCGGTGCGGTGGCCGGAGCCGCTTCGGCCGGGGCCTTCTCGCCTTCAGCGGCAGCCGGCGCGGCGCCTTCGCTGCCCGCCGCCGGCGCAGCAGCCGGTTCGGTGGTGGCTGCCGGGGCTGCAGCCGGTTCGGCCGGGGCCGCGGTGGTGTTGGTGCTGCCGTCATCAGCCTTGCAGGCAGCCAGGATCGGCAGCAGCGCTGCGAGGGCGAGGGCGTAACGGATCTTCATGGAAACGTCTCCAGCATCTGGAATGGTGGGGCCGGCGCCAGGCGCCGGCCAGAGGGAAATGATGACATGCGGCGGCGACAGCGCCGTGTCGGTGGTGGGTGTTGGTTCAGCGGCCGCGGGCAGCGCGGGCCTGGGCGATCAGCGCCGAGGCGATGCGCAGCTGGTCGTCGAAGCTGTTGCCACGCACCAGGTACTGGCCGTTGATGATCAGCGCCGGGGTCCCCGGGATCCTGGTGCGCTGGGCGAACGCGCGCGCGGCATCGACCTTCTTCTGTACGGCGTCGCCGCGCAGGGCCTGCAGGTAACGGTCCGGGGTCACGCCATACGCCTTGTAGAAGGTGGCGAGCTCATCGGCCGAGACGTTCTGCATCGGCAGCGATCCCTGCTCGTGCAGGGCCTTGAACACGGCAGCGTGGCTGCGCTTGGCCACGCCGACCTCGTCGGCGGCGTAGTAGGCCAGTGCCCAGGCATCCCAAGCGCCACCGAAGGCAGCCGGGACCGGGGTGAAGCGCACGTCGGCCGGCAGCTTGGCCGCCCAGGCTTCCAGCTGCGGTTCGAAGTGGGCGCAATGCGGGCAGGTGTAGCCGAAGACCTCGACCACCTCGATCTTGCCGGCCAGCGGCTGGAACGGGCCCGGCTGGGCGATGCGCTCGTAGTCTTTGCCCTCGACCAGCGGGGCATTGGCGGGGGTAGCGGCGCAGGCTGCCAGCGGCAGCAGCACCAGCACGGACAACAGCAGGCGGGAAATCAACCTCATCGACACGCATCTCCGTTGAAAAAAGCAACGCCGGCGCGGTCGCCGGCGTGAAGGAAACATACCGCAGGCGCGGGCCGTGGTGGCGGCCCGGGCCGACCAGTGGTGGTCAGGGGGCGGCAGCCGGTTGCGCCGACGGGGGGGCAGTGGCCACATCGTCGGCCTTGTTGTGCAGGCCCTGCAGGTAGCTCGACAGCGCCTGCACCTCCTGCTCGCTCAGCTTCTGCGCGACTGTCGCCATGATCTGGAAGTGGGCCTTGTCGGTCTCGTTGGTCTGGCCGGCCTGGTATTCCTGCAGGCGGCGCGCGACATAGCTGGCGTGCTGACCACCGATGTGCGGATAGGCCGGACCCGGATTACCGGCACCGCTGGGGCCGTGGCACGCCATGCAGGCCGGCAGGCCGCGCTTGGCGTCGCCGCCACGGTACAGCTGCTGGCCGATCTCGTAGAACTTCATGCCCTTGTACGGGCCGTCGGTGACTGCCGTGTCATCGGCGATGCCGGCGGTGGCCTTCTGCGTGGCGAAGAACGCGCCGATGTCGCGCATGTCCTGCGGGGTGAGATTCTGCACGAACGGCACCATCGCCACCGCCGCACCGGAGCTGCGCTGCCCATTGGCGATCAGGGCCATCTGCTGGGCGACGTAGCGTTCGCTCTGGCCGGCGATGGACGGGTACATCTCCACCGTGGAATTGCCGTCGGCGCCATGGCAGGCCGCGCAGGCCGAGGCCTTGGTCTGGCCGGCCTTGGCATCGCCCCAGTGGGTCTTGCTGAAATCCACCTCCAGCGAGGCGGTGTTGATCGGCCCGTTGTCGGGCAGCGGGGTCAACGTGGTCTGCGCGAACGCAGCAGCGGCAACGACTACAGCAGTGGCAAGGGCGGATACGGCAAGAACGCGAGCGTGGCGCATGCTGAAGCTCCGTATGGACCGGGCCGGGCGGTGGCCGCCGGCATCGCCCGGATTATCAACGCCGTTTCCGCGCACGGTCAACGCAGCAGTGCAGCAAAATGCCCGCAGGGGCCGCCGGCACGGGCGCGCGGCGCCGCAACATGCGATCCTAGGCACATGTCATTGCTCATCGAACGCGCCCGTTACCACCTTTCGGCCCACAACGTGCGGCAACTGCCGCCCGACGAAGGGGCCGAAGTGGCCTTCGCCGGCCGCTCCAACGCCGGCAAGTCCAGTGCGCTCAACGCGCTGACCCGCCAGAACGCCCTGGCCCGTGTCTCCAAGACCCCTGGCCGTACCCAGCAGCTGGTGTTCTTCCAGGTCACCCCGGAAGCGCATCTGGTCGACCTGCCAGGTTACGGCTATGCAAAGGTGCCGCTGGACCTGCAGGCGCACTGGCAGGCCTTCATCGACAAGTATTTCCGCACCCGCGAAGCCCTGAAGGGGCTGGTGGTCGTGATGGACATCCGCCATCCGCTGAAGGACTACGACCGGCAGATGCTGTCCTACGCCGTGCAGCGCGGCCTGCCGGCGCACGCCCTGCTGACCAAGGCCGACAAGCTCAGCCGCAGCCAGCAGATGCAGTCCCTGCAGAAGGTGCGCAAGGAACTGCAATCGGCCTACGGCGACAGCGTCAGCGTGCAGGTGTTCTCCGGCGAAGACCGTACCGGCGTGGACGAAGCCCGCGGCGTGATCGGCGGCTGGCTGGGGCTGGAATAAGGCATTTCCGGTCGCCCGGCTGGCAGCCGGGCGCTACCCGATCGGTGGGTGCCGACCTTGGTCGGCACACCCTTACAACGGCGAATACTCCGCCGGCACCCACGCATAGGCCTTGCCCTCGCCACGCACATGGCCCAGGCCGGGGAAGGGCAGGTGCGCACCGGCTACCCACCAGCCGTTGGCGGTGGCCTGCTGCAGCAGCCCGCGACGGCTGGCGATGGCCGCCGTGCGGTCCGAATCGGCCTCGAATGCCGCCTCCGGGTGCGCGAACTGCACCGCATGGAAGTGCAGCACATCACCCCATACCAGCAGTGACTGGCCCTGGCTGTCGAACCGGTAAGAGACATGGCCGGGCGTATGGCCATGGGTGTCCATCGCCACCGCGCCGCCGGGCAGGGCGTCGCCGGGGCTGAAGGTGCGCAGGTGGCCGCTGGCCTGGTATGGCGCGACCGCATTGCGTGCCAGCGGGAAGGCGAAGCGCACGCCCTTTGGCGCGGTGCCCTCGCTGGCCGGGTTGAGCCAGTAATCGGCATCGGCCTTGGACAGCCACACCGTGGCATTGGGATAGGCCGGCTTGCCCTGCGCGTCGAGTGCGCCGCACAGGTGGTCCGGATGGGCGTGGGTCAGCAGCACCTCATCTACCTCGGCCGGGTCCACGCCGGAGGCGCGCAGATTGCCCAGCACCTGGCCCAGGCCGGGTCCGAAGCACTGCGCGGTGCCGGTGTCGACCAGGGTCAGGTGGTTGCCCTGGCGGATCAGGAACGCATTGATCGCGGTCTGCAGGCCCTTCTTGTCTTCCGGCACGTAACGGCCTTCCAGCAGGCGGCTGACCAGCGTCGGCGGCACGTCCACCACTTCCTGCCGGCCGAGCGCGACCACGCCGTCGAACAGGGCGGTGACCTGCAGCGCACCGATGCGCTGGTGATAGACACCAGGGACCTGCTGGGTGGGGGCGGGCGAAGTGGCCTCGGCCAGCGCGGCCAGCGGCAGGGACGACAGGGCCAGCAGCAGGGCGCCGTGCAGCGGCAGGGGACGCAGGGTCATGGTGGTTCTCGGTGGATGACGGGCGGTTCCGTTGCCGCATAGCGTGCCGTGGCCGGCGTGTGCACGGCGCTCAAACCACTGCGCGGAATGCTCAGGGAGGGGGTGTTGTCTGCAGGGCTGCGCCCTGCACCCGCAGAGGCAACGGCCGCAGCCAAAGCAACGTCAAAAACTGGTTTCCTGTGGGTGGGATGGCGGGGTGGGTCCGGTTGCGGGAGACGCCGTAAACCCGTCCATGGGGGCTTGGCCGCGGCATCCATGCCGCGGACACTCCCGCAACCGGACCCACCCCGCCTTCGACAGTTTTCCGCGATCTGTCAGCTCGTGGGGTCAGATCCGTTTTCCGCAGGAAAACGGATCTGACCCCAGAGTTTCATTCGATATCTGACAGATGTGTCGACCAAGGTCGACACCTACCAACAGTCGCGAAGATCTGTCAGAGGTGGGGCGGTGTGGGTGGGCAGGACCGTTGGCGCCATGGATGGCGCCATCGAGCCCCCATGGATGGGTTTACGGCGTGTCCTGCCCACCCACACCGCCCCGCCCTCCCACGGATAGCCGCTGTTGCTGTTGCTTTCGCTGTTGCCGTTGCGTCTGCAGGTGCAGGGCTGCAAGCCCTGCCGAACCCCCTCAAATGTCTGTGGGAGCCAGTCCGTACTGCTCGGCGAAGCGCTTGCTGAAACTCGCCGCAGACCGGTAGCCCGCGCGCGCTGCCACGGTCTTCAACGGCAGGTCCGTCGTGTAGAGCAGCTGCATGCCATGCGCCAGCCGTGCCTCGGTGAGCAGCTGGCGCAGGCTGGTGTCCTCGGCGGCGAGGCGACGGCGCAGGGTCGCGCCGCTCAGCGCGAACTGTTCTTCCACATCGCGTGATTGCCAGTCGCGTGCTGGTTCGGCGGCGATGCGGTCGCGGATCTGTTCGCCCAGGCTCGGTGCCTGCGGCAGCAGCAGGTTGCCGTGGCCCTGCCGGCACAAGGTCAGTACCAGCGAGGCCAGGGCCAGCCGCGCTTCGCTGTAACGACCGTCCTGCAGCGATTGCCGCCACTGGCGCAGCACCGCGCCATGATCGATCAACGGCAGTCGCGCCATCGCCTGGCCTGGCGCGGGAAGCTCCTCGCTCCACAGCGTGCGTGCGGCCGCCAGCACTTCGGCACACAGCGGCACGACGGCACTGAGGTAGCGGCCACTGCGTGGGTCGGGGGTGTTGACCACATCGATGCGGCAGCGCTGGGTCAGCAGCAGGATGTCGCCGGGGATGAACTCCAGCGACTGGTGCGCGGTACGCACCTGCTTGCGGCCTTCCAGCAGGATCGCGAACTGCGGTTGCGGAATCTCCACCGAGCTGGCGCCATGTTCGCGCCGAGCGGTGATGCACGCATAACCTTCGGCGCGTGCGCAGCCGGCCAGACTGGCCATCTCGGCCAGCAGTGCGGTAACTGGCGGCAGCATGCCGGTCATGTCACCGGGGCGCCGAACAGGCGACCGACGCCTGCAGCGGCGGCCATTGCCAGTGCACCCCAGAACATCACCCGTATTGCGCCGCGTACCGGCGGGGCGCCGCCGGCCTGGGCTGCCACCGCGCCGGTCAGGCACAGGCCGAGCAGGGTACTGGCCGTGGTCATCAGTGCGACCTTGTCGACCGGCGCCAGCAGGGCGGTCAGCACTGGCAGCGCCGCACCACAGGTGAACGCACCGGCCGAGGCCAGCGCTGCCTGCAGCGGACGGGCGCGCAGGGTATCGGTGATGCCCAGTTCGTCGCGGGCGTGGGCACCCAGCGCATCGTGGGCGGTGAGCTGTTCGGCCACCTGCCGCGCCAGCGCAGGCTCCAGGCCGCGGTGTCGGTAGATTGCGGCCAGCTCCTCCAGTTCGCTGTGCGGATCGTCGCCCAGCTCGCGCTTTTCCATTGCCAGGTCGGCCGCTTCGGTGTCGGCCTGGGTCTGCACCGAGACATATTCGCCCGCCGCCATCGACATCGCGCCGGCCACGGTACCCGCCACGCCGGTGGCCAGGATGGTCGCAGCCGAGGCGCCGCTGGCGGCCACGCCGACCACCAGGCCAGCCACCGAGACGATGCCATCGTTGGCGCCCAGCACGGCGGCTCGCAGCCAGCCGACGCGCTCGGAGCGATGCAGTTCGGGGTGTCGTGAATGGCGGCTCATGGCTCTGAGTGTACGAGGGTCAAGAGGGCGTCGGTAGGATGCTGAAACCCGTCACCGTCGCATGACGCAACGGGGTGCCACGCTATAGTGCGCCCTTGCGATGGAAGGCCGCGAGCCCCACATCCCCCGCCACCGTCCAGCGAGCCTTTCCCTTGTCGAGCCCCAGCCACGTCGCCGATACCCCCATTACCGACCGCTCGCAGCTGGTGGAGGTGATCGCCTCCGGCGAGAAGCCCCGCGCGCAGTGGCGCATCGGCACCGAGCACGAGAAGTTCGGGTTCCGCCTGGATGACCTGCGCCCGCCGACCTTCGAAGGCGAGCGCGGCATCGAAGCGCTGCTCAACGGCCTGGTCCGCTTCGGCTGGGAGCCGGTGCAGGAGAACGGCAACACCATCGCCCTGCTGCGCGATGGCGCCTCGGTGACGCTGGAACCGGCCGGCCAGCTGGAACTGTCCGGCGCGGCGCTGGAGACCATCCACCAGACCTGCGTGGAGACCGGCACCCACCTCAACGAAGTGGCGCAGGTGGCCGGCGAACTGCAGCTGGGTTTCCTCGGCATGGGCTTCCAGCCGAAGTGGAAGCGCGACGAGATGCCCTGGATGCCCAAGGGCCGCTACAAGATCATGCGTTCGTACATGCCCAAGGTCGGTTCGCTCGGCCTGGACATGATGACCCGCACCTGCACGGTACAGGTGAACCTGGACTACGCCACCGAAGCGGACATGGTGAAGAAGTTCCGCGTATCGCTGGCGCTGCAGCCGATCGCCACCGCGCTGTTCGCCGATTCGCCGTTCACCGAAGGCAAGCCCAACGGCTACCTGAGCTACCGCTCGCACATCTGGACCGACACCGACGCTGACCGCACCGGCATGCTCGACTTCGTGTTCGAGGATGGCTTCGGTTACGAGCGCTATGTCGATTACCTGCTCGACGTGCCGATGTATTTCTCCTACCGCGATGGCATCTACCACGACGCCAGCGGGCAGAGCTTCCGCGATTTCATGCAGGCCAGGCTGCCGGTGCTGCCGGGCGCGCTGCCGACGCTGCGCGACTGGTCGGACCACATGACTACCGCGTTCCCGGAAGTGCGCCTGAAGAAGTACCTGGAAATGCGCGGCGCCGATGGTGGTCCGTGGAGCCGCCTGTGTGCGCTGCCGGCGTTCTGGGTCGGGCTGCTGTACGACGACGCCGCGCTGGACGCTGCGTGGGACCTGGTGCGTGACTTCACCCTGGCCGAGCGCCATGCACTGCGCGACGGCGTGCCGAAGCATGCGATGAGCCTGCCGTTCCGCAATGGCACGGTGCGCGACCTGGCCCGCGAAGCCGTGAAGATTTCCGTCGAAGGCCTCAAGCGCCGCGCGGCGCGCAATGCCGACGGCCAGGACGAGAGCAAGTTCCTGGACGTGCTGCAGGAGATCGTCGAATCCGGGCTGACCCCGGCCGAGCGCAAGCTGGCGCTGTTCCATGGCCGCTGGCACGGCGACGTCGATCCGGTGTTCCGCGAATTCGCGTACTGAGTGGATTGCGGTAGTGCCGGGCGCTGGCCGGCAGCCAGGCGGGGGCGCCGGCCAGCGGCCGGCACTACCAGAAAAAAACCCCGGCATTGCCGGGGTTTTTCTTTTTCGCATCTGCCCTGGATCAGGCCGCGTCCTTCATCGTCGCCATGTCGATCACGAAGCGGTAGCGCACATCGTTCTTCGCCATGCGTTCCCAGGCTTCGTTGACGTTCTTGATGTCGATCATCTCCACATCGCTGACGATGCCGTGCTCGGCACAGAAGTCCATCATTTCCTGGGTTTCAGCCATGCCGCCAATCGCCGAGCCGGTCAGGTGCTTGCGGCCGAAGATCACGCTGCCACCGGTCAACGGCGGGTCCAGTTCGGTCAGCACGCCGACCAGGCACATGGTGGCTTCACGCTTGAGCAGGCCCATGTAGGGGTTGGTGTCATGGCCGACCGGGATGGTGTTGAGCAGGAAGTCGAAGCTGCCGGCGTGCGCCTTCATCTGCGCGGCATCGCGCGAGACCAGTACCTCATCGGCGCCCAGGCGCTTGGCGTCGGCACCCTTTTCCGGCGTGGTGGTGATCATCACCACGTGCGCGCCGAGTGCCTTGGCGAACTTCACGCCCATGTGGCCGAGGCCACCGAGGCCGATCACGCCGACCTTCTGGCCCGGGCCGACCTTCCAGTGGCGCAGCGGCGACCAGGTGGTGATGCCGGCGCACAGCAGCGGGGCGGCGGCCTTCAGGTCGAGGGTGTCGGACACCTTCACCACGAAGCGCTGTTCGACCACCACGTGGTCGGAATAGCCGCCGTAGGTCGGCGCGCCGCTTTCGCGTTCACGGCCGTTGTAGGTCCAGGTCGCGCCCTCTGCGCAGTACTGCTCCAGGTCGTGCTCGCAGGCATCGCAGTGGCGGCAGGAGTCGACCATGCAGCCGACGCCGGCGTGGTCCCCGACCTTGAAGCGGGTGACGTTGCTGCCGACCTCGGTCACGCGGCCGATGATCTCGTGGCCCGGCACCATCGGGTAGATCGAGCCACCCCAGTCGTCGCGGGCCTGGTGCAGGTCGGAGTGGCAGATGCCGCTGTAGAGAATCTCGATGCGCACATCGTTCGGGCCGACCGCGCGGCGTTCGAACTCGAAGGGCACCAGCGGGTCGGTATGGGAGTGGGCGGCGTAACCACGGGCGAGGGACATGGGGAATCCTTGGCAGGGTTTGTCGAAAGGCGTTTTACAATACGCCCCGTACCCAGCCGCAAGAAGCACGGATATCGGCATGATTCATCAAGTGAAACTGCACAATCATGGCCACTGACAATCTCACCCACCTGGCTGCGTTCGCGGCGGTCGCCCGTCACCGCAGCTTCCGCCGTGCCGGCGCCGAGCTGGCGCTGTCGACCTCGGCGGTGAGCTATGCGATCCGCGCGCTGGAGGAACGGTTGGGCGTGGGCCTGTTCCATCGCACCACCCGCAGCGTGGCCCTGACCGAGGCCGGGCAGCGCCTGCTGGAACGCCTGCAGCCCGCGCTGGGCCAGGTGAATGACGCGCTGGAGGAGATGAACCAGTTCCGCGCCGCGCCGGCGGGCCTGCTGCGTATCAATGCTACCCGCGCCGCAGTGCCGACCCAGTTGGGGCCACGGCTGGCGCGCTTCCTGCACGCCCATCCCGACGTGCGGGTGGAGCTGACCGAGAACGATGGCCTGGTCGATATCGTTGCCGAAGGCTACGACGCCGGCGTGCGCCTGCACGAGTTCGTACCCGAGGACATGGTGGCGGTGCCGATGGGCCCACCGCTGCGTGGCTTGATTGTCGGCTCGCCGGACTACCTGCGGCGGCGCCCGGCGCCACAGCATCCGCGCGACCTGGCCGCACACGAATGCATCCGCTTCCGCTTCGCCAGCGGGCATCTGTACAAGTGGCAGTTCGAGCGCGGTGGGCAGGCGCTGGAGATCGATGTACCGGGGCGGCTGACGCTGTGCGAGCAGGGCACCGTGGTCAGAGCGGTACTCGATGGCATCGGCCTGGCCTATGTGCTGGAAGACACCGCCCGCCCGTACATCGAATCCGGCCAGATGGTGGCAGTGCTGGAAGACTGGAGCGAACCGTTCGCCGGCTTCGCGCTGTACTACCCGAAGCAGCGGCAGATGCCCGGTGCGTTGCGCGCGTTCGTGGACATGCTGCGCGAGTGAGTTACTGCAGGAGTGCCGACCAACGGTCGGCACCCACCGGGGCAGGCCATTGCCGACCAACGGTCGGCACCCACCGTGGAAGGCCATTGCCGACCAACGAATCGGGACCGGCCGGTAGATCCACGCCACGCGTGGATGGAACAACCTTACGGCGCCTGCAACACCGGCGCCAACAACGCCACGCAGTCGCGCAGGTGCACGTCCACCGGCGCATCCTCGGCCACCACACCGATCACGCGTTCGCGCAGCGGCTCGGCCACGGCCATCGCCAGCAGCAATCGCGCCATGCGAACAGGATCACCCTCGCGCAGCAGCCCACGCTGTTGCTGGCGCGCCAGCCAGTCGGCCAGCAGCGCACGGCCGCGTTCGATGCCGTTGTCCAGATAGGCCTGCAGCAGCGCGTCCTTGCCGGGAAAGTCGGTGGCCAGCAGGCGGAATACCTGCACCGCCTGCGCCGACAGCGCCTGCGCGCACACCGCGTGCAGGATGTCCTGCAGCAACGGCACGACCTCTTGGGCATTGCGCGCATCGCGCTGCAGTTGTGGCGCGAAGCCGTCGGTCCACTCACGCACCGCCAACCCAACCAGTTCCTCGCGGTTGCTGGCGTGGCGGTAGACGGTCTTCTTCGCCACCCCGGCGTGCGCCGCCACCGCTTCGATGGTGGTGGCCTCGTAGCCCTGCGCCAGCAGCAGTTCCAGCGTGGCCTGCAGCACGGCGTGGCGGACTTCGGCTTCCGGCCGCGCAGGGCGGCCGCGGCGGCGGGTCGGTGATGTGGGCTCGGGCACGGTGGTGCTGTTCATTGCGCCCATCTTACCGCATCCGGACAATTGCGAAACGGATAACGTTTCCGTATTGTCGGGACTCCCAACACCGCAGGAGACCCCGATGGATACCGCTGTGAACGCCCGCGCCTGGCTGGACCACCACGATCTGCTTGACCCGGCACCGATGCACCTGGAGACCGGCATCCAGCGCCGCGAAGACGGCACCCTGCTGGTGGCGGTGCGCACCGATCTGCACGGCTGCAAGGGCCGCATGCTCGACTGGTGGTTCACCTTCTTCGAGACCACCCAGCACATCCGCTGGTGGCATCCGGTCGATCATGTCGAGCATCGCGGCTGGGACGAGGCCTGGCAGCGCGGACGCAGCTACCACGGTGCCAGCATCCATGCGGTGGAATCGCTGGCCGACATTCCGCCGGTGGCGGCGCGCCTGAAGTTCCATGACCCGCGCACGCTGCTGGTGCCCGAGCGCCTGCAGGCGGCACAGGATGCAGGCGATGTATCGGCGGTGATCGCCGCGCGCATCGGCTTCGGCGACCACGTCCGCCTGGATGCAAACGGTGATCCCTGCGACGGGCAGATGCTGCACGTGGCGCGTGATACGCCGTTTGGCTGTGTGCTGCGCAGCCGCTTCGTGCTCGGCCTGGACAGCGCCGATCCACGCTGCGATGCCGGCGATGCGGTCGGCCTGGGCCTGCTCAAGCATTGCTACACGGAGTTCAGTTTCCTCTCGCGCCTGCTGCCGTCGCTGTACTACGGCGAGCGCGCCAACGGCGAAGCGGTGCCGTTGCCGTGGTGAACGTGGCGCCTGTCATTCGACCAGCGCGTCGTAGCCTTCGCCACTGAACTGGATCAGGCAGAAGCCGTGGCCGAACGGATCGGCCAGCACGGCGATGTGCCCCCAGCGACGCTCGCGCACGGATTGCTCGAGCGTCGCTCCGGCTGCGACTGCACGTACCAGCGCGGCTTCGATGTCATCCACCACCCAATCCAGGTGCAGCGGCGTCCAATGGCGCTCGTAGTCGCGCACGTCGCCGTCTTCGGTGGCGGCGCTGCCGGCGTCGTTGTGCAGCAGGTAGAGCGGCGTTGGCCCACCGAGCAGCTCCACGGCGCCCGGGCCGAGACGGCGGCCGATGCGCAGGCCGAAGGCCCGGATGTAGAAGTCTTCGGCGGCGGCCAGGTCGGGCACGTCGAGGTTGACGATGAAGCTGTGGGCAGTGGCGTTCATGGCAGCGATGGGCGGCATACGGTGGTCGCAGTCTAGTCCTGCCGCGTGCTGCGACCCGTTCATCTCCTGCGCGGATTCGGGCAAGCTGGGCGGTCTCTATCGACAAGGACATCCATGAGCGCGCTATCCGGCATCGAACAGGCCACCGGCCAGTCCTTCCCGCCCCTGTTCAAGCAGCTGCACGCAGCGGATCGGTTGAGTTGGGGTGCCCCACATCCGGAATGGTCCGAGGTGGTATTCCCGACGCTGCAGGCGGATCCGCCGGTGCTGCTGTATGCCCAGGACTATGAGCCCCTGGAGGACGATGAGCTGCTCGAGGCGTGGCAGGAGTTGACTGCGGAGGATCATTACGATCCCCTGCGCACTGACCTGCAGTTGCTGCCCTTTGCGCGGACCGGCGGTGGCGACAGCTACTGCTTCTGGAGCAACGCGCCCGGCTTTGCCGAGCCCCCCGTCGTGCTGGTGTGGCATGACGATGATCGTGCCGATGTGCTGGCGGCCAGCTATCAGGATTTCCTGTTCCGCAAGATGGTCGAAGCCGTTGCTGACTACCAGGGGCCGTACACGCTGCTGTCGCACGGCGAGCTGGCCAGCAACCTGCGGCGCTGGCTGCAGAGCCACCAGCCGTTCCTGCGCGATGACCAGTACGCAGCCCTGCAGCGGCTGTTCGCCCGCGTTGACGATATCGCTGAAGGAAACATCAGCGACGAGGATGCACAGGCCATCGTCGCTGAGGTGATCGGCTTCGAGCGGTTGGACGAGTCGTTCGCCTACGTGCGCGAGGACGCCTGAAGGCCGGGGTCGGATCCGCGCGCAGCGTGGCTCTGACGCCTTGTGCGCCGAACAGGGGTCAGAGCCCTTTCCGTTGGAAAGGGCTCCGACCCCGTGGGGGATCAGCCCGCGGCCGGGTAGTCGAGGTAGCCTGCTTCGCCGCCACCGTAATAGGTGCTGCGGTCGGGCGTGGCCAACGCGATGTTGCGCTGCAGGCGTTCGACCAGATCCGGGTTGGCGATGAACGGCTGGCCGAACGCGGCCAGGTCGATGGTGCCCGCTTCGACCAGCTGCAGGGCGCGTTCGCGGGTCATGCCACCTGCCAGGATGACGGTGCCACCGTAGGCCTGCTTGAACTGCCGCAGGAACGCCTCGCCCAGCACCGACCGGCCCGCCTGCAGGTTGTCGTTGAGGTGCACGTAGGCCAGCCCACGCTTGCCCAGTTCCTCGGCCAGGTACAGATAGGTGGCTTCGTTGTCGGGGTAGAACGGCATGTCGAAGGTGAGGTTGTTCGGTGCCAGGCGCACACCGATGCGATGCGCACCGATACGCTGCGCCATCGCATCGACGGTCTCCAGGATCAAGCGCGCACGATTGGGCAGCGAGCCGCCGTAGCGATCATCACGCTGGTTGATGAGCGGGTTGAGGAACTGCTCGAACAGGTAACCGTTGGCGGCATGCAGTTCGATGCCGTCGAAGCCGGCCGCAATGGCGTTGTCCGCCCCGCGCACAAAGTCGTCGACGATACCGGGGATCTCCGCAGTCTCCAGTGCACGTGCCGGAGTGGGATCGGCGTGGCCGCGGCTGCCATCGTCCAGGTACACGAACGAGGTGTTCTTCGGTGCGCTGGCCACCGGGCGGGTACCGGCGCTGACCGGTTGCCCACCGCCGGGCTGCAGCGAGGAATGCGACATGCGGCCGACGTGCCAGAGCTGGGCGAAGATCGTGCCCTGTGCGGCATGCACCGCCTCGGTGACACGCTTCCACCCGGCCACCTGCTCGGCCGACCAGATGCCCGGCACGTCGATGTAGCCCTGGCCCTGCGGCGAGACAGGCGTGCCTTCGCTGATGATCAGGCCGGCGCTGGCGCGCTGCCGGTAGTACTGCGCGGTGAGTTCGTTGGCGACCGCTCCGGGGTTGCGGGCACGGGTCATCGGCGCCATCGCGATGCGGTTGCGCAGGGAAGTGCCTGCAAGGTCGAAGGGGCGGAACAGGGCGGCGGTCATGTCGGTCATCTCGATGCGGGGGAAGGCGCCAGCGGCGCGATGCACACAGGATGGAGTTGACATGCGGGCGCATAAAGCGCTTCGATCTCCCTGGGTGCGGGACTATTTGTCCCCAATGGAGCGCGAACGATGCTGCCGCTGGAATCGTTGAATGGCCTGGTCACGTTCGTCACCACGGCCCGCTCAGGCAGCTTCACCGAGGCCGCCGACGCGCTGGGCATCTCGCGCTCGGCGGTGGGCAAGGCCATCGCCCGGCTGGAAGCGCGGCTGGGGGTGCGCCTGTTCCACCGCACCACGCGGCGCATCGCGCTGACCACCGATGGCGAGGCGTACTACGCATCGTGCGCGGCGGCGCTGGAAGAAATCTCCGCCGCCGAGGCCTGCCTGGGTTCGGCCGGCCTGCCCAGCGGGCGGCTGCGCATCGACATGCCATCCTCGTTCGGGCGCCTGGTGGTGCTGCCGGTGCTGTTGCGGCTGTGCCGGCAGTACCCGGACCTGCAGTTGACGATGACCTTCACCGATCATTTCGTCGATCCCGTCGAGGAAGGCATCGACCTGCTGATCCGCTTCGGCGGGCTGCACCAGGCCGAGCATCTGGTGGCGCGGCGGCTGGGGCGCCAGCGACTGGTCACCTGCGCATCGCCAGAGTATCTGCAGGCGCACGGCGTGCCGCGCACGGTGGAGGAACTGGCGCAGCACCGCAGCATTGTTGGCTTCCGCCACGGGCAACCGGTGTGGTGGCGGATCGGTAGCGAGGAGGACGAAGGGACATTCATCCCGAATGCGCCGTATCAACTCAATGACGGCGACGCGGTGATCGAGGCGGCCATCGCCGGGCTTGGTATCTGCCAGATGCCGGTTTCACTGGTGCGCCGCCACCTGGATTCCGGCGCGCTGCGGTCGGTGCTGGATGCGCACATGCAACGGCACATCGATATCCACGCGTTGTGGCCACCGACACGCCACCTGCGGCCCAAGGTGCGCTACGTGGTGGATGAGCTGGCGCGGTTGGCGGGTGAGGGATTGTTTGATTGAGCGTAGGGCTTCAGTAGCTGACGATCCGGGCGGACGTGTCTTCGCCTTCCTGAAGTGCTTCAAACACCTCGGCCAGAAGCGCGATCAGATCGCGCCCATGTGAGGTGACGAAGTAGGTCGCCAGGCTGTCGATATCACCAGCGATATCGTCTCCCCACGGTGGACGCTGGGTTCGATCCTCGAACGACCATATGACACGGGCTGGCGCAAGCTCGGCCAGCTCTCGGCGGGCCCCATGTAGTTCGGCCAGCGCGGCGGCAGCATCTGATTGCTGCAGTCTGCCGGCGTATAGCTGATTCAAGAGGATAGGGAATCGACTTGCCCAGCCATTCGGCTCCAGGTTGCCGGATATGGTCGAGAAGAAGGCATAGAGAAACGCACCACTACCGATCTCATCGGTGATGCGCCCGAGTTGGATGCCAACACCCATTGCCTGGTTCCTGATTCTGCCGATCCCACAGCATGCCCGATGCGTTTACGGGAGAAGCGCAATTGCTGTAAGTGATTGATATGAATGGATTCAGCGGCACTATCGCGGAGGCGGGAGATGCCATTTCCGTCACTTTGCCAACACGTGTGTATACTATCCCCCAGTATAGTTCCGAGGTGGCCCGCCATGCCGCACTCCCCCGAAGAGAAGAAAAAGGTCCTGGCCCGCGTGCGCCGCATCCGCGGCCAGTGCGATGCGCTGGACCGCGCGCTGGAAGCCGGCGCCGACTGCGGGCCGGTGCTGCAGCAGATCGCCGCCATCCGTGGCGCGGTCAACGGCCTGATGTCCGAGGTGATGGAGGCTCATCTGCGCGAGGAGTTCGGGCAACCCGCAGCCTCCGATGAACAACGCGCCGAACGCGTGCGCGACATGAGCGCGTTGATCCGCTCGTACCTGAAGTAAACGACGGCGCAACATGGCGCCGCCCATCCTGTCATTGCCTGTCTCTGGAGAATCCACCCATGAAATCCCGTGCCGCCGTCGCCTTTGGTCCCGGCCAGCCGCTGCAGATCGTCGAGATCGACGTCGCCCCGCCGAAGGCAGGCGAGGTGCTGGTGAAGATCACCCATACCGGTGTCTGCCACACCGATGCGTTCACCCTGTCCGGCGATGACCCGGAAGGCCTGTTCCCGGTGGTGCTGGGCCATGAAGGTGCCGGCATCGTGGTGGAGGTCGGCGAGGGTGTGACCAGCGTCAAGCCCGGCGACCACGTGATTCCGCTGTACACCGCCGAGTGCGGCGAGTGCCTGTTCTGCAAGAGCGGCAAGACCAACCTGTGCGTGGCCGTGCGCGCCACCCAGGGCAAGGGTGTGATGCCCGATGGCACCAGCCGCTTCAGCTACAACGGTGAGCCGCTGTACCACTACATGGGTTGCTCGACCTTCAGCGAGTACACCGTCGTTGCCGAAGTCTCGCTGGCCAAGATCAACCCGGACGCCAACCCGGAACATGTCTGCCTGCTCGGCTGCGGCGTCACCACCGGCATCGGCGCGGTACACAACACCGCCAAGGTGCAGGAAGGCGACAGCGTGGCCGTGTTCGGCCTCGGTGGCATCGGCCTGGCGGTGATCCAGGGTGCACGCCAGGCCAAGGCCGGCCGCATCATCGCGGTGGACACCAACCCGTCCAAGTTCGAGCTGGCGCGCGAATTCGGTGCCACCGACTGCATCAATCCGAAGGATTTCGACAAGCCGATCCAGCAGGTCATCGTTGAAATGACCACCTGGGGCGTGGACCACAGCTTCGAGTGCATCGGCAACGTCAACGTGATGCGCGCGGCGCTGGAATGCGCGCACCGTGGCTGGGGCCAGAGCGTGGTGATCGGCGTGGCCGGTTCGGGCCAGGAGATCTCCACCCGTCCGTTCCAGCTGGTGACCGGGCGCAAGTGGATGGGCACCGCCTTCGGCGGCGTGAAGGGCCGCAGCCAGCTGCCGGGCATGGTCGAGGATGCGATGAAGGGCGATATCGAACTGGCTCCGTTCGTCACCCACACCATGGACCTGGACAAGATCAACGACGCCTTCGACCTGATGCATGAAGGCAAGTCGATCCGTTCGGTGGTCCACTACTGAGCCGCGTCATGGGCTGGTTCGATGCCCTGCGCCGGCCGCGTGCGGAAGACCCGCGCGCGGCCCTGGTGGTGCCGATCGAGCAGGCGTTGCGTGCGCTGGGCTGGGTCGACGGCGAGGTGGGACCACCGCGTGCGGTGACTTCGGCCTTCGGCAGCGACGATGGCATGCCGTTCGAGCAGTGGCTTGCGCAGGTATTCCTGCCGCGCCTGCACGAAGCCCGCGCCGACGGCCAGTGGCCACCACGCAGCGACGTGGCGGTGGCGGCGTATCGCAACCTGGACGGCCAGCCTGGCGTCGAATCATTGCTGCGCCTGCTGGCACAGCTGGATGAACGGATCAACCAAGGCATCCACGCCGGGCGTGGATAACCCGACCAAGGTCGGCATCTACCAGAAGCACGCGTGCGCTGACGCGCCGCGCAGGAGAGCACCATGGAACGCATTGAACACCGCGCATGTTTTGGCGGCTGGCAGGACGTCTACCGCCATCATTCGACCACGCTGGGCTGCGACATGCAGTTCGCCGTGTACCTGCCACCGCAGGCGGAAACACAGAAGCTGCCGGTGCTGTACTGGCTGAGCGGCCTGACCTGCACCGAGCAGAATTTCATCACCAAGGCCGGCGCGCAGCGTTATGCGGCCGAGCACGGTGTGATCATCGTCGCGCCCGACACCAGCCCGCGCGGTGATGACGTAGCCGATGCCGAGGGCTACGACCTGGGCAAGGGGGCAGGGTTCTACCTCAATGCCACCCGCGCACCGTGGGCGAAGCACTACCGCATGCATGACTACGTGGCGCAGGAGCTGCCGGCGCTGATCGAGGCGAACTTCGCGGTGACCAACGCGCGCGCGATCAGTGGCCATTCGATGGGCGGCCATGGCGCGCTGGTGATCGCGCTGCGTAACCCCGGGCGCTATCGCAGCGTGTCGGCGTTTTCGCCGATCGTCGCGCCCAGCCACGTGCCGTGGGGGCAGAAGGCCTTCCATGCCTATCTGGGCGACAACCCGGCCGACTGGGCGCAATGGGATGCCTGCGAGCTGATCGCTATGGCTGACGAGCGCCTGCCGCTGCTGGTCGACCAGGGCGAGGCGGACGAGTTCCTGCAGACCCAGCTGCAGCCGCAGCGCCTGCAGCAGGCCTGCGATGCCGCCGGCCATCCGCTGACCTTGCGCCTGCAGCCCGGCTACGACCACAGCTACTACTTCATCGCCAGCTTCATCGGCGAGCACATCGCCCACCACGCCCGCGCCCTGCAGGGCTGAGCGCCCTGGGAAAAAGGGGACGGAGGGGATTAAGTCGCATTTGCCGCTGTGCCGCAAACGACTTAATCCCCTCCGTCCCCTTTTTCAGCGATGGATCACACCCTTATGGCGCCGCCCCGCGCTATCGTGCGCGTAGACGGCCTTGCGGATCGGGGGGATGCATGCCGGTAGTGCTGGCGCTGCTGTATGTGCTGTGCCATGGCCTGGTGCTGGCCCTGTGGCCTGGCCCCGCCGGGGTCGGCTCCTTCGTTTTCCTGACCGGCGCCCCGTTGCTGGCGGCGGCCGCCTGCCTGTGGCGGGCCCGCCGCGACCGCGCGGCACTGGGGTGGCGCGCCACGGCATTGGCACTGCTGCTGTGGGCCGGCGGCATGGCGTTCAACATGATCGACGCCTTGGGCGCCGGGCGTGCCGATTTCACCCCGCGCGCAAGCCTGTTCCTGTACGTGCTGTATGGAGTGCCCCTGGTGTTCATCCTGGCCCGGGCACGCCGCGAGCGCCTGAGCATCAGCCTGATCGACGCGGCGATGGCGGCGCTGCTGGGTGTGCTGTTCTTCGTGCACACCGCATCGTTCGCCGCCCGTGTCGAGGTCGACGCCCATGCGATGTCCAACATGCAGCGCATGTTCGACATCCAGAACCTGTGTATCGCCGCGTTCGCCGTGGTGCGATGGCTGGCCGGCGACGTGCCCGAACGGCGCAGGTTCTTCCGCGCACTGGCGCTGTACGCACTGGCCTATCTGCTGGTGGCCTACTACATCAACCACTACACCTCCGATGATGCATTCGGTGCGTTCAACGATCTGCTGATCGACGTACCTTTTCTGCTGATCGCCTGCTTGGCGCTGGACACGGCGCCGGACACAGGCACCACGGCACACCCGCGGCTGGCGAGGACGGTGCAGGCCGCCGGTCCGATCATCCTGCCATTGCTGCTGCTGGTGGTCGGCACGCTGGTGGTCGATCATGCGCGGCCGTTGGCCGTTGCCGGCTTCGTCGTAGCCACCCTTGGCTTCGGCCTGCGCAGCGTCCTGCTGCAGACCGATCTTCTGGAACGCCAGGCAGCACTGGATCAACTGGCGCGGCAGGATGGCCTGACCGGCGTGGCCAACCGCCGCGAGTTCGACGCACGGCTGACGTCCGAGTGGAATCGCGCACGGCGCAGCGGCACCGAGCTGGGCCTGCTGCTGGTGGATATCGACCACTTCAAGGCCTTCAACGACCAGCACGGCCATCCGGCCGGTGATCGTTGCCTGCAGGCGGTGGCCGGGGTGCTGAAGGTCATAGCCGGTCGCGGTGGTGACAGCGTTGCGCGTTATGGCGGTGAAGAGTTCGCCGTCATCGTGCCCGGAAGCCCGTTGTCGGGCGTGCTGGCGCTGGCCGAGCGGCTGCGCGAAGCGGTCGAAGCGCTGCCATTGCCGGAAGGCCCGGTCAGCATCAGCGTCGGCGTGGGTTACCTGCATCCGCCGGCTCTGGCCAGTGCCGATCAGTTGCTGGCAGACGCCGATGCCGGCCTGTATGCCGCCAAGCGGGCTGGCCGCAACCAGGTGATCCTGCATGCGCACGTGCTGGATGACGAGGGCAGCACGCACGGAACGATGGACTGCTGAGCAGCTCTCTGCATGCGATCACACGGGGGGGCGCGACGGCTTATCGCTGCCGCAACCAGCCGGTCGGATCGAGCAGCCTCAGCCCGACCGGTGACAACGAGCGTTGTCGCAACGGCAGGTTTGCCGCCTGCACGGCCATCGCACAGCGTGCCAGTTGCCGGCGCAACGGTGCCAGCGTGTCGTCTTCGCGGGGCCGCGCATGCCGCCATTGTGCGATGCGCAGCAGGCAGACCAGCAGGTCCAGCTCGCTGGCGGCAATGAAGGGAGAGCCGGCCGGCAGCAGATCGATCGGAGCGGCGGGGGTGGCCAGCAGGGGCAGCAGGCCGATGAAGGCGTCGCATCCCTCCTGGCCAAGCCCGAGTCCGCTCAGCTGGGCAAGGCCATTGGCCTGCAGATCGGGGTCGCGCAACTGCCGTATCGCGCCCAGCAGCGCCTGTTCGCCGCGGCCGAACTGTCGACCGAAGGCGCGGTAGTTGACCCGGGTGGGAAACAACGGGGAACGGGAGGCCATGGTGGCTAGGGCTGTGGGTCGCGGGTTTCCACCAGCACCGGACAGGGCGCGTGGTCGATGGTCCATTGCCCGATCGAGGGTTCGAACAGGCGTTCCAGCCGGGACAGGTGGCGGTGGCCGATGACGATCAGGTCGCACTTCAGGCGCCGGGCCTGCTCGCTGATCACTTCGCCCGGGTCGCCGGAGGGAATCTGCGCGATGGCGTCGACGCCGCGTTCGCGCAGCTCGGCCAGGGCTTCGGCCAGCACCGCTTCGGCCCGCGAGCGCTGGCGGGCGGCTTCCGGGTACTCGATGCGGTCGGCTTCGCTGGCATCGGCCGCCAGCGCGAATTCGGGGTCGAGCACGCACAGCAGGTGCAGGCGGCTGTGGGGGCCGGCGATGGCGGCGGCCAGGTCCAGCACGCGCGCGTGCTGGGGGCCACCATCCAGGGCGACCAGCAGGGTATTGAACATGGATGTCTCCTTGGCAGGCCGGGGATGGTCGCCGATGTCACCGCGCGCACCCATGCCGTGCGCGGCAGTCAATGAATGCGTCTAACGCAATCCACCGTGGTTGCAAGTGCCGTAAAGTCATCTGATTTACTGGAGACTGTCATGCCCCTGCCGGACCTGAACCTGTTGCTGGCACTGGACGTGCTGATTGACGAATGCAGCGTGGCCGCCGCCGCGCGCCGGATGAACCTGAGCGCGCCGGCGATGAGCCGTACCCTGGGCCGGATCCGCACCGCGCTGGGCGACCCGGTGCTGGTGCGTGCCGGCCGCGGTCTGGCGCCCACGCCCCGCGCCCTGCAGCTGCGCGAGCAGGTCCGCGATGTGATCGAGCAGGCCCACCGCGTCTTCAACGCCGGTCGTGAAGTGGACATGCGCGTGCTCGAGCGGACCTTCAGCGTGCGTGCCAATGATGTGTTCGTCGGGGGGTTCGGCGGACGCCTGCGCGAGCTGTTCCGCCAGCAGGCGCCGCGCGCAGTGCTGCGCTTCGTGCCCGAAGGCGATACCGATGACGATGCGATGGCGCAGGGCCGGATCGACCTGTACATCAGCACGGCCGGCAAGCATGCGCCCGATACCAAGGTGCAGAACCTGTTCAGTACCTCGTTCATGGGCGCCGCGCGCGAAGATCATCCGTTGTTCGATGAGGAGATCAGCGCCGAGCGTTTTGCCGCCTGCGACCACATCGCGGTGTCGCGCCGCGGCTTGCCGCGCGGTCCGATCGACGATGATCTGGCCGCGCTGGGCCTGCAGCGGCGGGTGGCGCTGATCAGCCCGACCTTCCACGGCGCGATCTTCGCGGCGGCCGAATCGGACCTGATCCTGCCGCAGATGCCGAGCGTGATGCTGGAGCGGATCGTCAGCATGCGCCTGCCGCTGCGCCTGTTCCCGCTGCCGATCCCGGTGCGGACCGCCGCCATCGTGCAGGCCTGGCATCCACGCCTGGACAACGACGCCGCCCACCAGTGGCTGCGGCGGTCGATCAAGACCATGTGCGAAAGCGCAGGGGAGGCCCCGCGCTGACATCTGCATGCGTGCGCCTGGCGCACGCCTGGGATGCGGGTTGCGCCATTTTTCGCAGGGTACCGGCTCCCTAGACTGCGCTCCCCGGAGTTTCACTGAGCGCATTCCAATGACCCCCAACATGCCGTGCACCGCACGGATAGGTGCCCGGCGATGAGTACGCCGGCCGCCGCTGTCCCGGCCGCCGCAGCGCCCCGTCCTGCCGCCGCCCCCGGGCTCGATCGCCGCATTCTGGTCGGCCTGTGTGGCGTGCTGCTGGCGGTGCTGGTGTCGGGCTTCAACGAGAACATCACCAAGGTCGCCCTGGCCGACATCCGTGGCGCGATGGGTTTCAGCGTCGACGACGGCAGCTGGGTCGTCGCCCTCTACAGCGCGATGTCGGTCAGCGCGATGGCCTTCGCACCGTGGTGTGCCGCCACCTTCTCGCTGCGCCGCTTCGCATTGGCGATGATCGGTGGCTTCATGGTGCTGGGCGTGCTGTGCCCGCTTGCCCCGAATCTGCAGGTGTTCCTGCTGCTGCGCGCGCTGCAGGGCCTGTGCGGTGGCGCGCTGCCGCCGCTGCTGATGAGCGTGGCGCTGCGCTTCCTGCCCCCGGGCATCAAGCTGTATGGCCTGGCCGGCTACGCACTGACGGCGACGTTCGGCCCGAGCATGGGCACGCCGCTGGCCGCGTTCTGGGTCGAGCAGGTGGGCTGGCACTGGGCGTTCTGGCAGATCGTGCCGTACTGCCTGGCCGCCATGGCGATGGTCGGCTGGGGCCTGCCTCAGGACCCGCTGCGGCTGGAACGCTTCGCCCAGTTCGATGGCGTCGGCCTGCTGCTGGGCCTGCCGGCGCTGGTGCTGCTGGTGCTGGGCCTGGTGCAGGGCCCGCGCCTGAACTGGTTCGACTCGCCGATGATCACGCTGATGATCGGTGGCGGTGCCGGCCTGATGGTGCTGTTCATGATCAATGAATGGTTCCATCCGCTGCCGTTCTTCAAGCTGCAGCTGCTGGCCAACCGCAATCTCAGCTACTCGCTGGTGACGCTGGGCGGCGTGCTGTTCGTGCTGCTGGCAGTGATCTCGATCCCGTCCGGGTTCCTGGCCAGCGTGCAGGGCTACCGGCCGCTGCAGACCGCACCGATGCTGCTGTGGGTGGCGCTGCCGCAGGTGATCGCGCTGCCGCTGGTGGCGGCGCTGCTGAACATCCGCGCGGTGGACTGCCGCTGGGTGCAGGCCACGGGCCTGGCGATGCTGGCGCTGGCCTGCTGGCTGGGCTCGCACCTGGACGTGGCCTGGATCCGCGACAACTTCCTGTGGGTGCAGCTGCTGCAGGTGTTCGCGCAACCGATGGCGGTGCTGCCGCTGCTGATGCTGGCCACCGGCGGCCTGGCGCCGCAGGACGGCCCGTTCGCCTCGGCCTGGTTCAACACGGTCAAGGGCTTCGCTGCCGTGCTCGCCGGTGGCGTGCTGGATGCCGTCGCCCAGGGCCGCCGTCATTTCCATTCCACCGTGCTGGTCGACCGCCTTGGCGAGCAACCGTGGCTGGCCGATGGCCCGCAGCTGGGCGCGCGCCTGCATGCACAGGTACAGGCGCTGACTTCGGCCGACCTGTACTGGGTGGTCGCACTGGTGGCGCTGGCCTTCATTCCCCTCATTGCCTGGATGCCCACCCGCATCCATCCGCCACGTGCCGTGGCCTGAACCTTTCGCAGGAACCCCCTCATGACGATCAATCGAACCACCCTCAACACCGGCCTGGGCCTGGGCGTGCTGGCCCTGGCCGTCGGCGCGTGGCTGCTGCTGCGCGATGGCGGTCACCAGACCACCAACAATGCGTACGTGGTGGCCGACTACACCCTGGTAGCGCCGAAGATTCCCGGCTTCGTCAGTGCCGTGGAAGTCGAGGACAACCAGTCGGTGAAGGCCGGTGATGTGCTGGCCCGCATCGACGACCGCGACTACCAGGTCGCCCTGCAGGCGGCCCGTGCCGACCTCGCCAATGCCCGTGCACAGCTGGCCAATGCGCAGGCCGCACTGGCCCAGCAGGACTCGTTGATCGCGCAGGCCAGGGCCAGTGTCGATGTCAGCCGTTCCGAACTGACCCTGGCCAGTGCCGACCAGCAGCGTTACCGCGAACTGGCCCGTGACGGCGCCGGTACCGTGCAGAACGCGCAGCAGGCGCAGTCGAAGCAGGCCGTGGCCAGTGCGCATCTGCAGCAGGGCCAGGCCGCGCTGTCGACCGCACGCCAGCGCACCGACATCCTCAGCGCGGGCGTGCAGGCTGCACAGGCGGCGGTGCAGCGTGCGGAAGCGGCGCAGGCGCGCGCCGAACTGGATCTGTCGCACACCGTGCTGCGCGCACCGATCGATGGCATGGTCGGTCGCCGCGCGGTGCGCGTGGGTGCCTACCTGACGCCGGGTACGCCGGTGGCCGCGGTGGTGCCGCTGAAGCGCGCCTTCGTGGTCGCCAACTTCCAGGAAACGCAGATGACCCGCATGCAGGCCGGCCAGCAGGTCGAACTGAAGGTGGACGTATTCCCGGGCAAGCCGCTGCGCGGGCACATCGACAGCATTGCACCAGCCACCGGCGTCACCTTTGCTGCCGTCGCACCAGAGAACGCCACCGGCAACTTCACCAAGGTGGTGCAGCGCATTCCGGTGAAGATCGTGCTGGAGCCGGGCCAGCCGCTGCTGGACCAGCTGCGTGCCGGCATGTCGGTGGAAGCCAGCGTTGACCTGGGCAGCCGCGCGCGCGCGCAGAGCGTGCAGCACAGTCCGGGCCACAAGAGCGGGGAGGGCGCATGAGCGCAGTCACCGTGTTCCGCACCTTCGTTGCGGCCAGCCTGTGCACGGCCCTGGCTGCCTGCACGATGGGTCCGGACTTCGTACGCCCGCAGGCGGAACTGCCCAGCCACTGGCAGGGTGAGGCCGTCGCCGGCAACGCCATCGACCAGGACGCGGCCTGGTGGGCCGGTTTCGACGATCCGCTGCTGGGGCAGCTGGCCAACCAGGTGCTGGCGGCCAACCTGGACCTGCAGCTGGCGGCCAACCGCGTGCAGCAGAGCCGTGCTGCACGCGGCATCACCGCCGCCGATCGCCTGCCCAGCGTCAGCGCGAGCGCCAGTGGCGTGCGTGCACGCAACAGCGAGGTGGGCCTGAATGATCCGTCCGGCAACGGCGGCCGTGATGACTACGGGCTGTTCCAGACCGGTATCGGCCTGAGCTGGGAACTGGACCTGTGGGGCCGCGTGCGGCGCCAGGTGGAAGCGGCCGACGCGCGCGTGCAGATGGCCGAGGAGGATGCACATGCAGTGCGCATCGCGCTGCTGGCGGAAACCGCGCGTGATTACCTGCAGCTGCGCGCGACGCGGCAGCTGCTGGCGATCACCGAGGACAACCTCAGCATCGCCCACGACATCAAACGCCTGACCGAAGCACGCCAACGCCAGGGTGTGGCCAGCACGCTGCAGGTGTCCAGCGCGGCCGCGCAGGTGGCATCGCTGCAGGCACGCATCGCGCCGTTGCGGCATCGCGAATCGCAGCTGCGCAATGCGCTGGCGTTCCTGCTGGCGCAGCCGCCGCAGGCGCTGGACGCGCAGCTGCAGGATGCACGCCGTGACTGGCCGGCGTTGCCGGCCGTAGCGATGGGGCTGCCCAGTGAACTGGCCGAGCGTCGCCCGGACATCCGTCGTGCCGAAGCGGCACTGCATGCGGCAACGGCAGGCATCGGCGTGGCCAAGGCCAGTTTCCTGCCGCGCATCACCTTGAATGGCGACGCAGGCTTCCAGGCCAAGCAGCTCGATGATCTGGATGGCTGGAACGCGCACCGTTTCAGCATCGGTCCGTCGATCAGCCTGCCGATCTTCCAGGGCGGACGGCTGAAGGCCAATCTTGCGCTGAGCAGGCTGCAGCAGCAACAGTCGGCCCTGCAGTTCCGCCGTACCGTGCTGCAGGCATGGCACGAAGTGGATGACGCCATGGATGGCTACAGTGCCGAGCAGCAGCGCACGGTGCAGCTGCACGTGGCAGTGGATGAGAGCGAGACGGCACTGGGGGCGGCGCGCCGGCAGTACCAGGCCGGCGTGGTCGACATGCTGGACGTGCTGACCACCCAGCGCATCGCACTGGACAACCAGGCCGCGCTGGCCAACAGCCAGGCCACCGCCGCGATCGCGCGTGTAGAGCTGTACCGCGCGCTGGGTGGAGGCTGGTAGTGCCGGCCGCTGGCCGGCACCTTCATGGATGTTGCGGTTGCCGGCCAGCGGCCGGCACTACCTCGCGTCCCGGTAGTTGCCGACCCAGGTTGGCACCTACCAGAGCAGGGCTTCAACGCACGTCGCGCAGTTCCCAGTGGCTGCCGGCCAGCAGGCGCAGGCGCTGCTTGAACACATCACTGTCGATGCGGGTGGTGGCGACCAGGTTGATGCGCAGGTCCTTCTGCTCGCCGGTCACGGTGGCGTCCGGATCGGTCACGCCCCACTGCGGTTCCACCGCGTCCGGGTCGGGCTGCTTGGCCTTCCAGCGCTCGAACAGCGTGCCGCTGCGCAGGGCATCCTGCAGCTCTTCGGCGAAACCGGCGGCGCCCTGCGAGTGGAAGGACAGGTCAGGGTCATTGCCACGGGCCTTGGACGGGTCGGGCAGGCTGATGTGGTACTGCGCAGGCATGGAGTTCTCCTTGAAGTGCGGCAAGACTGGCACAACCGCAGTGGAATCGATGTGCAGATTCCGGCCGTGGCCAGCGCTCATTCGAACCGATGCGGCCCATCGGCGAAGCCTACGGTGACCGCGCCCTTGCCGACGTTGACCATGCCGGTCAGGCTCATCACCGATTCGTACACGGTCACGCCATGGGTGGCGCAGACCTCTTTCAACTGTGCGTAGCCGGGCAGGGCACGCAGCTCGTCCAGTTCTCCGCCGTAGCTGACGCACACCGTCGGCGTCATCAGTCCGGCACGTACGCGCTGGCCGACCACCGCGAACAGCTTCTGCACGGCATTGTCGAAGCCCTTGATCTTGGCTACCGGCCCGGTTTCGCCGCGGTAGCCGTGCAGCACCGGCTTGATGTCCAGCGCGCTGCCCAGCGCCGCACTGAGCAGGCCGACACTGCGGTCGCCCTTGTGCCGTGCGCGCGCACGCATGTAGTACAGGTCACGGGTGACCATGTAGCCGTGCACGTTGCCGGCCAGTTCCTCCAGCCGCTCGCGGATCTGCTGCACGCTGGCGTTGCTCTCGCGCAGGCGCACGGCTTCCACCGCCGTAACCGCCTGCGCGGCGAACAGGTTCTGGGTATCGAGCACGCGCAGCGCGAACGGTGAGTTGTAGCCTGCCGCCTGGCGCACCGGCTTGTAGTCGTTGAGGATGGCGAAGCTGGCCTGCAGCGCGTTGTCATGGATCGGGCTGCGGGTCTTGGTGATGGTCATGCAGAACACGTGGTCGTAATCGATCACCAGCTGCTGCAGGAACAGGTCGCGGATCTGGTTGACACTGAAGGGAATGGTTTCCGCCTCGGCGCCGTGTTCGGCCACGTGCGCGTGCAGGAAGCTCAGGGTGGCCTGCTCATCGCGGTGATCGGCCAGCACGGCTTCGCCGATGCGGACGGTGATCGGCAGCAGCACGATGTTGTGCTCGGCAATGAAGTCCTGCGGCAGGTCGCAGGCCGAGTCGACGACGATTCCGATGCGCATCCGCGGCTCCCCCTCCAGGGCGGTTGTAGGTTCGGAAACGTGAAATC
Organism: Stenotrophomonas sp. YJH_SMC_25; assembly: GCF_059369595.1. Taxonomy (NCBI): domain Bacteria; kingdom Pseudomonadati; phylum Pseudomonadota; class Gammaproteobacteria; order Lysobacterales; family Lysobacteraceae; genus Stenotrophomonas; species Stenotrophomonas sp. YJH_SMC_25. The sequence continues at coordinate 188,420 of NZ_JCAFSV010000007.1, read as the reverse complement.
TATCTCAAAACCAGAGCCCGCGCCCGAGGGAAAGGCGCCACCCCTGTTCAGCGATCGCGCTGTACCGCCACCGGCAGGCTGTCCAGGCGTTGCCATTCGGGCTGCTGCAGCAGGGCAGGATCGGCCAGCACGGCCGCCATCAGCGGATGGGCGTCGTTGCCCCAGAACAGTTCCTGGTCGATGGCCAGGGTCGGGACCCCGAACACCCCGGCGCCGATTGCGGCCTCGGTGTTGCGCCGCAGCTGTTCCTTGACCGCCGGGGCGGCGATGGCGCTGGCGACATCCTCGATGCCCAGCTGCGCACCCGGTTCGCGCAGGGCCTCGGCGCTGTCACCGGCATGGCCGTCGCGCCAAATCCAGTCGAACAGCACGTCCACCGCCTGTGCGCTGGCTCCGGCGGCCAGGCACAGGCGCAGCGCCGACAACGGATTGAACGGATGGCCGGGCGGGAAGCGCATCGGCGTGCCCTCGGCCTGCGCGGTCCATTGCAGCTGGCGGTACATGAAACGGCGCTTGGCCGGAATCTCGGCCGGCCCGAGATTGCCCAGGTGATGCAGCACCGCGCCGAAGGCGATCGGCACGGTCTGGATCTGCGCGAACTGCGGCAACTGTTTCAGCTTCTGCCAGTGCAGGTAGGAGTAGGGCGAGACGAAGTCGAAGTACCAGCGCAGGGTGGCCATGGTGGTGTCCTTCAATGCAGTCAGGGCTGCGCATTGCGCTGCAGGTAGCGATCACGCAGGTCGGTCTGGCGCGAGCGCATCGGCATCGCACGCCCGCCCAGCCAGACCTGTTCGGCATAGTGCGCCACGTCCAGCGGGTCGCCTTCCCACAGCACCAGGTCGGCGCGCTTGCCGGGCTCGATGCTGCCGATCTGGTCGGCCACGCCGAACGCCTGTGCGGGTACCCGGGTCAGCCCGGCCAGACCGTCAGCCCAGGGCAGGCCGTTGGCCACTGCATTGCCAGCCAGCTGGCGCATCTTGCGCGCATTGTGGGTGGCGTCGCCGCGCTGCACGAACGACACCGGCACGCCTGCACGCTGCAGGCGTGCGGCGGTTTCCAGGGTGGCACCGATCTGGTCGAAGCTGGCTGGCAGGTTGGCCAGCACGTCGACGAATACCGGCACGTGCGCAGCGGCCAGCTCCGGCGCGACCTGCCAGGCTTCGCTGGCACCGGCAATGGCGATCTTCACCTTCTCGCGTGTGGCCCAGCGCAGCAGCTGGCGGATGTCCGAGGCACGATCCACCTCCACCACGATGCGGCCCTGGCCGGCCAGGTAGCGACTGAGTGTGCGGCGCCCGGCCGGGGTCAGCAGCGCGTGCGGCGAGTCTGCAGCCACCTGGCCGCGTGCTTCGTCGACCATCTGTTGCAGCAGCATCCATTGCGCGGCGCGCGAATGGCCGGTCAGTTCGGAGGCGGCCGCACCGATGCGCAGGAACAGGGCACGCGGGCCGATCGGGTCGGCGCTGCCGTCCAGCCGCATCACGCCGCCCTGGCCGGCCACGAAACCACCACCGGTGGCTGCCCCCAATGCAGTGAAGCCGATGCCTTCCAGGCGCGTGACCGGAATCAGCACCGAGGCCGGGTTGTAGGCGAGGGTGACGTCGAATTCCGGGCGCAGCGGCTGCTCACCGAGCTTCAACGAACTGTCCACCGTGCTCGATTCACCCGAGACCTCTTCGATGCCGGTTTCGGTGATGCCACCGAACAGGGCCGGGGTCAGCGGCCTGCCATTGGCTTCGACCACGGTCGCCCCGGCCGGCGCGGACAGGCCGGGGCCGACCGCGCGGATGATGCCACCCTGGACCAGCACATCGGCGTTGTGCAGGCTGCCGCGTGCGCTGGCTGTGTGCACCGTTGCGTTGCGCACCAGCAGGTCCTGTGCCTGTGCGGATGCGGAGATGCAGGCCAGCACCATGACAGTAGCGCCGAACCATGCTCGGCTGCCCTTCGCGGCAGACTGCGCCAACTGCTTGAGCACCATCATCAACGCACCTCCTGGCCAAGCTGGAAATCAGAACGCGGCGTCGCTGCCGGTGCACTGCGGTCGTACAACCTGCGGCCATCAATGAAGACCTGCTCGGCCAGCGCGTAGGAACTGAAAGGGTTGCCGTTCCAGACCACCACGTCGGCCATCTTGCCGGCCTCCAGGGTGCCGGTCTGGCCTTCAATGCCCAGCGCCTTGGCGGCATTGGCGGTCATCCAGGTGATGGCGTGTTCGGGCGTGATCTCCGGCATGCGCGCGCGGCGCGCGGACGCCATCACCTTGGCTGCTTCCTGGTTCAGGCGCTGGATGCCCTCGGGTGAATCGGAGTGGACGATGGCGCAGCTGTTCTTCGGCCGGTCGACCAGCGCGATGTTCTCCGGAATGCCGTCGAAGGCTTCCATCTTGAAGCCCCACCAGTCGGCCCACAGCGCACCGCAGACGCCGTCGGCGGCCAGCCTGTCGGCCAGCTTGTAGGCCTCCACGCCGTGGTGGAAGGCGGCTACCTTGAAGCCGAATTCCTTGGCCAGATCGAGCATGGTGGCCATCTCGTCGGCGCGGTAGCAGTGGATGTGCACGCGGATGTCGCCTTCGATCGCGCCGGCCAGCGTGTCCAGCTTGAGATCGCGCTTGCCGCCGGCATCACCGGCGCTGTCGCCCTTGTCGCTGCCGAACCAGCTCTTGCGCTTGGCCGGCTTGGGTTTGTTCTTGGCGATGTAGTCGGCGGCATCGATGAAGGCGGCACGATAGCCGGCCACGTTGCCCATGCGCGTGGCCGGGGTCACGCCCTTGCCCTCGCCATAGACCCGCTTGGGGTTCTCGCCGCAGGCCATTTTCAGGCCCCACGGCGCACCGGGGAACTTCATCGCCTGGTAGGTGATGGCCGGGACGTTCTTCAGCGTCACGCCGCGGCCACCGACAAGGTTGGCCGAGCCCGGCAGCACCTGCATGCTGGTCACGCCGCCGGCCAGCGCGGTGGCGAAGCCCGGGTCCTGCGGCCACACCGAGTGTTCGGCCCAGACGTTGGCGGTGACCGGTGCGGTCATCTCGTTGCCGTCGCTGTGCGCACCGACACCCGGGCTGGGATACACGCCCAGGTGCGAATGCACGTCGATCAGGCCCGGAGTGACCCACTTGCCCTGTGCATCAATGCGGGTGACGCCCGCATCGGCCTGCAGCTGGCGGCCGACGGCAACGATGCGGCCGTCGCGCAGCAGCACATCGGCGTTGTCCAGGCGCTGGCCGGTACCGGTCAGCACGGTGGCGTTCTGGATCAGTACCGGCGCATCGGGATGGGCCTGGTAGGTGCTGGGGTAGGGATCGGCGACGAAGCGCGAGGCGCCCACCGCCGGAGCCGTGCTCAATGAAAGCAGCGCCAGGGCCACCCCGGCGCGCAACAACGTCGATGCCATGCAGTTCCCCTTGCAACCTGGTCCAACCGCCGACGCTAGCCCGGTGGCGGCGGGCTTGCCAAGTGACCTTCTTCACAGGACGGTCGACGGCGGCTCGACTGCACCGGCCGGGTGGCCGAAAATACCCGGTCCCCCGCCGTACCGGACCGCCCATGAAAAGCAAGCAGGAAATCGTCGACAACTGGCTGCCCCGGTATACCGGCGTGCCTCTGGACCAGTTCGGCCAGCACATCCTGCTGACCAACTTCGGCGGCTACCTGCATACCTTTTCCGAGCTGACCGGTGCGCCGGTCATCGGCCTGGACCGGCCGATGGCAAGCGCCACGATCGACGGCATCACCATGATCAACTTCGGCATGGGCAGCCCCAATGCCGCGATCATCATGGACCTGCTGTCGGCGGTGATGCCCAAGGCGGTGCTGTTCCTGGGCAAGTGCGGCGGCCTCAAGCGCAAGAACCAGCTGGGCGACCTGGTGCTGCCGATCGCTGCGATCCGTGGCGAGGGTACCTCGGGAGACTACCTGCCGCCGGAAGTGCCGGCGTTGCCGGCGTTCGCGCTGCAGCGTGCGGTCTCGACCATGATCCGCGACCTTGGCCACGACTATTGGACAGGCACCGTCTACACCACCAACCGCCGGGTCTGGGAGCACGACGAGGCCTTCAAGGAGCGGCTGCGGGCGATGCGCTGCATGGCCATCGACATGGAAACCGCCACCGTGTTCGCCGCCGGCTTCGCCAACCACATCCCCAGCGGTGCGCTGCTGCTGGTGTCGGACCAGCCGATGATCCCCGATGGGGTCAAGACCGAAGCCTCCGATGCCAAGGTCAGCTCCCAGTTCGTGGAAAACCATATCCAGATCGGTATCGAGGCGCTTAAGCTTATCCGGCGCAACGGCAAGTCGGTCCGCCACCTGCGCTTCGACGAATGATGATGATGGCCTGGCGCGGCGCGCCGGCCCTGGGGAGTAGGTGATGGACGTTGCCGCGCAAGTGGTGGAATTCTGGAAGGAGGCGGGCCCTGCGAAGTGGTTCGCCCGCGACGACGCGTTCGACGCGCAGTTCCGCCAGTTGTTTCTGGATGAGCATTTCGCCGCCGCTTCGCGCGCGCGCGAACATTGGCTGGGCAGTGCCGAAGGGGCGCTGGCCCTGATGCTGCTGCTCGACCAGTTCCCGCGCAACTGCTTCCGGGGTACTGCCCATTCCTACGCCACCGATGGCCTGGCCCGGCATTACGCCATGCGCGCCATCGAGGAAGGCCTGGACCTGCAGCTGGTGCCGAAGCTGCGCGCCTTCATCTACCTGCCGTTCGAGCACTCCGAGGATCCGCTGGACCAGGACCGCTCGGTGGCGATGTTCGACGTGCTGGGTGACAAGGAATACCTGCAGTACGCCGAACTGCACCGCGACATCATCCGCCGCTTCGGTCGTTTCCCGCATCGCAATGCCGTGCTCGGTCGCTTCCCCACGGCGGAAGAACTGGATTACCTGGCCGAAGGCGGGTTCGCCGGCTAAGAAAAAGGGGACGGAGGGGATTAAGTCGTTTGTGCCATAAACGACTTAATCCCCTCCGTCCCCTTTTTCAGTGCCGATCAGTACTTCGGCACGCCGTTGTCCACCTCTTCCGACCAGGCGTTGATGCCGCCGGTGACGTTGAACACCTTGGTGAAGCCCAGTGCACGGAACTGCTCGGCAGCCTGTGCGCTGCGGCCGCCGTGGTGGCACATGAAGGCCAGTGTGGTGTCCTTGGGCAGGGCCTCCAGCTCCGCACGGCCGTTGCCGTCGAAACTCTTGAACGGCACGCCCACAGCAGCGATCTCGCGCTCCTCGGCCGGGCGCACGTCCACCAGGGTGATGTTGCCGGCACGCACTAGGTCATCGGCATCACGCACGCTGATTTCCTGCACCGGCTTGGGTGCGTTCGGATTGTCGATGGCCAGGCCCTTGCCGCGGATGTCGTCCACCCAGTCGATGGTGATGCCGTTGGCGCGACGCGCGCTGGCCAGGTCGAACTGCACGCGCAGGCCGTTGGACTCGGCAGCGATCGCGCCTTCGTCGTGCGGAGCCAGCTGGAAGTTCGGCTGGAAGCCGGCGTCGATGCTCAGCTGCAGGGCAGCGCCCGGAGCGTCGGCCAGCGCGCCCTTGAGCATTTCCACGGCGGCCGGGGTGACGGTGATGCTCGGCGGGGTGCGGTCCGGTGCGGCCAGGCCCAGCACGCTGCTCAGCTCGCCGCTGGCGGCCATCTGCAGCACGATGTCGCTGCCACCGACCAGTTCGCCGTCGATGTACAGCTGCGGGATGGTCGGCCAGTCGCCGTAGGCCTTGATGCCTTCACGGATTTCCTGGTCGGCCAGCACGTTGACGTGGGCGAACTCGACGCCGAGATCCTGCAGGGCGCCCACGGCCTTGGCCGAGAAACCGCACTGCGGCATCGACGGCTGGCCCTTCATGAACAGCACGACGCGGTTGGCGTTGAGGATGGATTCGATGCGCGAACGCAGGGCGGGATCGAGGGACATGGACGTCGGGTTTCCGGGAATTCGAATCATCAATTCTACCCCTCATGGCATCATGGGGGATGAGCAACGCAGGAACATTGCATCGCATCCCGACCCGGCCCTGGCGCTGGCTGCCCTGGCTGGTGGCGTCGCAGTTGGCCGTGATCCTGGTATGGGTACTGGCAGGCTGGCACTGGGGCCTGCCGCTGATGGTGGCCAGCCACGCGCTGTTCATGGTGCCGATATTCCTGCCCAACAGCCGCTTCTACGCACCGGTGCTGAGCCGGTTGCCGGAGGCCGGCAACAGCGTCTGGCTGACGATCGATGACGGCCCCGGCCCGGAAACCCGCGCCGTGCTCGAGCTGCTGGACCGCCACCAGGCGCGCGCCACCTTCTTCCTGGTGGGGGAACGTGCGCTGGCACAGCCGGAACTGGTGCAGGAGATCCTGCGCCGCGGCCACGACCTGGGCAACCACAGCCACAGCCACCCACAGGCGCGCTTCTGGCGTCTGGGCCCGGCGGCGATGCGGGCGGAGATCGAGGGCTGCCAGCATGCACTGCAGGCCCTGAGCGGGCATCCAGTGCGCTGGTACCGCTCGGTGGTGGGCATGACCAATCCGTTCGTGGCACCGGTGTTGAAGGCGCTGGGCCTGGTGCGCGTGGGCTGGAGTGCCCGGGGCTACGACGGCGTCGGCTGCACGCCGGAGGGCGTGCTGGCACGGCTGCTGCCTGACCTGCAACCCGGCGCCATCGTGCTGCTGCATGAGGGCGCCGCCCACGGTCACAATCGGGTGATCATCGAACGCGTGCTGCAGGCGCTGGACGAGCGGGGGCTGAAGGCGCGGCTGCCGGTCCTGTAAACCAGGCTTCTGGCCGCTTGGGGCAGCCAGGCTTGGGCTCGCCCCTACAGGAATGGTCGCGAGGCCATCCACGCATGGCGTGGATCTACCGCAACAGCACAGCCGAGCGTGGGTTCGGCCCTACAACGCGGGGCGTTTGGCCACCAGCAGCCAGCTGTTGAAGGGGGTACGCCCGTGCAGCGGCCGGGGTGCGGTCACCTGCAATCCAGCTTCGGCAAGCGTTGTCTGCAATACCTGCGGATCGGGGTAGTGGCGCGGTCGCGTGCCCATCCAGCCGATCAGCCAGGCCAGCCGGTCCGCCACCCGCGTGGTGCGGTCGCGGCCATCGCCGGTGGCCAGCGGCGTGCGCAGCAGCAGGCGGCCGCCGCGGGCCACCTGTGCGCTGGCCGCGCGCAGCAGTGCCTGCTGTGGGCCCGCGTCCAGGTACTGCAGCACGTCCAGCAGCAGGACGTGCCCGGCCTGCGCCGGCAGCGGCGCCTGCACATCCACGCAATCGAAGCGCACGTCATGCAGGTCGGCGGCAGCACGCTGCGCGCGGGTGATCTTGCCGGCATCCACGTCCACGCCAAGGTAGCGCTGGGTACCGCCGCGCTGGCGCAGTACATGGGCGAACAGGCCCAGCCCGCAGCCCAGGTCCAGCACCGGCTGCCCATCGTCAGGCAGATGCTGCAGCACGCCGTCGTACAGCGGATCGCTGCCGAGCTTGCCACGGGTGTAGTAGTAGTCGCGGCGGCTGCCCCAGGCCTGCGCCGGGCGGAAGGCCTCGGCAATCAAGCGGGCCTGCGGGGCCGTCAGGGGAGTGCAGGGCAGGGGCGGGCCGTTCCGTGGCGTGCCGTCCATCGCCTCAGTCCGTGCCGCCGAGCAGGTGCGCGGCCACCGGAAGGGCGCGTGCGCTCCACAGCGCGTACATCCGCGCCGAAGGGTGCAGGCCATCCTCGGCGATCATCGTCGGGTCTTCGCCCTGTGCGCGGCTGATATCGGTGATGTCGACGAAGGCCACGCCCTGCTGGGTGCTGATCACCTCGGCTGCCGCGTTGAACTCGTCGGTCTCGATCTCGATCGCGGCCAGGTCGCGGCCACTGCCTGCGCCGAACGGGGTCGCGCCCCAATCGGGGAAGGACAGCACCAGCACGCGTCCGGCATCACCGCCAGCGAAGCCGATCGCCCGCTGCAGAAGCGCCTGGAACTGGCTGCGGTATTCGTCCAGCGGACGCCCGCGGTACTGGTTGTTGACGCCGATCAGCAGGCTGACGAAATCGAACGGCCCCTGCGGCGCAGCCGCATCGATGCCCGCGTCGAGTTCGTCGGTGGTCCAGCCGGTGGTCGCAATGGTCTGCGGATCGGACAGCTGAATGCCCTGCGCACGCAGCGTGGCGGCCAGCTGGTGCGGCCAGCGGCCTTCGACTGCAACCGCTTCACCGATGGTGTACGAATCGCCCAGCGCCAGGTAGGACAGCGCCACGCTCAGGCCACCGAACGGCGCGGCTTCAGCGGCACGACCTTGGTCGCGTCCTCGGCACGCCGCGCCAGCACGCGGTCGATGCGCGCGAACACATCGCGCATCACCGAGGCCTCCGGCATCAGGGTCACGCGGAAATGATGGCGGTAGGGCACGTTGAAGCTCGAGCCCGGCACCACCAGCACGCCTTCGTTGTTCATCAGGTCCAGCGCGAAGTTGTGGTCGTCGAAGCCCTTCGCAGCGGCGCCGACCACGGCCGGGAACGCGTACAGCGCGCCGGCCGGTGCGACCAGCGACAGGTGCTCGCTGGCTTCGCAGGCCTCGATGACCGCGCGGCGGGTTTCATACAGGCGGCCGCCCGGCGTGCACAGTTCGGAAATGGTGTCCGGACCGTTCACCGCGGCCTCGATGGCGTACTGGCCCGGCACGTTGGCGCACAGGCGCAGCGCGCCCAACAGGTCCAGTGCCGCGCGGAAGTCACCCAGGCGGGCATCGTCGCCGCTGAGGTGGGCCCAGCCCACGCGCCAGCCGCAGGCGCGGTGCACCTTGCTCAGGCCGCTGAAGGTCAGGCACGGATGATCACCGGCCAGCGGCGCGACCGGCTGGAACACCGCGTCGTCGTACAGGATCTGGTCGTAGATCTCGTCGACCAGCAGCAACAGGTTGTGGCGGCGTGCGATCTCGACCACGCGCTCCAGCAGTTCGCGCGGGTAGCTGGCGCCGCTGGGGTTGTTCGGATTGATCAGCACGATGGCGCGGGTGCGCGAGGACACCAGCGTCTCGATCTCGCTCGGGTCCGGCTGGAAGCCGTTCTCCGGTGCGCAGCGGTAGTACACCGGACGGCCATCGTTGAGGATGGTCGAGGCCGACCACAGCGGGTAGTCGGGCGAGGGCACCAGCACTTCATCGCCCGGGTTGAGCAGCGCACGCAGCGACAGGTCGATCAGTTCGCTGACGCCGTTGCCGAGGAAGACGCGGTCCGGGTGCGCATCGGGCGCGCCACGGCGGGCGTAGTAGCTGGCGATGGCTTCACGTGCCACCGGCAGGCCCTGCTGGTGCGTGTACGGGTCGGTGCGGCCCATGTCGTCAGCGATCGCACGCTGCAGGTGCTCCGGCGCACGGAAGCCGAAAGCGCCCGGATTGCCGATGTTGAGCTTGATCAGCTTGCGGCCCTGCGCCTCCAGCTCCCGGGCTCGCCGCGCCAGTTCTCCGCGGATTTCGTAGCGCACTTCGGAAAGGCGCTCGCGGATGGCCAGGGGCTTGGGCGAGTTGGTGGACATGGGAGCTGGGCCGTCAAAAGGCATGGGGCTTCCATCCTACCGGAATTGCTGCAATGCATGGCAAGGGCGCCGGGCCCGTCATTGCTGGGCTGGCAGGGCGTCGGCACAGGTAGAATGGCGGCGATGACCCAGACCCCCGATTTCATCGCCCTGCAGACCATTGGCTGGCCCTGGCCGGGCCCGGCGCAGCAGGCCGACTGGCAGGCCGCGATGGCCGCACATCCGCAGGCCCGCCCGGCACGGGTGATCGAACAGCACCGCACCCACTACGTGGTGGCCGATGGCCCGGATGCGTCGATCAAGGCCGAGTCGCTGCCGGAATGGCAGCGCCCGCGCTTCCCCAGCCATGAACGGCCGGCGGTGGGTGACTGGGTGCTGCTCGATGGCATCCGCATCGTCGCCCTGCTGCCGCGTCGTACCGCGATCAAGCGTGGTGCTGCCGGCGAGCATTACCACCAGCAGGTGATCGCGGCCAACATCGATACGGTGTTCATCGTCTGCGGCCTGGATGCCGACTTCAATCCGAGGCGCATCGAACGCTACCTACTGCTGGTCGGCGGTGGTGGTGCCGAACCGGTGGTGGTGCTGACCAAGGCCGACCAGACCGAGTACAGCGAAGACGCGCTGGCGGTGCTGGAAGAGCTGGAGATGCAGGGTATCGCCCTGCATGCGATCAATGGCCTGGATGCCGGCAGCGTGGCGGTGCTGCAACCGTGGCTGGGCCCGGGCCGCACGGTGGTGCTGGTGGGCTCGTCCGGTGCCGGCAAATCCACGCTGACCAACACCCTGCTCGGCGAGCAGCGGATGAAGACCAACGCGGTGCGCGCCAACGATTCACGTGGACGCCACACCACCACGCACCGCGCGCTGATGCCGCTGCCGACCGGCGCCTGCCTGATCGACACCCCCGGCATGCGCGAGCTGAAGCCGACCGGTGAAGAGACGCTGTCCGAAGGCGGCTTCGCCGATATCGAAGCCCTGGCCGCACAGTGCCGTTTCAACGACTGCAAGCACCAGCAGGAACCGGGCTGTGCCGTACGCGCAGCGATCGAAGCAGGTGAGATCGAAGAGAGCCGGCTGCTCAACTACTTCAAGCTGAAGGAAGAAGTGGCCGCCGCCGCCGCCAAGCTGGCGGTCCGCCAGGCCGAGACCGCGCAGGAGCGTGGCGGCAAGAAGGGCAAGGGCCAGCAGTTCCGCCCGGCCGGCAAGCCGCGTAGGCGCTGATCGGTACCGCGGGGGCGGATCCCATTGCACCGCAATGGGCGCTGACCCCTGCAATGAACCCGCCTCTGTCTGCTTCGGGCGGATGCCAACTGCCCGCTCCTGACAGGTGCCAACCCTGGTTGGCACGGGTGTGTCCGAAGCCCGCCGTCGGCGGATGCCAACCAACGTTGGCACCTACCAAAGCAAGGGCAGGGCGCTATAGTCCGCGCATGGAACCGACTGCGACGCTGGACCGTGACGTGGCCCACCATGCAGCGCTCGATGCGCGCCTGGTCGAGGCCGTGGGAGGCATCCGCCTGCTGGGCCTGACCAGTTGGCCGGCAACGGTGCAGGCACCGTTCCTGGATAGCGTGGCACGTGGTCAGCCGGTGCTGCCGAAGGTGGATTACCCACGGCTGGACTTCAGCGAAGAACGTCGCGCGCTGGCCGCGATCGCCGCCGACTGCGACGACAGCCACCCACTGGGCCACTACGTGCGACAGTCGGCGCAGAGCTGGGACCTGGCCGCGCAGCTGCTGGAAGGGCTGGGCACCGCGGCGGTCGATACCTGTTCGGTGCAGCTGTTCGGCGCACCCGAGCAGCCGCTGCCGGGCAATGGCCCGAGCACGCGCGAAGCAGCGCGCCACTTCATCCAGATTGCCGCCGAACTGGACCACGAACTGCTGGCGCCGGAAGAGCAGGTGCCAGTGTCGGCCATCGCCCTGCAGCTGCAGCTGCAGAACGACCTGGATGCCTTCTTCGAATCGCGCATCATCCAGGTACAGCTCGACCCGGAACTGGTGTCCAAAGCAGCTGCCGGCCCGACCCGCATCCGCCTGCGCACCAGTGCGCGCTTCAGTGCCTACGACCGCGCGCAGCTGTTCCACCACGAAGCGCTGGTGCATTCGCTGACCGCATTGAATGGCCGCGAACAGCCGGTGCTGCCGAGCCTGGCATTGTCTTCGCCGCGGGTGACCGCGACACAGGAAGGCCTGGCCACGTTCGCCGAGCAGATCACTGGCAGCATCGACATCGAGCGCCTGAAGCGCATCAGCCTGCGTACCGAAGCGATTGCGATGGCACGCGAAGGCGCCGATTTCATCGAAGTGTTCCGCTATTTCTGCGATGCGGGGCAGAACGCAGAGGAGAGTTTCGCCTCGGCACAGCGCGTGTTCCGCGGCGTGCCGCCGAGTGGCGGCCTGGCCTTCACCAAGGACACGGTGTACCTGCGCGGCCTGGTGTCGGTGCACACCTTCTTCCGCCACATGCTGGCCGAGGACCGCTTGCAGGTCTGTCGCTGGTTGTTCGCCGGCAAGATGAGCCTGACCGATGCGATCGCGTTCGCGCCGTTGTTCGAGGCGGGGGTGCTGAAGCCTCCGCGCTGGCTGCCGCACTGGGTGAGCCGGGCGAATGGCCTGGCCGGGATGCTGGCGTTCTCGCTGTTTGCCAACCGGATACGGATGGACCAGCTGGCGCCGGAATGAAATGCGTTGGCGGGATGATGCGCTGGCGCCTCGATTGATGTCGCTGGGCGGCGGTGGGGCACCCTGGCCAGGACACGCCGTAAACCCATCCATGGGGGCTCGATCGGCGCATCCATGCGCCTCACGGTCCTGGCCAGGGTGCCCCACCGCCGCCAGACAGTTTCCCGCGCGGGCGGCAGCACATCACCGCGCCGAAGGGATTGCGCTTGAAAAGCAAAGAGCCGGGCAATGCCCGGCTCTTTGCTTTTTGCTCTTCTTTGCCTTCCGCGCCGTGGCGCGGGAAACCGTCGAGCAGGGTCGGATGGGCCGGCGCAGGACCGTTGGCGCCATGGATGGCGCCATCGAGCCCCCATGGATGGGTTTACGGCGTGTCCTGCGCCGGCCCATCCGGCCCTGCCCCGCGACGATAATCAAGACGCCGCGGGGCAACGCTTTCGACTTAGAACTCCGCCGCCACCGTCATGAACAACTGCCGCGGCGCGCTCGCATGGATCGCATAACGCGTGCCCTTCGGATCAGTCGGTGCGAACGAACTCAGCTGGCCGGCATAGCGCTTGTTGGTCAGGTTGGTCGCATTCAACGACACCCGCACGTTGCGCAGGCCCAGGCCGGGGCCGAAGTCGTAGCCCGCACCGGCGTCGAAGGTGGTCACGCCCGGCACCGACTGGTCGTTGGTGTAGGTGTAGTAGCGCTTGCCGGTGTACTTGGCACGCAGGCTGGCGAAGAAGCCATCGCGGTTCCAGCTGATCTCACTGGAGGCCATGCGCTGCGGCGTATCCACCGTGATCTTGCCGGCCACCGGAACGATGGCGCCGCCCGAGGTGTAGTCATCCTCGTAGGTGGTCTTGTTCCAGGACAGCGCGTTGTACCACTGCAGGCCGTCGATCGGCTTGAGGATGAAGGTCAGTTCCGCGCCGTAGCTCTTCACCGAACCGACGTTGATGAAGCGCGTCACGCACTCCGGACGCGTGCCGACTTCGATGCTCGAGCACGGGTTCAACGACAGCAGGCGGTTGTCGAACTTCACGTTGTAACCCGCGATCGACGCCTGGTACTTCTCGCCGAAGGTACGGAAGCCGGCTTCCAGGCTCTTGGACTTCTCCGGCTCCAGGCCGGCGCTGGCCGCGAACGATTCCGGCGACACCTGCAGCGGGCCGCCGCTGCCACCGCCGACGAAGGCGGCGATGTTTTCGGCGTACGAGGCGAACAGCTCGTTGTTGGCGTTGAGCTTGAAGCCCAGGCCCACCTGCGGCAGCACCGATTCCTTGGCGGTCAGCGTGCCCGAGGCGATGCTGGTTTCCACGCCCGGCTGGGCGGTGGCACGCATGCGGGTGTTCGGGCTCTTGATGCCCACATCCACGGTCAGGCGCTGGTCCAGGAAGCGCATGCGGTCCTGTACGTAGAACTGGCGCGTGCGGATGTCGAAGTCCTGGTTGAACAGCAGGCGATCAGGGTTCTTCAGGTACAGGTCGTCCAGGAACGGGCCACTGATGTAGTAGAAGTTGCGCGAGACGTTGTGGTCGTTCTGCTCATACCACAGGCCGGCTTCCAGTTCGTGGATGCCCACCGTCCACGACAATGCGGCGGTCAGGCCATCGCGGTTGATCGTGTAGTTGGTGCTGCGGATCGAGATCGGCAGCATCCTGTCGGTGCCCGGGTAGGACGGCTGGCCCGGTGCCCACCAGTGGCCCTGGCCACGGTTGTCGTGGTGGTAGGCCAGCAGCTTCAGGCGGCCCTGCTCGCCCAGGCGCAGGTCGGCATCGACCGAGTACAGGTTGTCGTCACGCAGTGCGCGGCTCTGGTAGTAGGCGTCGTCGATGCTGGTGACGCCGCCGCTGAACTTGCACTTGCTGCGGTCCAGCGTGCCCGGCGCGCAGTACGCGGCGGCGACGGCGCGATCCCAGTCCGGTGCATAGATGTTCCAGTCATAACCCAGGCCACGTGCCAGCATGTCCTTGGACAGGTAGGCGTAGTTGGCCTGGCTGGCGCGCGAGGTGGCCACGAACGCACCGAAGCGGTGATCGCCGACATTCCACACTGCCTTGGCGTTGAACTGGCGGGTGGTCTGGTTCTGGTACGGCGCGGCCCACATGTCCTGGTCCTGGTGCACGCCGGACACATAGGCTGAGAAGCCGTTGATGTCGCCGGTATCCACGCGCAGGTAGCCACGGCGCTGGCTGTTGTCGCCGACGGTGACGCTGGCGCGGCCACCGAATTCGGTGGACGGGTCCATCGAGAAGTACTGGATGGTGCCGCCCAGGTTGCTGGTCGAGGCCACGCCCAGCGAACCGATGCCCTGCGACAGCTCGGCACCGGCCAGGTTCTCGGCGATGATCGCGCGGGCGATGCTCAGGCCGTTGTAGTTGCCGTAGCTGTTGTCGCCCAGCGGGATGCCGTCCAGCGTGTAGCCGAGGCGGCTCTTGTCGAAGCCGCGCAGGCTGATGGTCTGCGATTCTTCGTTGGCGCCGAAGGCATCGTTGGACTGCACCGACACGCCCGGCAGGCGGTCGAGGATCTTCTGCCCGCTGGTGCCCGGCGGCAGCACCTGCTTGTCGACGGTGGTGATGCGCTGCACCTGGCGGGTCTCGCCCTGGCCGATCACGGAGACGGTATCCAGCGTCTGCGCGCTCAGCGCGGCATCGGTGCTGGCGCCGGTATCGGCGGCGGTGGCGGCATGGGCGCTGGTGGCGGCGGAGAGCGCGATCGCCACGGCGATCGTCAGGTGTCGGGTCTGCATGGTGGTCCGTTGCATTGGGGGTGGTCACCGGCACGCGTGCGCGGTGCATGGCCACTATGCGAACGGAACATGAAACCTTCTTTACGAAAAACCAACGAACGGTGCAGGGCAGTGGTGCGTGTCCTGCAACATGTTCGTCATGGTGGTAGGCCGGTGGGAATCAGAAGCGCTCCCCAGGCCAGCTCAATTTGAGCTGGTCCATGCAGTCGCGGTCATGTTCGGGGAACGAGAACCCGATCTGGATGCCGTTTACCACCGTGCCGAACACCGTGGACTCGTCGAGGCTATGCCCTGATGGAACGGAAAGGACATTGAAGTCGGGGTAGCGACGACCCATCTGTTTTCGCGAGATGCAGGCACCGCCCAGCGATAGCGTAACGCCCTTGATGATTCGGCCGGACGCATCGGTGTAGATCTGGCCAGAAGGCCCTTTGATCCGCCCGGCGATCACGAAGGGTGCCAGACCGATGGTGGCGCTGTCGCCCCGGCCCCTTCTTGCTTCCGAACGCGAGCCGGGTGGAGCCAGGGGTGATAGCTGCGCGACAAGGTCAGAGCGTGACAGCTGCAAGGACCAGCGTTCCACGAGCCGCCAGGTTGCATCCGCCTCTTCCGCAGTGGCAGCGGACGTGGCTGCTGTTGCAGAACCGGCAACCAACAGGCTCAGGATCAGAAGAAGTTCAGGGACGGGCTGCGATCGCTTCATCGTAGATTCTTCCGTAGAAGTCGTTGTAGTTCTCGCCGGTGGTTGAAGTTACGTTGTTGTCGCAGAACAGCTTACCTACCTGCCGGTCCAGGTCTTCACCGCCGGCATCGGCCTGTGCGATGAGGCCAGGACCGTTGGACGCAGCTACGCCGATGTCGTAGTACCCCAGGCTGGCCACCAGAAGCTCACTGCGCGCGGTGAGGTTGTTGAGTACCGCTTTCCCCTCCATGGTGCAGAAGTGCTGGATGAACGCACCTCGGGTGCTCAAGGCGATACCTTCGAAATACAGTGCGTGTCCCACTTCATGGGCAATGGCTGCGATCCGGAAGTAATAGCCTGCAATGTCGGAGGAATCGCAGTCGAAGGACTGGATGTAGATCCGGATGGGATCGCGATTGGTATAGGACGCGGGAGCCCAGGCGAAGGTCCACTCCGGATGGCCGGTGATCTGCGCGTCGAGCGTGGGCGCGCCTGGGATCAGCCAGTCGGGGCAGCCCAGGCCCGTGATCACCCGCATAGGCGGGGGCTCCGCGCGGGTCGGTGTCGCCAGCAGCGTAGTGGCGACCACGAGAAGCGCAATCAGCAATGCACGCATGCCAACCTCCTTGATCCGCGATTCCAGCCGTTCATCCATCGGGCTCGGCGAGCGCTGGCAGGTATAGCAGCGGTTCTGCCGATGTATCGGGAAGTGCGTCTCAGAAATGCAGAAACAAAAGGGGCCGGATCACCTTCACAACTGAAGGTGATCCGGCCCCCGCGCACTCCGTGGGGGAGGGCTTAGCCCATGTACAGGCCACCGTTGACGGCGTAGTCGGCACCGGTCACATACGAGGCTTCATCCGACGCCAGCCACGCGCACAGGCCGGCCACTTCCTCGGGGCGGCCCAGGCGGCGAACCGGCACCGAGGCAGCCAGCCGGTCCAGCACATCCGGCGGGAAACTGCTGATCGCCTGGCTGGCGATGTAGCCCGGCGACAGCGTGTTGACGGTGACCCCGCGCGACGCAACTTCGGCAGCCAGCGCACGGCTGAAGCCATGCATCGCGGCCTTGGCGGTGGCGTAGTTCACCTGGCCGATCTGTCCCTTGTGGGCACTGACCGAACCGATGTTGATGATGCGGCCCCAGCCCCGCGTGGCCATGCCGTCCACCACCTGCTTGGTCAGGTTGAACAGCGCGTTGAGGTTGGAGGCGATCACCGCGTTCCAGTCCTCCACCGTCATCTGCCGGAACAGCAGGTCGCGGCTGCCGCCGGAGTTGTTGACCAGCACGTCCACTTCACCGACTTCGGCGCGCACCTTGGCGAACGCCGCGCTGGTCGAGGCCCAGTCGGTCGCGTTGCCTTCGGAGGCGATGAAGTCGAAGCCCTGTTCGCGCTGCTCGCGCAGCCAGTTGGCCTTGCGCGGCGAGTTCGGCGCGCAGCCGGCAACCACGGTGTGGCCGCTGCGGGCCAGGCTCTGGCAGATGGCAGTGCCGACACTGCCCATTCCACTGGTGACGTAAGCGATTCGAAGCGTCATTGCAGAAGGCTCCTTGGCAAAGGGTCAGGCGGCGAGGGGATACAGGCCGAACAGCAGGCTGCCGACCATCAGCAGCATCGAGATGGCGATGGCCCACTTCAGGGTGAACTTCTGGTGGTCGGCGAATTCGACCTTGGCCAGGCCCACCAGCAGGTAGGTGGACGGCACCAGCGGGCTGAGCAGGTGCACCGGCTGGCCGGCCAGCGAGGCGCGCGCCATTTCCACCGGGGTGATGCCGTAGTTGCCAGCGGCCTCGGACAGGATCGGCAGCACGCCGAAGTAGAACGCGTCGTTGGACATGAAGAAGGTGAACGGCATCGATGCCACCGCGGTGATCACCGCCAGGTACGGGCCCCACGATTCCGGAATGACGGCCAGGAAGCTGTGCGACATCGCTTCGACCATGCCTGTGTTGTTGAGGATGCCGGTGAAGATGCCCGCGGCGAAGATCAGCGACACCACCGACAGCACGTTGCCGGCATGGTTGACCACGCGACGGCGCTGCTCGGCCAGGTTCGGGTAGTTGATCACCAGGGCGATGGCGAAGCCGACCATGAACAGCACCGGCATCGGCAGCACGCCGATGATCAGCGCGGTCATCAGCGCCACGGTCAGCGCCAGGTTCACCCACAGCAGCTTCGGGCGCTTGATGTCTTCGGCGTCTTCCACGGTCGGCAGCGGATTGCTGTCATCGGACACGCTGTTGTCCATCCAGCTGCCGCCCTTGGGCAGGGTCACCACGCCGAGGCGACGGCGTTCCTTCAGGCCCAGGTACCAGGCCAGCAGCAGCACGCCGGCACAGGCGATCACCATCGACGGGATCAGCGGCACGAACACGTCGGCCGGATCCACGTGCAGCGCGGTGGCCGCGCGTGCGGTCGGGCCGCCCCACGGGGTCAGGTTCATCACGCCGCCGGCGAGGATGGTCACGCACGTCATGTTCAGCGCGTTCATGCCCAGCCGCTGGTACAGCGGCAGCATCGCCGAGACGGTGATCATGTAGGTGGTCGAGCCATCGCCATCGAGCGAGATCAGCATCGCCAGCACTGCAGTGCCAAGCACGATCTTCATCGGGTCGCCCTTGACGAAACGCAGGATCACCCGCACCAGCGGATCGAACAGGCCGGCGTCGATCATCACCCCGAAGTAGAGGATGGCGAACATCAGCATCACGCCGGTGGGCGCGATCTTCTTGATGCCCTCCAGCATCATCTCGTCGATGCCGGCACCGAAGCCACCGATCAGCGCGAACAGGATGGGAATGGTGATCAGGGCGACGAGCGGCGACAGGCGCTTGCTCATGATCAAGTACATGAACGTAATGACCATGCCAAAGCCGAGGATGCTCAGCATCATCTGCGGACTCCTTGCGAAAACAGGACGTGGGGAGTGGAAGGGGCCCGGGCGGAATGCCCGGAATGTCGGGCCTAGAAGTCGTACTGCAGGCGGCCGGTGACCGCGCGCGTGCGGTCCACCGTCACCCCGGCCAGGCGATCACGGTTGCGGCTTTCGATCACGTTGAGCATGAAGCGCAGGTTGTCGCGCAGGTACCAGTTGCCACCCAGCGTCCAGGCTTCGGTACTGCCGCGACGCAGGTCCGGCGCACCGTCGAGATGCTGCGCGCCCCACATCTGGTCGTAGCGCAGCGCCACTTCGAAGGCACCGGCCTTGTGCCGGATGTCCTTCACCCGCGCGAATCGACCGGTCTTGCGGTCGTAGGCACGGCTTTCGCCGGTGACGAACCAGCTGAGCATGCCGTAGGCCGCCATTACATCGCCGCGCTGTGCGCCGTCGTCGAAGGTGGCGCCACTGAACTCGCCCTGCCACGACAGCGGGCCGCGCACCTGCGCGTATTCCAGCGACCACTTGTTGACGTCGGTATCGCGGCCGGCGGAGAAGTCGACCAGGGTCAGGCGGCTGTTGTCGGACAGATGGCCGGCCGGGCGCGGGCGGATGCGGAGGCCGGGCACGCCGTTGGCGCCGGGGTTGTCGTAGGCCTCGCGGGCCAGCGACAGGCCCAGGTGCAGCACGTCGCCATCGCTGGGCGAGGGCGCCCAGGTGACGCGGCCACCGGCAGCGCGACCCTTCACCTGCCAGGCGTCGATGCTCTCCAGGCTGTAGAGGCTGGCCGCCCAGGTGAAGTCACCGGGGTTGGCCTGCCAGGACGCACCCAGGCGGTACAGCGGCGCCAGCGTGGTGCCGGCGTTGCCGCGCTCCAGGAAGCTGCCGTAGTTGGAGCTGGTACGGTCATCCAGCGAGAAGTACTGCTTGAACTGGCCCACGGTCAGCTTGCCGGCCTTGCCGAAGCTGCGTGCCAGGTACACGTCCTTGGCCTCGACGCGGTCGCCGGAGAAATCGGCTTCCAGCTTGTAGTCGACCACGAAGAACTTGCCGGACACGTCAACCCACGCACGGCGGATTTCGGTGTCGTCCTTGTTCGGGGTGCCCCGGTTGTCGTTGTCGAAGGTGGCGAAGTCCAGGTGCAGGCGGCCACCCAGGGTGGCGGTGACCGGACGGTCGTCTTCGGCGGCGAAGGCCGGCGCCGACAGGGCAGCCAGCGCCATCATGGCGGCAGGGCGCCGCCAGGCAAACGTGAATTCCACAAACCCTCCCAGGTGCGCGCCAGGCGCGCGGCAATCGTGGGCACCGGACGGTGCGCGGCCGCAGTCTGGGTCGGGCAAGCTGTCATCGTCCTGTCAACGGATTGTGCGGTGCAGCGTAAAGCGGCCCGCTGCTGCCTCCGGGCGGGGCCCGGCGAGCGCGGCAGCGGCATGCGGTAGCATTCGTTTCCCCTCCCACCCCCGTGCCCATGCGCCTGCTGCTGGTCGAAGACAACCCGGATCTGGCCGATGCGATCATCCGCCGCATGCGCCGCAGTGGGCATGCCGTGGACTGGCAGGCCGATGGCCTGGCGGCGGCCAGCGTGCTGCGCTACCAGAGCTTCGACCTGGTGGTGCTGGATATCGGCCTGCCCAAGCTCGATGGCCTGCGCGTGCTGGCCGGCATGCGCGAGCGCGGCGACAGCACGCCAGTGCTGATGCTGACCGCGCGCGATGGCATCGAAGACCGCGTGCAGGCGCTGGATGTCGGCGCCGACGACTACCTGGGCAAACCGTTCGATTTCCGCGAGTTCGAAGCACGCTGCCGCGTGCTGCTGCGGCGTGCGCGTGGGCAGGCCAGCGAAGTGGTGCAGATCGGTGGCTTCCAGTTCGACAACGCGGCGCACCGGGTCAGTCTCGACGGTGAACCGATCGAACTGCCCAACCGCGAGTACCGGCTGCTGGAGATCCTGGTCGGCCGCCTCGGCCAGGTAGTCGGCAAGGACGAAATCGGCAACGGCCTGTTCGGCTTCGACGACGAAGCCGGCCCGAATGCCATCGAGCTGTATGTCGGTCGCCTGAGAAAGAAGCTGGCAGGCGCACCGCTGCGCATCACCACGGTGCGCGGCGTTGGCTACCTGCTGGAAGCCAGTGACGGCAGCGCCGACGCCGATGGCTGACGCGCGTACCGCGAATGCCGCACCGGGCTCGCTGCGGCGCACGCTGCTGGTCTACCTCGGCGCGTTGCTGGCGGTGTTCGCGGTGGCCCTGCTGTTTGCCGCGCGCGGCTATGGCCAGCGCGCCGCCAACCGTTCCTACGACCATCTGCTGGTGTCCTCGGCACTGTCCATCGCCGATTCGGTGGCCCTGGTCGATGGCCAGTGGCAGGTCGATCTGCCCTATGCCGCGCTGGACCTGCTGGCGATGGCCCCGGAAGACCGTGTGTTCTATCGGGTCGCCGACAGTCGCGGCAACCTGATCACCGGCTACGGCGACCTGCCGGCGCCACCGCGTCGGCCCGGCACGCAACCGCAGCTGTTTGATGCGGCATACAGCGGCGAGACCGTGCGCTTCGTGGTGGTCGGCCGCAGTTTCGCCGCCGCGTCGGCGCAGGGCGAGGTGCAGGTGCAGGTCGGCCAGACCCGGCGTGCACGTGAAGCGGTTGCGCAGGACATGGTCAACCGTGCATTGCTGGCGATCGGTGTGCTGTCCGGGCTGCTGCTGGCGCTGGTGGCCTTTGGCGTGCATCGCGCGTTCCGGCCATTGGTGCGGGTGGAACGCGAGCTGTCGCGCCGCGAGCCGTCCGATCTGAAACCGCTGGATGCGCGCGTGCCGCGCGAGATGGACCAGATGGTGGCGGCGTTGAACCGCTTCATGGAACGACTGTCCAGCAGCAACGAGACCTTGCGCGCGTTCATGGCCGAGGCCGCGCACCAGATGCGTACGCCGTTGGCTGCCCTGCGCGCGCAGGCACAGCTGGCGCTCGATGACGACGACCCCGAGGACATGCGGCGCAGCCTGCAGGCGATTGAACGCAATGCCACCCACATGAGCCGGTTGCTGAACCAGCTGCTCAGCGATGCCAGCGTGATCCATCGCTCGCATCTGCAGCGCTTTGCAGCGGTGGACCTGGCCGAGACCGTGCACCAGGCCCTGCATGAAGCACTGCCGCAGGCCGGCCCGGCACCGCGCGTACAACTGGCGATGACCGCCGAGCCGGTACAGGTACATGGCGATGCGCTGCTGCTGCGCGAGGCGATCAAGAACCTGGTCGACAACGCCCTCAAGTACGGCGGTGACGGTCCGTTGCAGATCGCGTTGACCGTGGAAGGCGGGCAGGCCGTGCTGACCATCGCCGACCACGGCGCCGGCATTGCCGCCGCCGATGCCGAACGCGTGTTCGAGCGCTTCGCCCGTGGCGAAGGTGCACCGTCCGGCGGCGCCGGGCTGGGCCTGGCCATCGTCAAGCGCGTGGTCGACAGCCATGGCGGTCGCATCGACCTCAGCAATCGCCCACAGGGTGGGCTGGTTGCCACCATCCGCCTGCCCCGGAGCAGTCCATGATCCGCCTGTTCGCTGCTGCCGTTGCCTTGCTGCTGGCCCTGCCGGTGCTTGCAGCACCGGGCGACGTGCGCCGCTTCCCGGCCCAGGCAAAGGCCACTGCGCAGCTGCGCATCCACGGCACCACCGACATCGAAGTGTTCGCGGTAGTGATTGCCGACTACCAGCGGCTGCACCCCGGCACTGAGGTGGTGTACGAGGACATCATCACCCAGGACCTGTACGCGCGTTACCTGCACGACCGCGGCGGGCCGGCATCGCCGGACCTGCTGATCTCCAGCGGCATGGACCTGCAGACCAAGCTGGTCAACGACGGCCACGCGCTGCCGCATCGTTCGGCGCAGACCGCTGCGCTACCGGCCTGGGCGCAGTGGCGCAACGAGGCCTTCGGCATCAGCTACGAGCCGGTGGTAATGGTCTACAACACCCGCGCACTGCCGGCTGCGAAGGTGCCGCACACGCGTCGGCAACTGCTGGACCGGTTGCGCGCGGAGGGGGCACCGCTGCGCGGCAGGGTCGGTACCTATGACATCGAGCGCAGCAGTGTCGGCTACCTGTTGTCTACCCAGGATGCACAGCGTGGCAGCATCGCCGGCGCGTTGCTGGGTGCGCTGGGCGACAACGACGTCGTGCGCGAGGAGCGCACCGGCGTGCTGCTGGACAAGGTCGCCAGCGGAGAGCTGTCGCTGGTCTACAACGTGCTCGGCTCCTACGCGCAGGCGCGCATCGACGCGGGTGCGCCGCTGGCGATCGTGGAGCCCGAGGACTACACGCTGGTGGTGCTGCGTACCGCGGTGATTCCACGTACCGGCCCACACCCGGAAGAAGCCCGGCGCTTCCTCGACTACCTGTTGTCACCGCGTGGCCAGCAGGTGCTGTCGCGCGAGGCACGCCTGATGCCGATCGTGACCGGCAACGCACGTGGCGACGATGCGCCCGGCCGCAGCCGCCGCCCGATCCAGCTCGGCCCGGGCCTGCTGGTGTACCTGGACGCGCTCAAGCGCCGCCAGTTCCTGGATGCCTGGCGCAGCAGCGTGGAGCCGGCGGGGCGCTGAGGCTCCGGCCTGCCCGTACAATGGCGGCATGAGCGAATACACCATCCTGATCGCCGATGACCACCCGCTGCTGCGTTCGGCGGTGGTGCAGTCATTGCGGCAGAGCCTGCCGCTGGCGCAGGTGCGCGAGGTGGCCAGTGCCGATGCCCTGGCCGAAGCGCTGGATGCCCACCCGGATGTGGACCTGGTGCTGCTGGACCTGACCATGCCCGGCGCGCACGGTTTCTCCGCGCTGCTGCACGTGCGCGGCTCGCATCCGGACATTCCGGTGGTCATCCTCTCGTCCAACGACCACCCGCGGGTGATCCGTCGTGCTCAGCAGTTTGGCGCCGCTGGCTTCATCCCGAAGTCCGCCCCGGCCGAGACCATCGGCGAGGCGGTGCAGGCGGTGCTCGATGGTGGCCTGTGGTTCCCGGCGATGGCCGCCGAGCGTTCGGAGGCCGATGCACTGCTGGCCAGCCGCCTGGCCCAGCTGACCCCGCAGCAGTTCCGCGTGCTGCTGTGCCTGGCCGATGGCCTGCTCAACAAGCAGATCGCCTATACGCTGGGGTTGGCCGAGAACACGGTGAAGGTACATGTCACTGCGATCCTGAAGAAGCTCGAATGCCACAGCCGCACACAGGCAGCGGTACTGGTGAAGGCGCTGGAGCCTGAGGGCGACGCCGGCATCGGGTTGTAGTTTCCAGCCAACGGCGCAGCCCCTCGTGGGTGGGTTTGGGTTGGTCGCTGAAAGCAGAAGCTGCGAGCGGGCCAGTCGGGTTGGGTGCGCGGGGGACGCCGTGAATCCGTCCCTGGAGGCTTGGCAGCCGCTTGCTCGTGTGCGCTGTCCTGCGCACACGGCAAGACCCGGGTTGGGCGTCCTGCCCAACCCGCCCGAGGCATGCCTCGGGCCCATGCGGCTGACACCCCCGCGCACCCAACCCGACCGACCTCTGACAGATTTCGGTGGCCTGTCACCCACGGAAGAGAAAAGAAGATCAAAAGCAAAGGCAGCCTGGCAGGCCATTTTTCGTAGAGCCGAGCCCACGCTCGGCTGCTTTCCGGCCCGTCCGTGAGGCCGAGCATGGGCTCGGCTCTACACGAGCAAGCGCAGCGCGCGACCCGCTTTTGATCTTTTTTCTTCTCCTAGGGTGGACGCGCACGGAACGTGTCCGTGGCCGGGCAGATGGGCTGCACAGGGGCGTGAGCCGCATGGATGCGGCGACCGAGCTTACAGGGACGTACTTGCAGCGGCCCCTGTGCAGCCCATCTGCCCGGCCCCACCGATGAACTGCTTTGTGCGACCACCCACGAGGGGCTGCGCCGTTGGCTGGAAACTACCCGCGATGGCGGATCAACAGCTGGCTCATCAACGCCCGCAGCGCCGGCGGCTTCACCGGCTTGGCCATCATTCCCCAGCCGCGCTCGGCGGCCATCTCACGCAATCCCGCATCGCGCTCGGCGGTGACCAGCACCACCGGCGGACGGGCCTGCCACAACTCGGCCAGCGTCTCGTACAGCACCGGCCCGTGGTGATCGCCCATGCGCACATCCAGCAGCACCAGTTCCGGCACCGCGCCTGTTGCCGCCAGCTGCAGCGCCGCCTGCGGGCCGTCGGCCAGCGCCACCTCGCAGCCCCAGCGCTCCAGCAGCGCGCGGCTGGCGGCGCAGACGTGCGGATCGTCGTCGATCACCCACACCCGGCGACCGCGCAGCGGGTTGTCCGCGGCCGGTTCCTGCACCAGCACCGGCACAGGAGCAGTAGCGGGAATCGCGCTGGCTTCGCCGAACGGCACGCCCACCGCGAACACGCTGCCCTGGCCCAGCTGCGAGCGCAGGCGGATCGGGTGGCCGAGCAGCCGACCGATGCGGTCGACGATTGCCAGGCCAAGGCCGGCGCCGCGCTGCTGGCCGTCGTGCAGGCGGCGGAACTCCTCGAAGATCTCGCCCTGCAGCGCATCGGGAATGCCGGGGCCCTGGTCGTGAACTTCGATCCACAGCAGGCCTTCGCGGCGACGGCAGCCGAGCAGCACGCGGCCACGTTCGCTGTAGCGCAGTGCGTTGGACAGGAAGTTCTGCAGGATGCGGCGCAGCAGCGCTTCATCGCTGACCACCACCGCAGCGGTATCGACCCAGTCGACCACCAGCCCACGTGACTGCGCGGCGATGCCGAACTCGCGTGCCAGCGTCTGCAGCAAAGGCCCGAGCCGGAACGCCTGTACGCGCGTGGGCAGGCTGCCCGATTCCAGGCGCGCGATATCCAGCAGGCTGTTGAGGATCGCATCCTGCGCGGCCAATGCAGCATCGATGTGGTCGCTGGTCTGTTGCTGCGCCGGGTCACTCAGCTTGCCGCGCAGCACCGAGACGAACATGCGCGCCGCGTTGAGGGGCTGCAGCAGGTCGTGCACGGCCGAGGCAACGAAACGGGTCTTGTAGCGGTTGGCCTGCTCGGCTTCGCGGCGTGCTTCTTCCAGATCATGGGTGCGCTCGGCGATGCGGTGCTCCAGCGCATCGGCCAGCGAGCGCAGTTCGCGCGCGGCGTTCTTGTAGCTGGTGATGTCGGCATAGCTGGTGACGAAGCCGCCGTCAGGCAGCGGATTGCCACGGATCTCCAGCACCGTGCCGTCGTCCTTCTCGCTCTCGCGCATGTGCGGGCGGCCGCTGCGCAGGTGGTTCAGGCGGCGCTCGATTGCTTCATCGACGGGGCCCGGACCAAGCAGGCCACGGCGTGCGTTGAAGCGGAACAGTTCCTCGATCGGCCGGCCGACGCGAACCAGGTCCTGTGGGAAACGGAACAGTTCCAGGTAGCGCGAGTTCCACGCGACCAGGCGCAGTTCGCGGTCGATCACCACCACGCCCTGCGGCAGGTGTTCGAGGCTGCGGCTGAGTCCGCTGTCGGCGTCGGTGGCCGCCTGCAGCAGGCCATCCTGTGCGGTGCGCAGTTCCTGTGCGTGCTGCTTGAGCAGGGTTTCCAGTTCGCGGCGGCTGCGCAGGCGATGCTTGGCCAGGCGTCGGCGCTGCTGCACGAACAGCACCAGGAAGCCCAGCGCCAGCCACGCGGCACCGCCGGTGAGGGCGGCTGCGCGACCGGCGGCGGTGGCGGCGCTGGCGTCGTGCAGCAGATGCAGGTTCCAGCCTTCGGCGGGCAGCGGTAGGCTTTGCCACAGCATCGGCTGCGGCAGTGCGGGATCGAGCAGGCGCACCATGCGGCCACCATCGGCAAGCACGTCTTCAGTACGCGCGCGCAATGGCTGCAATGCGCGGTCGGCGTATTGGCGGGCGTCCAGCATTTCGCGGCGCTCATCGGCGCCCAGCGGGCGCAGCAGGCGGTAGCGCCAGCTGTCACGGTTGGCCAGGAACACCACGTCATGGTCGTCGCTGGCCAGCACCACGTCCGGGCTGCTCAACCATTCCTGTTCCAGCGCCGACAGCTCGACCTTGATCACCACCACGCCGAGCCGCTTGCCATCTTCCTCGATGGCCTGCGACAGGTAGTAGCCGGGTACGCCGGTGGTCATGCCGATGCCGTAGAAGCGGCCGCGGCCCTGCGCCAGTGCCTGCCGGTAGTAGGGGCGGTAGCTGTAGTTCTCGCCGACGTTGCTGGTCGGCTGGTCCCAGTTGCTGGCCGCCACTGCCACGCCGTCGTGGCCGACCAGGGTCAGGGTCGAGGCACGGGTGACTTCATTGGCGCGTTGCAGCTTGAGGTTCAGCCGCTGCTGTTCGGTGGGCGAGGGCGGCACACGCAGGGCGTGCAGCAGATCCGGATCCAGCGCCAGTACCTGCGGCAACGTGCCGAAGCGGTCGATGCGCTGCTGCAGGCCCTGGCCGTACAGCTGCAGCTGGCGTTGCACCTGGCTGCTTTCCTCGCCGAGGGCGCGCCGCCAGGCGTAGTGGCCGGCGGCGACCGCACAAAGCACGGTGCCTCCGACCATCACCAGGATGGTCAGCAACAGCATCCGGTGGCGGCTGAGCCAGTACATGGCGGCAGTCTACGCAGGGCCGGCGGGCGTGACGTGCACGCCCGCCGGGATCTGACGTGGAAGGGGTCAGAAGTGCATCTGCGCGCGCAGCTCGAAGATCTCCGGCGTGCTGTGCACACCGCGACGGCTGGCGTCGACCTTCACGTAGTTGGCCTGGAACTTGAAGTGGCTGGTCAGGTACCAGTTCGCGCCCAGGGTCAGGTCGTGCTGGCGGCCACCCAGGATGCTGCCATCGTCCAGGTCCATGCGGCTGTAACGGGCCACCAGTTCCACCGCGCCGTAGTCGTGCGCCGGCTTGATGTTGGCCACGGCACCTGCGTTGTACGGGCGCGACTCGCCGGTCAGCACCCAGCTGGCCATCGCGTACTGGCCGCTGCCGGTGTAGTCGGGCTTGCCGTCATGGCGGGTGACCGTGGCGCGCAGGGCTTCGGCCTGCAGCGAGAACGGGCCGCGGATCCAGATGCCTTCCAGGCCGGTGCGGCGGATCTGGTCGGCGGTGACCAGGGCGCCGGAATCGACGTAGCGGATGTCGGTCAGGCCGGCTTCCGGGCGTGCGCGAAGGCGCGCGCTGGCCTCGTGGTGCACGTCACGGCCATCGCTGTAACCGCGCGGATTTTCCTGCGAGTAGGCCAGTCCCAGGTGGATCACGTCACCGGGCGCCTTCACCGGGGTCCACACCGCACGTACTGCCTGGGTGGTCCCGGGGTTGTCACCCTGCAGGTCCTTGCCGCCATAGGCGCCGGCCTGCAGCAGGTACTGCGGACGCTCCAGCACCCATTCCACGCCGGTGCGGCGGCCTTCGTAGAAGGCCTGCACGGGCAGTGCGGTTTCCAGGAAGCTGCCGGCGCGCGAAGAGGTGTTCGCATCCAGGCCGACCGGCGTCTTCATGTAGCCGAAGCGGAAGCGACCGATGTCGCGGCCGAAGAAGGCCTTGCTCTCGAAGCGCACGAACACGTCCAGCCAGGTATCGGACTGGAAGTCGTAGTAGACCATCGCGTCGTAGACGCCCTTCTTCTTCAGCGTCGCACCGAACTCCTTGCGGCGCACGGCGTCGTCGTCCTCCAGGCCGCTGCCCGAGGAGAAATCGTTGTAGTCGTAGGCGATGTTGGCGGTAGCGGCCAACTCGGTGCCGTCGCCGAAGGCGTACTTGGTCGGCCAGTTGTCGAAATCGGCAGCCGAAGCGAAGGCGGGAAGCGCGGCCAGCGACAGGGCCAGCAAGGTGGGAATCGGGCGCATGTTGGGTGCGGCTCTCTCAGATTGCGTGTGGACAGGACAACAACGGCCGCAGGGGCCGAAACTTTCGCAATGACGCGCCCGGCCGTTCAGCACGGGCCACCGGCCTCCCCAGGATCGGGCGGTGCGGCGCCAGTGTAGGCATCGCCGCCACCTGAACCGGGGGGCTAGTACCAATAGGTTATCTGCGCCGGCGTGCCCGGCGCGTACAAAGGCGTCCATTGGTCGCACCTCCTGCGCATGCAGCACAGGGCCTGCGATCAGTTTCCACGGTAACGGTTCCCGTGCTGTCCCGGGGCCGTACGTGCCTGAAAACGCCACTTCCGGAGTCCGCCATGCACATCCCGACCGCAGCCCCGGCGCCTGCAAAGCCGTTGCCGATCTATCGCCAGCTGTATTTCCAGGTGATCGTGGCTATCGTCCTGGGCGCCATCCTCGGCCACTACGAACCGCTGATCGGCGAGAAGATGAAGCCGCTCGGCGATGCCTTCATCAACCTGGTGAAGATGATCATCGCGCCGGTGATCTTCCTCACCATCGTCACCGGCATCGCCAGCATGACCCACCTGCGCACGGTGGGCCGGGTGTTCGCCAAGGCGATGGCGTACTTCCTGTTCTTCTCCACGCTGGCACTGATCGTGGGCATGATCGTGGCGCACGTGGTGCAGCCCGGCGCCGGCATGAACATCAACCCGGCCGAGCTGGACCAGACCGCGGTGCACAGCTACGTCGAGAAGTCGCACGACCTGACCCTGGTCGGTTTCCTGATGGACATCATTCCGAAGACGCTGGTGAGCGCCTTCGTCGACGGCAACATCCTGCAGGTGCTGTTCATCGCGGTGCTGTTCGGCATCGCGCTGGCCTCGGTGGGCGAGAAGGGCAAGCCGATCCTGAACTTCCTGGAGGCGCTGGTCGCCCCGGTGTTCAAGCTGGTGCACATCCTGATGAAGGCCGCCCCGATCGGTGCCTTCGGCGCCATCGCCTTCACCATCGGCAAGTACGGCGTCGGTTCGCTGGTCAACCTGGCGTGGCTGGTGGGCTCGTTCTACCTCACCGCGTTCCTGTTCGTGGCGGTGATCCTCGGTGTGGTCTGCCGACTGTGCGGCTTCTCGGTGTTCAAGCTGGCGCGCTACCTGAAGGCCGAGCTGCTGCTGGTGCTGGGCACTTCCTCGTCGGAGTCGGCGCTGCCGTCGCTGATGGAGAAGATGGAACGCGCCGGTTGCAGCAAGTCGGTGGTGGGCCTGGTGGTCCCGACCGGCTACTCGTTCAACCTGGACGGCACCAACATCTACATGACCCTGGCGGCACTGTTCATTGCCCAGGCCACCAACACCGAACTGACCCTGGGCCACCAGATCGCCCTGCTGCTGGTTGCCATGCTCAGCTCCAAGGGTGCGGCCGGCGTCACCGGTGCCGGCTTCATCACCCTGGCCGCCACCCTTGCCGTGGTGCCGGAGGTACCGGTGGCCGGCATGGCGCTGATCCTGGGCGTGGACCGTTTCATGAGCGAATGCCGCTCGCTGACCAACTTCATCGGCAATGCGGTGGCCACCGTGGTGGTTTCGCGCTGGGAAGGCGCGCTGGACCGCAACCGCCTGCAGCTGGCGCTGGATGGCCGCGAAAGCGAGCTGCCGCCGCCGGTGGACGCACTGCCCGAGGCGCTGCCGGCCAAGGGCTGACCCAGGTGTGTGGTACCGCGGGGCCGATCACGACAGTGGTACGGCCCCGCGGCGTTTCAGGGCGTCCCATGGCTGTCATCGGGGGCGCCGATGCTTGGCATCCCGGTACCGTCGCATACGGCACGGAATTGTGCAGTCGCAGCATGCCTGCGACAGGATAGCGACAGGTCCAGACGCTCCAACGGGGGTATCATCCCCTGTCCCTTCTGCCCATTCATGTAACCCACATCGATGTCCAACGAAGATTTCAAACAGGCCGCCCTCGATTACCACCGGATGTCCCCGCCGGGAAAGATCAAGGTTTCCGCTACCAAGCCCATGCTGACCCAGCGCGACCTGTCGCTGGCGTATTCGCCGGGCGTGGCGTACGCCTGTGAAGCGATCAAGGCCGACCCGCAGCAGGCCAGCGAGCTGACCGCGCGCGGCAACCTGGTGGCGGTGATCTCCAACGGCACCGCCGTGCTGGGCCTGGGCAACATCGGCGCACTGGCCGGCAAGCCGGTGATGGAAGGCAAGGGCGTGCTGTTCCAGAAGTTCGCCGGCATCGATGTGTTCGACATCGAAGTGGATGAGACGGACCCGGACAAGCTGGTCGACATCATCGCCTCGCTGGAGCCGACCTTCGGCGGCATCAACCTGGAAGACATCAAGGCGCCGGAGTGCTTCGTGGTCGAGCGCAAGCTGCGCGAGCGCATGAAGATCCCGGTGTTCCATGACGACCAGCACGGCACGGCGATCATCGTCGGCGCAGCGGTGCTCAATGCCATGGCGATCACCGGCAAGAAGATCGAGGAAGTGAAGCTGGCGACCACGGGCATGGGCGCGGCTGGCATTTCCTGCGTGAACATGCTGGTGCAGCTGGGTCTGAAGCCGGAAAACATCCTGGCCTTCGACCGCGAGGGCGTGATCCATACCGGTCGTACCGACCTGGACCCGGAAAAGCAGCGCTATGCGCGCGACACCGACAAGCGCACCCTGGCCGAGATCGTCGACGGCGCGGACATCTTCCTGGGCCTGTCGGCACCGGGCATCCTGACCGCCGACATGGTCAAGACCATGGCGCCGGATCCGGTGATCTTCGCGCTGGCCAACCCGACTCCGGAAATCATGCCGGAGGTGGCGCGCGCCGCGCGTCCGGACGCGATCATCGGCACCGGCCGTTCGGACTACCCGAACCAGGTCAACAACGTGCTGTGCTTCCCGTACCTGTTCCGTGGTGCGCTGGACGTGGGCGCGACCGCGATCAACGAGGAAATGAAGATCGCCTGCGTGCGCGCCATCGCCGCGCTGGCACGCCGTGCCGCCACCGACATGGGCTCGGCCTATGGTGGCGAGACGCCGAGCTTCGGCCGTGAATACCTGATCCCGCGCCCGTTCGACCGTCGCCTGCTGGTGGAGCTGTCGGCCGCCGTGGCCCAGGCCGCGATGGACTCGGGCGTGGCCTCGCGCCCGATCGACGACATGGGCGCCTACCGCGACAAGCTGGCCCAGTTCGTCTACCGCACCAGCCTGATGATGAAGCCGGTCTACGACCGCGCGCGCAGCGACAAGCAGCGCGTGGTGTACGCCGAAGGCGAAGAGGAAGTGGTGCTGCAGGCGGTGCAGAACGTGGTCGATGACGGCCTGGCGCACCCGATCCTGATCGGCCGCCCGGAAGTGATCGAATCGCGCATCGAGCGCCTCGGCCTGCGCCTGAAGATCGGCGAGAACGTTGAAGTCACCAACATCAACGACGACCCGCGCTTCAACGAGTACTGGCAGTACTACCACGGCCTGACCGGCCGCCGTGGCGTGACCGTGGCCGCGGCGAAGAACCTGATGCGTTCGCGCCCGACCCTGATCGCAGCGGTGATGGTGGCCCGTGGCGAAGCCGATGCGATGCTGACCGGCATCGTCGGCCGCTTCCACAAGAAGCTGGGCTACGTGCGCAGCGTGCTGCCGCTGGAGCCGAAGGTCACCTCGACCTCTGCGATGACCGGCGTGATCAACCAGCAGGGCGTGTTCTTCTTCGTCGATACCCACGTGCAGGAAGACCCGACCGCCGAGCAGCTGTGCGAAGCGACCCTGCAGGCGGCCTACCGCATGAAGCTGTTCGGCATCGAGCCGAAGGTGGCGCTGCTGTCGCACTCCAACTTCGGCAGCCACGATTCCAAGGACGCGCTGAAGATGCGCCAGGTGCGCGAGCTGCTGCTCAAGCGCAACCCGCGTCTGAACGTGGACGGTGAAATGCAGGGCGACACCGCGTGGGATGAAGCGCTGCGCCAGAAGCTGCTGCCGGGCTCGACCCTGCAGGGCCGCGCCAACCTGTTCGTGCTGCCGAACCTGGAAGCGGCCAACATCGCCTACAACCTGGTGCGTGTGTTCACCGACGGCGTGGCGATCGGCCCGATCCTGATGGGCGTGAACAAGCCGGTGCACATCCTGACCACCAGCGCGACCTCGCGCAGGATCCTGAACATGACCGCCATTGCGGCGGTGGATGCGCAGATCAGGAAGCAGCTGGAAGCGGAAAAGAAGGCGTAAGCCTTCTTTTCAGCGACAGCTGCAGAAACGCGCCCTCCGGGGCGCGTTTTTGTTTCCGCAAAGCGGAAACGGGTAGAGTCGACTGTTAGTCGACTGCTCTTGATTCGGACGCCGAAAATCCCGCGCGATCGCGCGATAGTCGACTAACAGTCGACTCTACCGGTCCCGATACCGGTCCCGATGCCGGTCCCACCGCTGCCACACGCGCTACGCAACCCGGTCATGTCCCTGCAACGCCGTTGCGGCCCAATACGTCCACGCGGCCCGGCCGTGGGAAGGGACGGGACCGGCCTTCCCACCCTGGGCCCGACCAACTTTCCATGGGCGAGGGTGTCATGCGCAATCGAGTGACGCGGCGGTACTTCCAGCAGCTGTTCGCGCTGTACGCCGGCTTCGTGCAGTCGCGCTGAGGCGTAGACGCAGCGAGGTAGAGTCGACCGTTGGTCGACTATCGCGCGAAGCGCGGGGTTTTAGGGGGCTGTACGAAAGGCAGTCGACTAACAGTCGACTCTACCCAGTCGACTCTACCCAGTCGGCTCTACCCAGTCGGCTCTACCCAGTCGCCGCAATACCCAGTTGATCGCCCAGTCAGCGCCGCTTGCCGCGGCGCGCTGGTGCCGGCGGCGGTGCATCCGAACGCGGCTTGGCATACTGCGTCCACAGCGCCGGCAGTGCCTTGCCGGTGTGCTTCTGCCACAGCGCCGGCGTATAGCGGCCGTCGCGCAGGGCCTTGTCCAGCGCCAGCACCAGGCCGGGATACTCGGCCTCGGCCCATTTCAGGAACGCACCGGTCACCCGGTAGCCGCTGTCGAAATTCTGCCCCTTCTCGACCTTGCCCGGCAGTACCCAGCCTGCGGCGGCATTGTCCATGCCGTAGCGGTCGCGTGCGTAGTCGGCGATGCCTTCCACCAGCCAGCCCGGCACCCGTGCATCGCCGTAACCTGGATAGCCCTGCACGATGTGCATCGCCTCATGGGTGAC
Source organism: Stenotrophomonas sp. YJH_SMC_25 (assembly GCF_059369595.1). Taxonomy (NCBI): domain Bacteria; kingdom Pseudomonadati; phylum Pseudomonadota; class Gammaproteobacteria; order Lysobacterales; family Lysobacteraceae; genus Stenotrophomonas; species Stenotrophomonas sp. YJH_SMC_25. The sequence continues at coordinate 154,978 of NZ_JCAFSV010000007.1, read as the reverse complement.
CAGGTCGATGTCGTTCGGGTGCTGCGCCAACCAGCCTGGGTTGATGGTGATCGTCGCTGCCTGGTCCTTGTCGCCGACGAAGGCGATGCCGGTGTAGGCCGGATCGATCACGATGCGCACCATCGCCGGCGCGGGCGGGTGGAAGTCCGCACGTTCGCGCAGGTAGGCGAAGAAGAACGTATCGATCACCCGCTTGCGCTGCGGCGCGGCCAGGGCGCCACGGGCGTCCTGGTAGTTCAGCGTCACGCCGTCGCGGGTCAGCTGCGTATCGAACGCCTGGGTCTGGCCGAAACTTGAGAAGGACAGGGCAACAAGGGCCAGAGGCAGAAGACGGTAGCGCATGCCGCTCATTGTACGGTGCCGGCCGCCAGCAGTTCGATCTCCGCCAGTGGCAGCCGTGCCGGTGCCGCCAGGCGCAGGCGGTATTCGCTGTAGCGGCCGGGTCTGGCGATGCGGAACGGACGGGTCTGGCGGGCGGATTCGAAGTCTTCGCCGCTGCGCTGGTCGAGCACGGTCCAGCTGCCGCCGCCGTTGCGCGCCTCCAGCGTCCACTCACCGCCCTGGATGCGGCCGTCGCCGCTGGTGAGCGTGTACATCGTCGGCGTGCCGTCGCTCAGTCCGGTCAGCGCGATGGTTGCGCCGCCGCCCAGGCCCACGGTGGTGCTCGCATCGTCATCGACCAGTGCGGGCAGGGCGCGGCCATCGGCCAGCGTCGCCTTCGCGCCGCTGCCGAGCAGGTCGTGCAGCAGCTGCGGGCGCTGGCCGCGCGCGGTCAACGAGCGCGGCACATCGTCCACGCCGCTGCCCCAGCGCGAGGGACGGGGTCCCATCACGAAGTCGAGGGTCGCGCCCTTGGCGATCAGGTCGTGTGGCACCCAGGTCTTCGTCCACGGCTTGCCGTTGATCTTCAGCGACTGCACGTAGACGTTCTCGCGCGAGTTGTTGGCCGCGTTCACGGTCAGCACCGCGCCACCCTGCAGCTCCACGCGTGCATGCTCGAAGGCCGGCGAGCCGATCACGTACTCCGGGGCGCCCATGCGCAGCGGGTACAGGCCCAGCGAGGCCAGCACGTACCATGCCGAAGTTTCGCCGTTGTCCTCATCGCCCGGATAGCCCTGGCCGATCTCGCTGCCGACGTACAGCCGCGACAGGATTTCGCGCACGTGCTGCTGGGTCTTCCACGGCTGCCCGGCATACAGGTACATCCACGGGATGTGGTGCGCCGGCTGGTTGCTGTGCGCGTACATGCCCATGCGTACGTCGCGCGCTTCGGTCATCTCGTGGATGGTGCCGCCGTAGGAGCCGGCCAGTGCCGGGTCTGCGGTTTCCGGCGTGGCGAAGAAGGTATCCAGCTTCGCCGCCAGCTTGTCGCGGCCACCGTACAGCGCGGCCAGGCCTTCGCCGTCATGGGCGGCAGTTAAGGCGAAGGTCCAGCCGTTGGATTCGGTGTAATCGTGGCCCCACACGCGCGGGTCGTAGTCCTTGGCGTCCACGCGCCAGCGGCCATCGGCCCTGCGGCCCTGGAAGAAGCCGGCGGCAGGGTCGAACATCGTCGCGTAGCTGGCAGCGCGGTGGCGGAAGTAGTCGGCTTCGGTGCTGTAGCGCTCGCGTGCGGCCGGCGTGGCCGCGCGCTTGGCCAGCGCATCGGCCATGTTGGCGATGCCGAAGTCATTGAGTGCGCCTTCCATCGTCCACGACATGCCCTCATGCACGTCGGCGCTGGCGTAGCCCCGGAAGGTCGAACGGTCCATGCCCTTGCGGCCGACATGGCGGTCGGGTGGTACCACGGTCGCGTTCTTCAGCGCGGCGGCGTAGGCCTCGCCCGGATCGAAGCCGCCGACGCCCTTCAGCCACGCATCGGCGAAGGCCACGTCCGAGCTGGTGCCGACCATCAGGTCCGCGTAGCCCGGCGACGACCAGCGCGCGATCCAGCCGCCAGCGCGGTACTGCTCGATGAAACCCTGCACCATCTGCCCGGCATCGTCGGGCGTGAACAGCGCGTAGGCCGGCCAGGTGGTGCGGAAGGTGTCCCAGAAGCCATTGTTGACGAACACCTTGCCATCGCGCACGGCGGCAAAGGTGCGGGTCGCGCTGCCCTCGGTGTTGTCATCGCTGGCGCTGGCCTGGTTGGCGTAGCGCCACTCCGGTGCGGCGGCGCTGCCCGCGTTTTCATGGCCGGAATTCGGGTACAGGAACAGCCGGTACAGGCTGGAATACAGCGTGGTCTTCTGGTCGTCGCTGGCATCGCCGATGTCGAAGCGGGCCAGGCGTGCGTCCCATGCATCCTGCGCACGGCCGGCCACGCTCTCCAGCGTATCGGTGGCGGCGATTTCCAGCGCCAGGTTGTGTCGTGCCTGCTCCACCGAGATCAGCGAAGTGGCGATGCGCATGGTCACCCGCCGGTCGCTGCCGGCATCGAACTTGATGTAGCCGGTCGGGCGGCCGGTGCTGAGGCGCCCACTGCTGCGCCACGGCTTGTCGAAGCTGGCCACCACGTACATGCGGCTGGCACCGTTGGACAGGCCGCTGCGCGTGTCGGTGTAGCCGGACAGCGTCTGCGTGGCGGCGTCCAGAGTCAGGCCACCGCGGGCATCGACGTTGTCGAACAGCAGGTTGGCGTCGCCGTCCTCCGGGAAGTCAAAGCGGAACAGCGCGGCATGGTCGGTCGGCGCGATCGATGCCGCGACGCCGTTGTCGAAGCGCACGTCGTAGCGGTAAGGGCGGGCGCTTTCATGGCTGCGGTCGAACGACAGGGCACGCTTGCGGCGGTCAGCCTCCGGCACGCCACGACTGGCCGATGGCATCACCTGGAAGGTCTGGCGGTCGCCCATCCACGGGCTGGGTTGGTGGCTCAGCGCAAGCGCCTGCAGCTGCGGACGGTTCTGCGCGTCGTTCTGCTCGTTCCAGCGGTACAGCCAGTTCAGCGCACCGGCATCGGTGACCGGGGTCCAGAAGTTGAACCCGTGCGGCACCGCCGTGGCCGGGAAATTGTTGCCACGCGAGAAGGTGCCGTTGGCCTGGGTACCGCGGGTGGTCAGTACCCAGTCGGAGACGCGCGCTGGCTGCTGCCGTGGCACGGTGTCCAGGCGAACGTCATCAATCCAGCCGGAGACCAGTGCGCCGTCGGCACTGGCCACCTCCAGTTCGATCGCCACCACGCGGCGGCCCTTCAGCGCGGGCACATCGCCCAGCCGCACCGCCTTGCGCGCCCATTGCTGCGGGTACAGCGTCTTCGAGTCGCCCTGCGCGCGGGCGCCGATCGCTACGCCGTGCTGGTCGCGTGCAGTGCCGGCCGAAACCCGACTGCCATCGTCCAGCAGCAGGTCCAGAGACACATAGGTCGAAGCCACGGTGTCCTTGCCGACGATCTCCGGCAGCACCAACCACGACAGGGTGGTATCCGCCTCGATGGTCACGTCCGCCTTGAACAGTTCGCGCCGCGCATTGCCACCTTCACTGCTGTAGCGCAGTGCGTGCAGGCCGCTGTAGCCGACATTGCGCTTGGCGGCGTAGGGCGCCGCGGGGCCATTGCCGATCGTGACCTGCAATGCGCCTGCGGCCGGTTCCGGAGCCGGCTGGCCCGGCTCGAACGAGCTCTGCAGTCCCTGTGCCAGCACCGGCATCGCGGTAGTCGCACAGGCCAGGGCCAGGGCGAGCGGAAGCAGGGCGCGGCGTGGATCGGACAGGGTCATGCAGGGGTCTCCCGGAAGGGCTGGCGGCGGGCAGAACCCGCATCGGCGGACACCACGGACAGCATCGCTCCGCCCGCCGCGATGGCAGTGGAAGAGGCGATGCCGGTCCGGTGGGGGCGGGCCATGCGATCGGGTCGGATTGGGGCAGGCCGGTTCACGACCTGGCCCGATCCTGCAACAGCCGTGGCAACCTGACAAGTGCCATTTAGTTCGATCCAAATGCGGTAAATATCGTTGTCGGTGGTTTCCCGGGGTGAATCTGCAGGATCGGTCGGGAATTCCCACCGGCACCTCATCCCGAAGTGGCATGCAAGGTCGGAGGGAATCGGCCCGGTACGCGCAAAGACCCGTTGCGGCGCAATGTCGGGGCGGCCTGGATGCTAGAATCACAGGCCTCGCAACCCGTTCATCGACATCCGCCATGAGCCATACCGCCACTGCGCCCGCCAACGCCGAGAAGCGCTACACCGTGCACCGCAGCGATCTGCCGCTGAGCTGCCCGACCCCGGAAATGGCGCTGTGGAACTCGCATCCGCGCGTGTACCTGCCGATCGAAGACGAGCCCAATGGCGAAGCGCAGTGCCCGTACTGCGGTTCCGTGTTCGTGCTGGCCGACTAAGCGGCCGCCCCTTCGATGCGCCGATTGACCGTGGTGCAGTTGCTGCCGGCGCTGCACTCCGGCGGCGTCGAGCGCTCGACCCTGGAAATCGCTGCGGCCCTGGTCGCCGCCGGCCATCGCGCGCTGGTGGTTTCCGCCGGTGGCCGCCTGGTGCAGCCGCTGCTCGACAGCGGTGCCGAGCACCTCACCCTGGACATCGGCCGCAAGTCGCTGCTGACCCTGCGCCACTTGCCGACCCTGCGTCGCTTGTTTGCCGAGGTTGGTGCGGACATCGTGCATGCCCGCTCGCGGCTGCCGGCCTGGCTGGGCCTGTACGCAATCCGTGCCCTGCCTGCCGCGCAACGCCCGCACTGGGTGACCACCGTGCATGGGCTGAATTCGCCCAGCCGCTACAGCGCGGTGATGACCAGCGGCGAACGCGTGATCTGCGTGTCCAACACCGTGCGTGATTACGTGCAGCGGCACTACCCGACCGTGCCCGAACAGGCATTGCAGGTGATTCCGCGTGGCGTCGATGTGGCCCAGTTCCCGCGCGTGGCGCGTGGCGATCGCCGTCCGCGGATGGCGCTTGCGGCAGAGCACCCATGGCTGGTGCAGGTTGAAGGCCCCTTGCTGCTGTTGCCGGGGCGTGGCACCCGCCTGAAGGGCCACGCACACGCATTGCAGCTGCTGGCGGATGTGCGCGCCGCCGGCGTGCCGGCACAGTTGTGGATGCTGGGCACCGATGAACCCGGCCGTGAAGCCTACGTGGCCGACCTGCGCCGGCAGGCGGCCGCGCTCGGCGTGGCCGAGGCCGTGCACATCAGCACGCCGACCGCACGCATCGCCCAGGCCTACGCGGCCAGCGACCTGGTACTGCAGCTGTCGGACAAGCCCGAAGCGTTCGGCCGCACCGTGGTCGAGGCGCTGTCGGTGGGCCGGCCGGTGCTGGGTTGGGACCATGGTGGCGTCGGTGAGCTGCTTCGGCAGCTGCAACCCGCAGGTGCCGTGCCGCTCGGCGATGCGCGGGCATTGGGTGAACGTGCGCTGGCCCTGCTGGCCCAGCCCCCGTCCTTGCCGACCCGCATCCCGTTTACCCTGCAGGCCATGCAGCGCGATACCCTCCGCCTCTATGCCGACCTCGCCGGCTGACCCCGCCGTCATCGTGCGCGACGACCGCGCCGGGCGCTGGGCGCCCTGGTGGGTGCTGGCGTACGTGGCGATGTGGCCGTTGCCAGGCATCGCCGAAACCGTGTTGGGCCTGGGCGCGCTGTACGCGGCGGCGCGCATGGTGACGCGACGCCTGCAGCGCCGCCCGCATCTGTTGAGCACGGCGGCCTGGGCACTGACTTCGATCCTGTTCCTTGGTTACTGGCTGCCGCAGGCATTCTCCGCATTCGATGCGATCGATCCGGCGGCCTCGTGGACCAAGGCTGCTGCGGGCCTGCGCTATCTGCCCTTCATGTGGCTGGTGGCGATCGCGGTGGCTATGCCGGAGCGGCGGCGGCTGACCTTCGCGGGGCTGGCACTGATCACCGGCGCATGGACGCTGGATGCACTGGTGCAGGCGGTGGCCGGCACCAGCCCCTGGTTCTGGTCGCTGGAACACCTGAAGCTGGCGGTCAGTGGCCACGCACTGTGCCCGGCCGACGAGGCCGCACTGGCAGATCGCCTCAGTGGCGCACTGGGACCGTGCAACCTGAAGTTCGGCCAGGTGCTGGCCAGCCTGTCGCCGTTCCTGCTGCTGCCCGCCGCGCGGCGCTTTGGCAATACGGGCTGGCTGCTGGCTGCGGCAGCGCTGGGCAGTGTGCTGCTGTTGGCCGGTTCGCGCGCCTCGTGGATCACCTTCGCGCTGGTGCTGGCCTACAGCGGCGTGCGCCAGTTCGGCTGGAAACGGCTGGCCGCGCTGGCGCTGGTGGCGGTGCTCGGCGCCGGTGCGCTGACCGCCAGCGTGCCGCAGCTGCGCGAGCGCTTCGCGCGTACGGCCATGGCCCTGGAGGGGGGCGAGCGTGGTGTCGACGAGGCCCTGTCAGGGCGCGCGCGGATCTGGGAAGCCGCCGCCTGCATGATTGAAGAGCACCCGATCAATGGCGTGGGTGCACGTGGTTTCCGCGATGCCTATCCCGCTTGCGTGGCGGAGGAAGGGCCGGCCGTGTGGGGCAATGCCCCGGCGCTTCATGCCCATCAGATCGTGCTGGAAATCCTCGCAGAGACTGGAGTGATTGGTCTGTTGCTGTGGCTGGCGGCCGTGGCCCAGGCCTGGCGCGCATGGCGCTTCGCGCCGGCAATGGCCCGCGAACGCGCGCGTCCGGCGATGCTGGCGCTGGCGGTGACCGTGTTCCCGCTGAACACCCATCTGGCGTTCTATTCGGCCTTCTGGGGTGGCCTGACCGTATTGCTGGCCGCGCTGTTCGCCGGCAGCCTGCTGGCGCGCGACGCGGACGACACGCCGACGGCGGTGTGATCGTCCATCCAGCCTGGCGTGGCTCTACTGCGCGTACCGAACGGAGATTGCTGTGGTGGATCCACGCCATGCGTGGATGGAGCTTTCCCGACGCAAACACAGGTAACCCACCACTACCGGTGTTTCCATGCGTATCGCACGCTTGAGGCATGGCCAGCCCAGGACTCCGCTACGGTCGATATTCCCGATCCGGCAACCTGTACTCATTGACCACGGCAACCCTTGGCCGTGAACCGTTGTTCGCCGATGCGGCGAACATGGCGATCCTGATCGACACCCTGCGCTTCGTCGAGCGTAGGGGCTTCCGCCACAATCTCGCCTGGGTGGTGATGCCCGACCATCTGCACTGGCTGATGGAACTGCGCAGTGGCAGCGCGGCTATCACGACCATGCAGTGCGGACCGACGAATCACTTCACGAGAAGGCGATGTACATCCTGGCCAATCCGGTCCGTGCGGGCTTGGCGTGCGTGGTGGGGGAGTACCCGTACGCCTGGTGCCGCTGGCCGTTGTGAATCCCGGCACGGAATCGAAAAGCATCCACGCATGGCGTGGATCTACTTGTAGAAATCACTCCGCCCACCCGGCTGGCGCTTGAAGCGGCGGTGGATCCACAGGTACTGGTCGGGTGCCTCACGCACCATCTCTTCGATGGCCTGGTTGACCCGCGTGGTATCGGCTTCCACGTCGTCGCTGGGGAAATTCTCCAGTGGCGCGCCGATCTTCAGGAAGTACTTCCCGCCTTCGCGGCGATGGAAATACGGGATCACCGCACAGCCGGTCATCCGCGCCAGCTGGTGGGTGGCGGTGATGGTCGAAGCGGTGTGGCCGAAGAACGGCACGAACACGGTGTCCTTGCCGCGCATGTCCTGGTCGGGCGCGTACCAGAGGAAGCCGCCCTTCTTCAGGTGGCGCACGGTAGCGCGGATGTCCTCATTGGCGAACATTGCCTTGGCGTAGCGCAGGCGGCCAAACTTCACCGCCCACTCGTACACCGGGTTCTTGTGCTTGCGGTACATGCCTGAAAGATCAACGTAGTCGCACAGCAGGCGCCCGCACATTTCCAAGGTCATGAAATGGCCGGACACCAGCAGCACGCCACGACCTTCCGCCTGCATCTGCCGCAGATGTTCCAGTCCTTCGATCTGCACCTGCGGGCGGATGCTGTCGATGCTGCCCCACCAGGCGCGGATGCACTCGAACACGCCCACCCCCAGGGCATCGAAGCTGTCGCGCACCAGGCGCTGGCGCCAGGCCTCGTCCTTCTCGGGGAAGCACAGCTGCAGGTTGACCTCGGCGGCGCGGCGACGGCTGCCCAGCAGGCGCCAGGTGATCCAGCCGACGCCCCGGCCCAGCGCACGCTGCAGCATCCACGGCAGGCGGGCGATGGCGAAGGCGCCCAGCATGGCGGCGAACATCGGCCAGTTGCGGGGATCGCGCAGCGACGGGCGGACGGCGGTGGTGGCATCGGACATTGGCCCATTCTACCAAGGCGGCCGCGTGTCTTTCCCGGGGGGCTCCCGTATCCTTGCCGCATGCGTAAAGACCCTGTCGAATGGATCCTGCGCGGCCTGTACTCGGTCGTGCTCTACATCCTGCTGCCGATCACCGTGTACCACCTGGTCTGGCGCGGCTTCCGGGTCCGTGAATACTTCCGGCGCTGGGATGAGCGCTATGCCTCCTATCCGCAGCCCACCGGCCAACCGCGGGTCTGGCTGCACGCGGTCTCGGTGGGCGAAGTCAATGCCGCTGCGCCGCTGGTGAACGCGCTGCGCAAGGAGCGCCCGGACATCCGCTGGGTCATCACCACCATCACCCCGACCGGCTCCGAGCGCGTGCGTGCGCTGTGGGGCGACGCCCTGGACCACGTCTACCTGCCGTATGACGTGCCCGGCAGCGTCAACCGCTTCCTCGGCCACTTCCAGCCCAGCCTGGCGCTGATCCTGGAAACCGAACTGTGGCCGAACATGCTGTTCGGCTGCCGTGACCGTGGCATTCCGGTCTACATCCTCAACGCGCGCCTCTCGGCACGTTCGCTGCGGGGCTACCGGCTGCTGGCGGCGTTGATCCGCCGCGCGCTGCGCACGGTCACCTGCGTGGCCGCGCAGTCGCAGGACGATGCCGAGCGTTTCGTGCAGCTGGGTGCCGCGCCGGAGCAGGTGCAGGCGCTGGGCAACCTGAAGTTCGACATCACTACGCCGGACGTGCAGGGCTTCGTCGAGCAGTTCCATGCCCGCGTGCCGGCCCGGCGTCCGGTGTGGATCGCCGCCAGTACCCATGATGGTGAAGAACAGGCGGTGATCGATCTGCATCGGCGCCTGCGCCGGCAGCACCCCGACCTGTTGCTGCTGTGGGCGCCCCGGCATCCCGAGCGCTTCCCGAAGGTGGAGGCGCTGGCGCGGGAGCAGGGCTGGAACGTGGCAACCCGGCGCGCGAAGCAGTGGCCGGAGGCTGGAACCGATGTGTTCGTCATCGATACCCTGGGCGAGCTGATGCCGTTCTATGCCTGCGCGCAGGTGGCGTTTGTCGGTGGAAGCCTGCAGCCGATCGGTGGCCACAACCTGCTGGAGCCGGCGGCGATGGGCACCGCTGCGGTGACGGGCCCGCACCTGCACAACTTCTCGGAGATTTCCCGCCGCATGCGCGAGGCGGGCGCGCTGTTGATCGGCGAAGACGTGCAGGCGGTCGGCGAACTGCTGCAGCACCTGCTCGAAGATCCACAGGCACGCGAGGACATGGCGCGGGCAGGCTGCACGCTGATCAGCAACGGACGCGGTGCCCTGCAGCGTACGCTGGCGCTGGTCGGACCGCACCTGCCGCCGCCTTGCCGCTGAGTCCGAAGGGCCGGCGCACGCGACGTGACTGTCGTGAAAGACCGCGTCAATTCTGCTTAGCGACCTGGAATCTGTCGTAGCGGGACCGTGAGCTTCCTTGCCAACGTGCCTGCCGTCACATCGTGATGCGCATGGCGCGTATTCCGATACCGCCTCCCGGCACAGGCTGTCAGTCTGCTGTCGACCGCGCTTGGGCGGATATCAAGGGAACTTGCGATGGACAGCGACAGCAGCCCCGGCATCGATGAGCCCGGGTACGGCGATCGCCTTGTGGTGGTGGCACTGACCTTGCTGCTGGGAGGCGGCGTGGTCGCGCTGGTCGGCCAGCACACCGCAGCCCAGGCAGGCCCGGCCATCGTCCTGAGCCTGCTGCTGGCCGCGCTGGGCACAGGGCCGCTGCTGTACTGCCTGCACGTTCTGAACCAGCAAAGGCCCGCTGCCGATGGCCTGCATGGCGTGGTGCGGGACTGCTGGGGAGGCGTGCCGGCCGTTCTGCTCGGTGGCGCGCTGCTGCTGGAACTGGTGGTGACTGCCGCTGGCGTTGCGCAGTCCGTCGCCAACCATCTGCATGTACTGCTGGCTGGTTGTGGAATCGAGGCCAGCAACGGGATGCCGGGTCAACTGATGGCTGCTGCCAGCCTGCTGTTGCTTGCAGTGGTCGGATTGCTGCGGCCACACCGTGTGGTGCTGGTTGCCTGCGTGCTGCTGACGGTGAAGGTCGGCGCCGGCCTGCTGTTGCTGGTGCTGGCAGCCCGCCATGTGCACTACGCGTACTGGATTCCATGGCTGCCGCCGGCAACGGCACCCTATCGCTTCGGGATCGGCGGTGTACTGGCGGCGAGCGTGCCGCTGTACGGTGTGTTCGCCACCGTTGGCCTGGCGCTGGGATTTCCTGGCGTCGGCAGGCAGGCGGGGGCACGGCGGCCGCTGCTGCCGGCGTGCGTGCTGCTGGCCATGGTACTGCTGATCGTACTGGCCGCGTTGCAGGCTGGCCTGGTCGAATTTCCGGCCCTGGCCAGCACGCGGCCTTTGTCGGTCGCCCTGCAGCATCACCCGCAGTTGTACTGGGTGATGCCCTTGCTGCCGCTGGCGGGAGTGGCAGGGTTGGTGGCGCTCATCCTGGTGCTGCTGATGTTGGCTGCGCGGGTGGCGATGCAGCTGTGGCCGACGGCAGGTGACCGATCCCTGGAGTTCCGGGAGAGACTGGTGCCGGTCGCCGTCGTCCTGTCGGCGGCATTGCTGGCGTTGTGGGCGCCCATGGGCAGCCTGCCGGTACTGCCTGGTCCGGCAACCCTGTTGGTGATGGGGGCCGTGTGCGTGGCCGTGCTGCGCGGACGGGCACCGCGGTCACGCGCCCTGCCGGTGCTGGCTCCCGTCGCCATCGCACTGTGTCTGCTGGCCGCAGTCGAACGGATGCGGGTCTGGCCCGGCTGACGGTCGGTGGGTGCATGCTTCCGTCCGCGCGACCAACAAAAAAGCCACCCTCGCGGGTGGCTTCTTCGTGACCGGCAGGCTGACGACTCAGTGCGTGGTGGTTGCCGGGTTGCCCGCGTCCTGGGTCAGCAGGCGGTTGACGTCCTGCAGCTCGGCCACGTCCAGCGCACCCAGCGACTGGCTCAGCAGCAGGCGGTTCTGCAGGAAGGTGTAACGGGCCTGGGCGTAGTCCAGCTGCGCCGAGAACAGGATGCGCTGGTTCTGGATCACGTCCAGCACGGTACGGGTACCGACTTCCAGGCCGACCTGCGAGGCGTCATAGGCGCTCTGTGCCGAGACCACCGCCAGGCGGCGGGCTTCCACTTCGCTGATGCCCTGTACCAGGGTCTGGTAGGCATTGCGGGTGTTGCGGTCCAGGGCACGCTTCTGCTGCTCGTAGCCGTCCTGGGCAATGTCACGCTGGGCCAGTGCCTGGCGCACGCCGGACTGGGTAGCGCCGCCGGCGAAGATCGGCACGTTCAGGGTCAGGCCGATGCTGTTGGTGCGGGCATCGGGGGACAGCGAGCCGGAGCCGGTGCTGTCGCCCCAGGTCGCGGTCTTGCCCCAGCTGCCGCCCAGCGACAGGGTCGGGTAGTGGCCACCACGCGCGGCCTGCACGCCGGCTTCGGCGGCGCTCACCTTCAGTTCCTGCGCCTTCAGCGCCGGATTCTGGGTGGTGGCCTGGTGCACCAGCTCATCGATGTTGCCACGGTTGGCCGGCACTTCCGGACGGAAGTCGGCCGGCAGGCCGCGCAGGTTGACCACCGGCTGGCCGGTCAGTTCGGTCAGGGCCTGGTAGTTATCGGCCAGGGTGTTCTGCGCAACGATGGTGTTGGCGCGCGCCTGGTCGTACTGGGCGCGTGCTTCGTGCACGTCGGTGATCGGCGCCAGGCCCACTTCCAGGCGCTTGTCGGCGAAGTCGAACTGCTTCTTCGCAGCCGCTTCATTGGTCTGTGCGGCGTTCAGCGATTCGATCGCCACCAGCACGTTGAAGTAGGCCGCCGAGGTGCGCACGATCAGGCTGTCGTTGGCGGATTCGAGGGTGAAGTCCGCCGCCTTGCTCAGCTCACGCTGCGAACGCAGGTTGTTGATCTGGGTCCAGTTGAACAGCGTCTGGCTGCCATCGATCGTGTAATTGCGGCGCTTGTTGGTGAACGAGCCGGAGTTGATGTCGGCGTTCGGCTCGCTGCGCGTGCGGTTCAGCGTGGCCTGGCCGTTGATCTGCGGCAGCAGGGCGGCGCGTGCCTGCACGGCGCCTTCCTTGTCGACCAGCCGGGTCGATTCGGCGGCAGACAGCTGCGGATCGCCGTTGCGCGCCATTTCGTAGACCTGCAGCAGGTCGGCGGCATGGGCAGACAACGGCAGCAGGGCAGTGGCCAGCGCAACAGCGAGGGATCGGCGGATCATTGCGGCTTCCTTGGACTCAGAGGTGGAACTGGGGTGCCGGGGCGGCACCGCGCAGGTAATCGATATCGGTCTCGAACAGGGACTCGGTGCTGCCGTCGGCCTTGACCAGCAGGGCCTCCATCGCCGGCGAGCGGCCGTGGATCACGAACAGGCGACCACCCGGACGCAGCCACGAGGCGAACTGTGACGGCACCACGTCGACCGCACCAGTGACACAGATCACGTCAAAGCGGCGTTCGGTCTGCCAAGACAGGGCGTCAGCCACTTCCACGCGGACGTTGGTGCCCAGGCCGGAGGCGTCCAGGCGGGCACGCGCGGCGGTGGCCAGCTCCGGGTCGATCTCCAGGCTCAGCACGTCGCGCGCGAGCGCGCCGATGCAGGCGGACAGGAAGCCGCTGCCGGTGCCGATTTCCAGCACTTCGTCACCCGGCTGCAGATCCAGTGCCTGCAGGGTACGGCCCTCGATGACCGGCTTCATCATCTTCTGGCCGTGGCCGATCGGCAGTTCGACATCGGCGTAGGCCAGCGCCCGGTGTGCATCGGCGACAAAAGCCTCGCGCGGCAGGCGGGCCAGGACGTCGAGCACCTTGATGTCCAGCACGTCCCAGGGACGGATCTGCTGTTCCACCATCAGTTCGCGGGCGTGGGCGTAATCAATCGTCATGAGGTTCAAATCCAGCGCAGTGGGCCGGCCATTTTACCGGTGCCGGAGGCCGGCGGCGCGCCCAGAGCATCAGCTGCCGGGTGGCCGGGGTCGCAGTGCCGGAAGTCATCGCGACCTCCGGTTCGTTCAGTTTTGGTTATTCAGCCGTCCCGGCCCCTCGCGGCGCATAGGCGCGCAGGAAGAAGTCGATGCTGGCGGTCACGTGGGCAAGAGGGTCGCACTCCACCGGTGACAGTGGCATGCCACACATCATATGCATGTGCACTTCGCCCTTGACCAGGGTCAGGAACTGCTCGCCAGCCAGCGAATAGTCGGTGATTTCCAGCTCGCCGCGCTCGGCGCGTGCCCGCAGGAAGTCAGCCAGGGCCTCGCAGGTACGTTCCGGTCCTGCCTTCCAGAACAGCTCGCGCAGGCGTTCGTCGGTCTCCGGCGCCATCATCATGCGCTGGATCGAGATCGCCGCATCGGAAGTGATCAGTTCGAAGAAGGCCAGGCCGATGCCGATCAGCTGGTCGCGCAGCGGGCCGTCCGCGTCGGCCACGAACAGGGCATCGGGCAGCATTTCAATGCACTTTGACTGCACGGCCTCGGAGAACAGGGTCTCCTTGTCGCCGAAGTGGCTGTACACGGTCAGCTTCGAGACGCCGGCCTGGGCGGCAATGGCGTCCATGCTCACGCCGGTATACCCCTGTTCGATGAACAGTACCTTGGCTGCTTCAAGGATCGCCGCGCGCTTGCCCAGATCCTTGGGGCGCCCGGGTCCGGCGGCCTTGGCAGCGGGCTTGGCCGACGGCTTGCGGGAAGTGGAAGAACTCATCGCAACAATACTAGACCAAGCGGTTCGATATTTATACTATACCGGCCGGTTTATTAAATTGGGCCGGCAGTCGCGGCTCCCCCTTGTTGCAACCCTGCGTTTTCAGGACGTTGACCGATGAAGATCGTGCGCTGGATGGGCGGTATGGTGTGGGTGGCTGCGCTGGCAGCCTGTTCGGGACAGGAACAGGCGCCGCAGGCGGCCGTGCCGGTACTGGTGGTTCACCCCGGCGAACAGGCCGGACAGGCGCCGGCGGCATTCCCGGGCACGGTGCGTGCCCGTCAGGAAAGCCCGCTGTCGTTCCGCGTCGGAGGCAACCTGGTCAAGCGCCACGTCGATGCCGGCCAGCGGGTGAAGAAGGGCGACGTGCTGGCCGAACTGGACGTGGCTGACTTCGCGCTGCAGGCCCGTGCCTCACAGGCGCAGCTGGCTGCGGCCGAGGCCGACCTGGTGCGTGCCCGCGATGACCTGAAGCGCTACCAGGTGCTGGCCGACCAGCAACTGGTCAGCCGCTCGCAGCTGGACCAGCAGTCCGCGGCGTTCAAGGCCGCGCAGGGCCAGGCCAATGCGGCCCGCGCCAACCTCGATGTGCTGCGCAACCAGGCTGACTACGCGCAGCTGCGCGCGCCGGCCGATGGCGTGATCGCCAGCCGCGAGGCCGAAGCCGGGCAGGTGGTGTCCGCCGGCCAGACCATCTTCAACCTGGCCGCCGATGGCGGCCGCGAAGTGCTGATCGACCTGCCCGAGGCGACCATCCGCGACTACGCGGTCGGCCAGCCGGTCGAGGTGGAACTGTGGAACCGCCCGGGCCAGCGCCTGCCCGGTACGATCCGCGAGATCGCCGCCGCTGCCGATCCGCAGGCACGCACCTATGCCACCCGCGTCAGCCTGGCCGCCGATGCGCTGGCCGATGTCGAACTGGGCCAGAGCGCACGCGTCTACAGCAGCGCCGGTCGCCACGGTACCCTGCAGCTGCCGCTGGGCGCGCTGCAGCGCGGTGCCAATGGTGCCGCCAGCGTGTGGGTGGTCGATCCGGCCAACAGCACGCTGAAGGCCGCCCCGGTCACCACCGGTGCGTTTGGCAGCGAGACCGTGCCGGTGCTGTCCGGCGTGAACGCGGGTGACTGGGTGGTTGCCGCCGGTGGCCACCTGCTGCGAGCGGGCCAGCCGGTGATCGCCGTGGACCGGCAGAACCGCCCGGTGCTGAAGCCGGCCGCGCCGGCCGCTGCCGCCAAGGCCAAGGAGTAAGCCGGTGCGCCGCTTCAATCTTTCCGAGTGGGCGCTGGCCAACCGCCCGCTGGTGCTGTTCGCGATGCTGGCCTTCGCGCTGATCGGCGCGTGGTCGTACAAGCACCTGGGCCAGTCCGAGGATCCACCATTCACCTTCAAGGCGATGGTGGTGCGCACGCTGTGGCCGGGCGCCACCGCCGAACAGGTCTCGCGGCAGGTGACCGAGCCGATCGAGAAGGCGCTGATGAACACCGGCGAGTACGAGTTCATCCGCTCCTATTCGCGCCCCGGCGAATCGCAGGTCATCTTCATGGCCCGCGACAGCCTGCGTTCCAGGCAGATCCCGGACCTGTGGTACCAGGTGCGCAAGCGCGTGGGCGACATCCGTGCGACGCTGCCGCGCGAGATCGTCGGTCCGTTCTTCAACGATGAGTTTGGCGACACCTACGGCAACATCTATGCGTTGACCGGCAAGGGCTTCGACTACGCGGTGATGCGCGACTACGCCGACCGCATCCAGCTGGAACTGCAGCGCGTGCCCGATGTCGGCAAGATCGACCTGGTCGGCCTGCAGGACGAGAAGGTGTGGATCGAGCTGTCCAACACCCGCCTGGCCACGCTGGGTGTGTCGATGCAGCAGGTACAGCAGGCGCTGGCCGACCAGAATGCGGTCACCGGCACCAGCTTCTTCGAGACCGCCACCGACCGCGTGCAGCTGCGCGTGACCGGCCAGTTCAACGACATCGAAGCGATCCGCCAGTTCCCGATCCGCGCCGGTGACCGCACCGTGCACCTGGGCGACATCGCCGAGGTCAAGCGTGGCTTCGCCGATCCGGCGTCGCCGAAGATGCGCTTCATGGGTGAAGAGGCCATCGGCCTGGCGGTGGCGATGAAGGATGGCGGTGACATCCTCAAGCTCGGCGCCAATCTCGATGCCGAGTTCGAGCGCCTGCAGAAGACCCTGCCGGCGGGCATGCAGCTGCGCAAGGTGTCCGACCAGCCGCAGTCGGTGGAAGAGTCGGTCGGCGAGTTCGTGCAGGTGCTGACCGAAGCGGTGGTGATCGTGCTGCTGGTCAGTTTCTTCTCGCTGGGCCTGCGCACCGGCCTGGTGGTGGGCGTGACCATTCCACTGGTGCTGGCGATGACCTTCTTCGTCATGCACTACTTCGACATCGGCCTGCACAAGATTTCGCTGGGTGCACTGGTGCTGGCGCTGGGCCTGCTGGTGGACGATGCGATCATCGCGGTGGAGATGATGGCCACCAAGATGGAGCAGGGTTACGACCGCCTGCGCGCGGCCAGTTTCGCCTGGGAGTCGACCGCGTTCCCGATGCTGACCGGCACGCTGATCACGGCGGCCGGCTTCCTGCCCATCGCTACGGCGGCCTCGAGCACCGGTGAGTACACGCGTTCGCTGTTCCAGGTGGTGACCATCGCGCTGGTGGTGTCGTGGATCGCGGCGGTGCTGTTCATCCCGTACCTGGGCGACAAGATGCTGCCGGACCTGTTCAATCCGCAGCCGCCGAAGCCGGGCAGCGTGTCCTCGCGCTGGCATGCCAAGCGCCAGCAGTGGGCCGACCGCTATCCGGCGCTGGCCAACCTGATCGCGCCGCCGCAGCACGGGCACGACCACGATCCGTACCAGCGCCCGTTCTACCGCAGCTTCCGTCGCTTCCTCGATGGCTGCCTGCGCCACCGCTGGTGGGTGATTGCCGCGACCATTGCCCTGTTCGTGTTCTCGCTGATGATGTTCCGCTTCGTGCCGCAGCAGTTCTTCCCGGATTCGACCCGGCCGGAACTGATGGTGGACATCGAGCTGGCCGAGGGCGCATCGCTGCGCTCGACCCAGGCCCAGGCCGAGAAGCTGGAGAAGCTGCTGTCCAGCCGCGAGGGCATCGCCAACTACGTGTCCTACGTGGGCACCGGTTCGCCGCGCTTCTACCTGCCGCTGGACCAGCAGCTGCCGGCCACCAACTTCGCCCAGTTCGTGGTACTGGCCAAGGACATCAAATCGCGCGAAAGCACCCGCGACTGGCTGCTGCACGAGGTGATTCCGAAGTTCCCGGACGTGCAGATGCGCGTGACCCGCCTGGAGAACGGCCCGCCGGTCGGTTACCCGGTGCAGATGCGCATTTCCGGCGAGCACATCGAGAAGGTGCAGGCGATCGCGCGCCAGGTCGAGGCCAAGGTGCGCGAGAACCCGCACGTGATGAACGTCAACCTGGACTGGAGCGAGCCGAGCAAGGTGGTGCGGCTGGTGATCGACCAGGAGCGCGCCCGCGCGCTGGGCGTGAGCAGCGCCCAGGTCAGCCAGTTCCTGTCCAGTTCGCTGGCCGGGCAATCGGTGAGCGTGTACCGCGAAGGCAACCGCCAGATCGAGATGCTGCTGCGTGGCCCGGCCGATGAGCGCAACCAGCTGGAGCTGCTGTCGAGCCTGTCGATGCCGACCGCCAACGGCGGCAGCATCACGCTGTCGCAGGTGGCGACGATGGAGTACGGCTTCGAGGACGGCATCATCTGGCACCGCAACCGCCTGCCGACGGTGACCGTGCGTGCCGACATCAGCGATGGCATGCAGCCGCTGGACGTGGTGCATCAGATCCTGCCGACGCTGGACGGCATCCGTGCCGAGCTGCCGAACGGTTACCTGCTGGAAACCGGCGGTACCGTGGAGGATTCGGCACGTGGCCAGAATTCGATCAAGGCCGGCATGCCGCTGTTCCTGGTGGTGGTGGCCACGCTGCTGATGCTGCAGCTGCGCAGCTTCTCGCGTGCGGCGATGGTGCTGGTGACCGCGCCGCTGGGCATCATCGGCGCGACGTTGTTCCTGCTGCTGTTCCGCGCGCCGTTCGGCTTCGTGGCACTGCTGGGCACGATCGCGCTGGCCGGCATGATCATGCGCAACTCGGTGATCCTGATCGACCAGATCCAGCAGGACATCGATGCCGGGCATGACCGCTGGCATTCGATCATCGATGCGACGGTGCGCCGCTTCCGCCCGATCGTACTGACCGCGCTGGCGGCCGTGCTGGCGATGATTCCGCTGTCGCGCAGCGCGTTCTATGGCTCGATGGCGATCTCGATCATGGGTGGCCTGATCGTGGGCACGGTGCTGACCCTGGTGTTCCTGCCGGCGTTGTACGCGGCATGGTTCCGGGTGAAGCCGGACGAATCCGGGGCGTAATGCCCCGGATTCTGCGGCCACCGCCCTGGTAGGTGCCAACCTTGGTTGGCACTGACGCATGCATCCACGCATGGTGTGGATCTACAGCAGCTGGTCTTTGCCCTGGTAGGTGCCAACCTTGGTTGGCACTGCGGCACGCATCCACGCATGGCGTGGATCTACTGTAGCTGCAGGCCGCTCCGTAGCACTGGCAGCAGCCATTCGATGAACACCTGCACGCGTTGCGCGCGGTGTTGCCGGTGCGGCTGCAGCAGGGTCACCGGTAACGGCTGCGCCACGTACTGCGGCATCACCTCCACCAATGCGCCTGACTGCAGTTCGGCCTGCACGTCGTAGCGCGGAATCTGCAGCAAGCCCAACCCGGCCACACAGCACGCGATCGACGCTTCTGCACTGTTCACCCGCACCCAGCCGGGCATCGGCAATGTGCGTAGCTGCGTACCCTCCTGCCACTCCCACGGTTCCACCCGCGCCGTGGTCGGCGACGCGTAGTTCACCGCCCGGTGCTGCTGCAGGTCGGCAGGTTGCTGCGGCACACCGTACTCGCGCAGGTAGGCCGGCGCGGCAACGTTGACGAAGTCGAGCTGGCCCAGCGTGCGGGCCACCAGGCTGGAATCGCCCAGCTGCCCGACCCGCAGCACGGCATCGCAGCCGTCTTCGATCAGGTTCACCGCGCGGTCGGTCATGCCCAGGTCGACTTCCACCTGCGGATGGCGCGCGAAGAAGTCGGGCAGCGCCGGGGCGATGATGCGGCGGCCGATGCGACTGGGCACGTCGATCTTCAGCAGACCCACCGGCTGCGCATCGTCCTGCCGGAACAGCGATTCGGCGTCTTCAACCTCGGCGATCAGGCGCAGGCAGCGGGCATGGAACACGTCGCCGTCGTGGGTGGTCGACACCCTGCGGGTCGAACGCTGCAGCAGGCGGGTACCGAGCCGCTGCTCCAGCTCCGCAATGGCTGCCGAGACGGTGGAGCGGGGCAGGCCGAGCTGGTTGGCGGCGCGGGTGAAGCTGGCGCACTCCACCACCCGGGTGAAGATGCGGAAGCGATCGATCCGGTCCATTGTTCGCTGGCTCTGGAAGGTTAAGTCAATGCGGCGGGCTTTATCCGCATTTTCTGCACGATATCGTCGTCAGGGCAGGGTTGCCACCCCGGACAGCCCACTTCCGAGACCGAGGCCATGACCGACCATTCCCTCAAGGGCAAGACCGTGCTGATCGCCGGTGGCGCCAAGAACCTGGGCGGACTGATCGCCCGCGACTTCGCCAGCCAGGGCGCCAAAGCCATCGTCATCCACTACAACAGCGCCGCCACCCAGGCCGATGCAGAGGCGACCGTCGCCGCCGTGCAGGCCGCTGGCAGCAAGGCCGTTGCCCTGCAGGGCGACCTGACGTCGGCGGCAGCGATGGAGCGCTTGTTCGCCGATGCCGTGGCCGCAGTCGGCCGTCCCGACATCGCCATCAATACGGTCGGCAAGGTGCTGAAGAAGCCGCTGCTGGAGATCAGCGAAGCGGAGTACGACGAGATGAGCGCGGTCAACGCCAAGGCCGCGTTCTTCTTCCTCAAGGAGGCTGGACGCCACGTCAACGACGGTGGCCGCATCTGCACTCTGGTCACCTCACTGCTGGGTGCGTTCACGCCGTTCTATTCCAGCTATGCCGGCACCAAGGCGCCGGTCGAGCATTTCACCCGCGCCGCGTCGAAGGAGTTCGGTGAGCGCGGCATCTCGGTGACTGCGATCGGGCCGGGCCCGATGGACACGCCGTTCTTTTACCCGGCCGAGAGTGCCGATGCGCAGGCGTACCACAAGACCGCGGCCGCGCTCTCGGCGTTCACCCGCACCGGCCTGACCGACATCGCCGACATCGTGCCGTGGATCCGCTTCCTGGTCACCGACGGCTGGTGGATGACCGGGCAGACCATCCTGGTCAATGGTGGGTACACCACCAAATAATGCAGCCACGCATGGCGTGGCTCTACAGTAGAGCCACCCCATGGGTGGCTGCCCGCAATGTGCGAAGGGAGAGGCGCCACAGGTGGCGTGGCGCTATCGGATCAGTTGAGTTTGGCCAGCACCGCGTCGGTGGCGGCTGCCGTGCTCACCGCCTGGCCCTTGGCGGCCAGATCGGCGGTGAACACGCCATCGTCCAGCACGGCGTGCACGGCGGCTTCCACCGCAGCGGCTTCCGTTTCCAACCCCAGCGAATGGCGCAGCAGCATCGCGGCGCTGAAGATCGTCGCGTACGGATTGGCGATGCCCTTGCCAGCGATGTCCGGGGCCGAACCATGGATGGGCTCGTAGATGCCGACTGCACCGGGTTCGCCCAGCGAGGCCGACGGCAGCAGGCCGAGCGAGCCGGCCAGCATCGAGGCTTCGTCGGTGAGGATGTCGCCGAACATGTTCTCGGTCACGATCACGTCGTACTCGCGCGGCTTGGCCAGCAGGTGCATGGCCATGGAATCGACCAGCTGGTGCTCCAGTGCAACGTCCGGGAATTCCTCGCGGCCGATGCGCGCGGCCACGTCACGCCACAGGCGCGAGGTCTCCAGCACGTTGGCCTTGTCCACCGAGGTGACCTTGCCGCGGCGCTGCCGGGCCAGGCGGAAGGCACTGCGCAGCACGCGTTCGATCTCGGCCACGGTGTAGCGGCACAGGTCGCTGGCGCTATCGGCGTCGCGGGTCTTGTCGCCGAAGTAGATGCCACCGGTCAGTTCGCGTACCACGACGAAGTCCACGCCCTGCAGCAGCTCGGCCTTGATCGGCGAGGCGTGCAGTGCGGCTTCGTGGGTGCGCACCGGGCGCAGGTTGGCATACAGGCCCAGCGCCTTGCGGATCGCCAGCAGGCCCTGTTCCGGGCGCACCTTGGCGTTGGGATCGGACCACTTCGGGCCGCCGACCGCACCCAGCAGCACCGCGTTGGCGGCCTGGCAGGCAGTCAACGTCGAGGCCGGCAGCGGCTCGCCGTGGCGGTCGATGGCGATGCCACCGATGTCGTGCTCGCTGAAGGTGAAGGTGTGGTTGAAGCGCGTGGCGACAGACTTCAGGACGGCGACTGCCGCGGCGGCCACTTCCGGGCCGATGCCATCACCGGGCAGGACAACAATTTCAGCGTGCATGCTCACTCTCGTAGCGTTCGATTTCAGGGACACGGCCCAACAGATACCCCAACTGGTCGACGCCTTCCAGCAGGCAGGTCTGCGAGAAGCCATCCAGCGGGAAGGAATAGACGTGCCCATCGGGCGTGCGCAGCTCACGCGCGGCCACGTCGATGGTCAGCTCGTCGTCCGGGCGTTGCATCAGCGCCTGCACGTCGGCTTCGTCCAGTACGATCGGCAGCAGGCCGTTCTTCAGCGAGTTGCCGCGGAAGATGTCGGCGATCTCGCTGCTGACGATGGCGCGCAGGCCCAGGTCGGTCAGTGCCCACGGTGCATGCTCGCGCGACGAGCCGCAGCCGAAGTTGCGGCCCGCCAGCAGGATGCTGCGGCCGGCGTTGTGCGGCTGGTTGAAGGCGAAGTCGGCCACCGGCGAGCCGTCGGCCTGCCAGCGCCAGTCATTGAACGCGTTGCGGCCCAGGCCGGCGCGTTCGGTGGTGGACAGGAACCGCGCCGGAATGATCTGGTCGGTGTCGATGTTGGTCTGGCGCAGCACCACGCTGGCCGAGGTCAGGGTACGGAAACCGGCCATCACGCCACCTCCTGTGCGAACAGTTTGCGGGTATCGGCGACGTGCCCGTTCACCGCGGCCCACGCCGCGCTCATCGGTGAGGCCAGCAGCGTGCGCGAACCGGGTCCTTGGCGGCCTTCGAAATTGCGGTTGCTGGTGCTGACGGCCAGCTGCCCGGGCGCGACCAGATCGCCGTTCATGGCGATGCACATCGAGCAGCCCGGCTCGCGCCACTCGGCACCGGCCGCGCGCACGATCTCGTGGATGCCTTCGGCCTCGGCCTCGCGCTTGACGATCTCCGAGCCCGGCACCACCAGCATGCGCACCCGGTCAGCGACGCGACGACCGCGCAGTACCTGCGCCACTTCGCGCATGTCGCTCAGCCGGCCGTTGGTGCACGAACCGACGAACACCACGTCCACCGGCGTTCCGGCCAGCGCCTTGCCGGCCTGGAAATGCATGTAGTCCAGGCCCTTCTGTGCGGCGGCATCGTTGGCCGCCGGAATCGGCGCATCCACCGCGATGGCGGTGCCCGGATGCGTGCCCCAGGTCAGGGTCGGGCGGATGTCGGCGGCGTCGATGTGCACTTCGCTGTCAAAGCGCGCGCCGTCATCGCTGCGCAGCTGCTGCCAGCGCGCCACGGCGGCGTCGAAATCGGCGCCCTTCGGCCCGCGCGGCGTAGCGGCGACGAAGTCAAAGGTAACCTGGTCCGGCGCCACCATGCCGGCACGCGCACCCGCTTCGATCGACATGTTGCACAGGGTCATGCGCTGTTCCATGTCCATCGCTTCGATGGTGCTGCCACGGAACTCGATGACGTGGCCGGTGCCGCCGTTGACGCCGATCACGCCGATGATGTGCAGGACCACGTCCTTGGCGCCGACGCCGGGCGCCAGCGGGCCATCGACGGTGATCGCGAAGGTCTTCGCCTTGCGCTGCAGCAGGCACTGTGTGGCCAGCACGTGGCCGACTTCACTGGTGCCGATGCCGAAGGCCAGTGAACCGAACGCACCGTGGGTGGAGGTGTGGCTGTCGCCGCAGACGATGGTCATGCCGGGCTGGGTGAAGCCTTGTTCCGGCGCGATCACGTGGACGATGCCGCGGTTGTCCGAGGCCATGTCGAACAGTTCGATGCCGTGTTCGGCGCAGTTGCGTGCCAGGGTGGCGACCTGCGCTTCGGACGCAGCGCTGGCGTAGGGCAACGTGCCGTCGGCGGCAGGCGGCAGGGTTGGCGTGGAGTGGTCCATCGTCGCCTTGGTGCGGTCCGGCCGGCGCGGCGACAGGCCGCGCTCGCGCAGTTCGGTGAACGCCTGCGGCGAGGTCACCTCGTGGATCAGGTGCAGGTCGATGTACAGCACGGCGGGGGCACTGTCGGTTTCGGGAACCACCACGTGGGCGTCCCACAGTTTGTCGTACAGGGTGCGGGGTGCGGAAGTCATGCGTATGCCTGGCAGAAGTACGAAATAGCGAACATCAGTAAAGGAAACGGAACGGTCAAGTCAGCGACGGCGGGCGAGCACGCGCAGGCGCACGTAGTCGGCCAGCGGCTGGCCGGCGGCATTGCGCGGCAGCTCGGCCAGCAACGCGGTGGCGGCCTCGCGCACGGTAGCGCGGGCCTCGGCCGGCAGGTCGTCCAGCAGTGGTGCGGCGAAGACCCGCAGCCAGCCGGCCACGCCGGTCGGCAGTGCGGTCGGGCGCGGCGTGCACTCGATCAGTTGCACCTGGAAGCCATGCTGGCGCAGGCGGTCGGCGTAGGCATCGGCGGTCGGGAAATACCACTGGAAGGTGCTGGCGCCATGGCCGTGGGCCACGCGCGCGGCCTGTACCGCCGCGATGATCGTGGCCACGTTGCCGTGGCCACCGAATTCGGCGACAAAGCGGCCGCCGGGGCGCAGGGCGCGGCGCACGCCTTCCAGCACGCGGTCCGGAGTCGTCATCCAATGCAGTGCGGCATTGCTGAACACTGCATCGAACTCGCTGTCGAACGACAGCGCGTGGCCGTCCATCACCTGCGCGTCGACACCGCGTGCGCGGGCGGCGACCACCAGTTCCGGCGAAGCATCCACGCCGTGGATGCGTGCGCCGCTCAGCGCCAGTTCGGTACTGAGTACGCCATCGCCACAGCCCAGGTCGAGGATGCGCTCACCGGCGCGCGGGTCGAGCAGGCGCGAGACCGCGCCGCCGAGCAGCGGGACGAAGCCGGCGTCGATCGCATAGTCCTGGGCGTTCCACTGCTGGCCAGCGGCGCTGGCCGGGGTGAAGGTGTCGAAGGCGCTCATGGCGGGTTCCTCAGGCGGTGGCAGGGGTGGGAACGTCGGTGCTGTTGTGGGCGGTGGCCTGGCGCTGGCGCAGCAGGCGGTTGGCCACATCCAGCCAGGCCAGCGCGGAGGCTTCGATGATGTCCTTGCTGGTGCCGGTGCCGTCGTACTCCACGCCTTCGTGGCGCACGCTCAGGTTGGCCTCACCGCGCGCATCGGCGCCGATGCCGACGCTGTGCACGTGGTAGCTGTCGAGCATCAGCTGCACGCCGGTAGCGGCCGACAGCGCGCCGAACAGCGCATCGACCGGGCCATCGCCCTGCGCGGTCTCGGCCACGCGGTTGCCGTCCGGGTCGGACAGTTCGACCAGCGCGTTGGCGCGGCTGCCGACATCGCTGATGGTCATCGAGGCCAGGCGGTAGCCCTGCGCGTTGGAGCCGCCCTGCATCAACGTCTGCAGGTCGGCATCGGTGACCACGCGCTGCTGTTCGCACAGGCCCTTGAACTGCTCGAACACCAGTTTCAGTTCGTCTTCGTCCAGCCAGAAGCCCAGCGCACGCAGGCGCGCTTCAACAGCGGCACGGCCACTGTGGCGGCCCAGCACCATCTGCGAATCCTCCCAGCCCACGTCTTCCGGGCGCATGATTTCGTAGGTGCCGCGGTGGCGCAGCATGCCGTGCTGGTGGATGCCCGATTCGTGGGCGAACGCGTTGGCGCCGACGATGGCCTTGTTGCGCTGTACCGGCATGCCGACCAGGCGCTGCAGCAACTGCGAGGTGCCGACGATGCGCGGGGTGTTGATCGAACTGTCCTGCTCGTAGAAGGCCTGGCGCACCTTCAGCACCATCGCGATCTCTTCCAGCGAACAGTTGCCGGCGCGCTCGCCGATGCCGTTGACGGTGCACTCGACCTGGCGCGCGCCGCCTTCGATGGCGGCCAGCGAGTTGGCCACGGCCAGGCCCAGATCATTGTGGCAGTGCGCGCTGAAGATCACATTGGCGGCGTTCGGAACGTCGGCGACGCCGGCGATGACCTGCTGGAACATCGCGCGGATTTCTTCCGGCGTGGTGAAGCCGACGGTGTCGGGCAGGTTGATGGTGGTGGCACCGGCGGCGATCGCCACGCACGCGACTTCGATCAGGTAATCCAGCTCGGTACGGGTGGCATCCTCGGCCGAGAATTCGACATCGTCGATGTAGGAGCGGGCCAGCGATACATGCTTGCGTACCGACTCCAGGACCTGCTCGCGGGTCATCCGCAGCTTGTGCTCACGGTGCAGCGGGCTGGTGGACAGGAACACGTGCAGGCGCGGGTTGGCGGCCGCTTCCAATGCACGTGCCGAGGTTTCGATATCGGCCTGCAGGCAGCGCGACAGCACCGCCAGGCTCAGGCTCGGGCGGCGCAATTCGCGGCCGATCAGTGCCATCGCTTCGCGGTCGGACTGCGAGCTGGCCGGGAAGCCGGTCTCGATGATGTCCACGCCCAGTTCGTCCAGCGCACGCGCCATCACCAGCTTCTGCGGCGGGCTCATGCTGCAGCCGGGGGACTGCTCGCCGTCACGCAGGGTGGTGTCGAAGATGCGGATGCGCGGGGTGGTAATTCGTTCGATGGTGGTCACAGGGAAATCTCCTCGACAGCGGGCGTTGCGGCTTGCAGGTGGGAAGGGGAAGGCATGGGGGAGGGCGGCGCGCTGGCCTTGGCGGGCGAGCGGGGTGTTTCGCTGCGCCGTCGCCGTGGCTTGCGCGGCGGGCGCGGTCGGATGTCGGTAAGCAGGCCGGCCAGCACGCCGGCATCGATGTTCCCGCCGGAGACCACCGCGCACTTGCGGCGGCCAGCGACGCGGCGGCCAGCGGCCAGCGCCAGCGCGCCGGCACCCTCGGCAATGATGTGTTCTTCCAGTGCCAGCCGGACCAGGGTTTCGCGCAGTTCGGCTTCGCGCACGATCACCACATCGTCCAGCAGCGAGGTGCACAGGCGACGGGTCAGGAAGCCGGGGATCTTCACCCGCACGCCGTCGGCCAGCGAGGCGACGGGTGCGATCTCGCGCACGTCGCCGCGGATCGCGCGTGCCATCGAATCAACGCCTTCCACCTGCGCGCCGACCACGCGCACGCCCTGTGATTTCAGCGCCAGGGCCACGCCGGAAGCCAGGCCACCGCCACCGATCGGCACGATCACCACGTCCGGGGCATGCGCGGCCAGCTCGATGCCGACCGTGCCCTGGCCGGCGATCACGTCGGCATCGTCGAACGCGGACAGGAAGCGGTAGCCGTGGCGTTGTGCCAGTTCGACCGCGAAGGCGTAGGCTTCGTCATAGCTGTTGCCGTGCTGGCGCACGGTCGCGCCCCAGTGGGCGACGCCGGCGATCTTGGTGGCGGGTGCACCATGCGGCATCACAGTGATGGCCGGCACATCCAGGCGATAGGCGGCCCAGGCCACGCCCTGGGCGTGGTTGCCGGCCGAGGCGCAGATCACCGGCCGGGTGTCGCCGCGTTCGCGGCCGGCCAGCAGTGCATTCAATGCGCCGCGCACCTTGTAGGAACCGGTGCGCTGCAGGTTCTCCAGCTTCAGCCAGGTACCGAAGCGTTCGGCGTGGTGCAGCGGGGTGGGCGGCAGGAAGCGGCGCAGGCGGGCCTGCGCTGCCAGGACGTCGGCGACGCTTACGTCGCCGACATCGCTTTCCTGGCTGGTGTCAGCGGCCGGCATGGGCCACCAGCGCGGTGCGGAAGACCGCCGCATGCGGGCACGGGCGGCGAAGAAGACGCCTCCGTACCGGCACCGTGGTCGCTACGGTACGGGTGTTCATGGCGATACTCCTTCCACGGCGGTGACCTGCACGGACACGCAGTCGTAGATCTTCTCGATCTGCCGGCACAGCGTTTCCGCCGGGCGCTGGCCATCGACGACCAGCTGCAGGTGCCAGCGGCCATCGTCGGCGGCCACCGGCGCACCGCTGATCGCACGCGGCGCAAAGCCGCGGCGTTCGGCCATGCCGATCACGCGCAGCAGCGCGCCTTCGGCCGGGTGCAGCACCAGGTCAAGCCGGTATTGCATTGGGGATCTCCTGGCGGGCGTGGGCGGGATTGCTTTCCAGCATCGTGCTGTTGGCGGTGTTCGGCGGCACAAGCGGCCACACGTTGGCGCGTGCATCGATGGCCACGTGCAGCAGCGCCGGGCCGGGCTCGGCCAGCAGCGCGGCCAGGCCGCCTTCCACGTCGTCGCGGTTGTCGATGCGGGTGGCGGCAATGCCGAACACCTGCGACAGGGCTACGAAGTCCGGGTTGTCGGACAGGTCGATCTCGCTGTAACGCTCGGCGAAGAACAGTTCCTGCCACTGCCGCACCATGCCCAGCGAACTGTTGTCCAGCAGCACGATCTTCACCGGCAGGCGGCAGCGGGCGATGGTCGCCAGCTCCTGCACGTTCATCATGAAGCTGCCGTCGCCGGACACCAGCACCACGGTGCGATCGGGGCAGGCAAACTGTGCACCCATCGCCGCTGGCAGGCCGAAGCCCATGGTGCCCAGCGCGCCACTGGTCAGGTGGTTGCGGGGGTGGTTGAAGCGGCAGTGCTGGGCCACCCACATCTGGTGCTGGCCGACATCGCAGGCGATCACCGCATCGGCCGGGGCCAGCTCGCTCAGGCGCCTCAGCAGCGCCGGGGCGTAGATGTGCTGGCCCGGTGCGTCGTAGCGGGCGGCGAAGCGATCGCGGTGCTGCGCACAGCGCTTGCGCCATGCATCCTGGTGGGCCTTGGGGGAGGGGAAGGCCGCACGCAGGGCGCGGATGGCGTGACCGACATTGCCAGGCACGGCGACGTCGGCACTGCGCAGCTTGGAGATCTCATAGGCGTCCGCATCGATGTGGACGACGCGGGCGAATGGCGCGAACTCGGCCAGCTTGCCGGTCGCGCGGTCGTCGAAGCGCGCGCCCAGCACCAGCAGCAGGTCGCTTTCCTGCACCGCCATGTTGGCCGCGCGGGTGCCATGCATGCCCAGCATGCCCAGCGACTGCGGATGGTGGGCCGGCAGCGCGCCGAGGCCGCGCAGGGTCATCACGGTGGGGATGGCACTGGCCTCGACGAAGTCGCGCAGGTCCTGCACGGCATCGCCCAGGGCGATGCCACCACCTGCGTAGACCACCGGCTTCTCGGCCGCCGCCAGCGCGGCGATGGCCTCGGCGATGGCGGCCTCGGCCGGCGCCGGCGGCGGTTCGACGCTGCTGGGCACGTGCGCCGGCAGATGGCTGGCATCGGCCAGCTGCACATCCTTGGGCAGGTCGATCAGCACCGGGCCTGGGCGACCCTCACGGGCAATGCGGAACGCATCGGCCACCACGCGCGGCAGGTCATCGACGCTGCGCACCAGCCAGCTGTGCTTGACGATCGGCATCGTCATGCCGAACACATCCAGTTCCTGGAAGGCGTCGGTGCCCAGCAGCGGCGTGCCGACCTGGCCGGTGATGCAGACCATCGGTACCGAATCCAGCATCGCATCGGCAATGCCGGTCACCAGGTTCGAGGCGCCCGGGCCGGAGGTGGCCACGCAGACGCCCACCTGGTTGCTGGCGCGGGCGAAGCCGTTGGCGGCCAGCGCCGCGCCCTGCTCATGGCGTACCAGGATGTGCTTCAGCGACGAATCCACCAGCGCGTCGTAGAACGGCATGATGGTGCCACCGGGATAGCCGAACAGCGTGCGGACGCCTTCGGCCTCCAGCGCCTGGGTCAGCCAGCGCGCGCCGTTGGGCGGCGCGCTGCGATGTGTCGAAGAGTTCATGGGGGAACCTTGCAAAGCGGGTGGGGGAGGGCCGCGTGGTTACGCGGCCTGTCCTTGCAACCAGACCATCTTGGCGCGCAGTTCCTTGCCCACCTTCTCGATCGGGTGCTCCAGGTCGGCCTGCTTGAACCTGTTGTAGTTCGGCAGGCCCGCTTCGTACTCGGCCACCCAGTTCTTGGTGAAGGTGCCGTCCTGGATGTCCTTCAGCACCTCCTTCATGCGTTCCTTGGTGCCGGCATCGATCACGCGCGGGCCGCTGACGTAGTCGCCGTACTGCGCGGTCTCGGAGATGAACTCCAACATGCGCGAGATACCGCCTTCATAGAACAGGTCCACGATCAGCTTCAGTTCGTGCAGCACTTCGTAATAGGCGATCTCCGGCTGGTAGCCGGCTTCGACCAGGGTCTCGAAACCGGCCTGCACCAGCGCTGAGGCACCGCCGCACAGCACCGCCTGCTCACCGAACAGATCGGTTTCGGTTTCTTCCTTGAAGGTGGTCTGGATCAGGTTGGCGCGCGCACCGCCGAGGCCGGCCGCATAGGCCTGCGCATGCTGCGCGGCCTTGCCGCTGACATCCTGGTAGACCGCCCAGATGCACGGCACGCCACGGCCGATCTCGTACTCACGGCGCACCAGCGCGCCGGGGCCCTTCGGCGCGACCAGCACCACGTCCAGGTCGGCACGCGGCTCGATCATCCCGTAATGCACGTTCAGGCCATGCGCGAACAGCAGGCATGCACCCTGTTTCATGTTCGGCGCCAGCACGTCGTTGTAGAGCTTCTTCTGCACCATGTCCGGGGTCAGCACGGCAACCAGGTCGGCGTCCTTCACGGCCTCGGCGGGCGCGATCACGGTGAAGCCATCGGCCTGCGCCTTGGCTTCGGTCGGCCCGCCCGGACGCAGGCCTACCACCACGTCGAAGCCGGATTCGCGCAGGTTCAGTGCGTGGGCGCGGCCCTGGCTGCCGTAGCCGATGACGGCGATCTTGGTCTGGGGCAGGTCGTTGGTGCTCATGGGGGAGGTTCCTTGCGGTGGGAAGAAAAAAGAACGGCCGGTCGTCGAGGTGACGTGCCGGCCGGTCAGGGGAAAGCGGTGGAGGAGGCGCCGCGCATCGCACAGGCACAGCCACCACGAGGCGTGGTGGTGCAGGTCCGGGTTGTGCGATGAGCGTTGGTCATGGTGGTTGCGTCTGAAACCAGGTTCTGAAATGAAAAAACCCGCACCGGGGTGGGTGCGGGTTTTTGAAGAGTTCCGGTGTGTGTGTGTTGCTTACACGCTGGCTCGTCCCGCACCTGTTGGTTGGGTAATAAGTACGAGCACAAGAATCGAACGCAGCGAGGCGGCGCCGGTGTCGGCGGCTTCGATGTGGGTTCGTGGTGGCGTGTTGTGATGCAACATGTGATCGAGAGAAACACAGCCATTTCGACGGTGTCAACCCTCGCGACGGATTTTCTATCGGTTTCCGCTGCATCCAGCGCAATCGCTTGCGGCACAAGGATGGTTGCTACTGAAAGTGTTTCGGTGAACCCGAATTCACTCCTTTCGGGGCGGTTTTTGCGCGGAATCCGGTGGATTTTTCCGCCCAAGGATCAACGTCCATGACGTCTGTCCGATACCGCGTGAAGGCCGCAGCGGCGAAGATCGGGGAACCACCCGTCCATCGGAACCCGACCGTGTCCCGACGCCTTGCCCGTTCCCTGCTCGCCGCCGCCGTACTGGCTGCCGTACCCGCGCTGTCCTTCGCCGCCGACCGCATCACCGGCCACACCTTCGCCACCCGTTCGGAGGTGATCGCCCCGCATGCGATGGCCGCGACCTCGCAACCACTGGCCACCCAGATCGCGCTGGACGTGATGAAGGGCGGCGGTTCGGCAGTGGACGCGGCGATTGCCGCCAACGCCGCGCTCGGCCTGATGGAGCCGACCGGCAACGGCATCGGCGGCGACCTGTTCGCCATCGTGTGGGACCCGAAGACCCAGAAGCTCTACGGCTACAACGGCTCGGGCCGCTCGCCGAAGTCGCTCACCCTGGCCGAGTTCCAGCGCCGTGGCCTGAAGGACATCCCGGCCACCGGTCCACTGCCGGTGTCGGTGCCGGGTGCCGTCGATGGCTGGTTCGCGCTGCACGACCGCTTCGGTCGCAAGCCGATGGCCGACAACCTGGCGCCGGCCATCCGCTACGCCCGCGAGGGTCACCCGGTGGCCGAGGTGATCGCCTACTACTGGGACCGCTCGGTGCCCAAGTTGTCGCAGTACCCGGGCTTCAAGGAGCAGTTCACGATCAACGGCCACGCCCCGCGCAAGGGCGAGATGTGGAAGAACGCGAACCTGGCCAGCACCCTGCAGAAGATCGCCGACGGTGGCCGCGACGCCTTCTACAAGGGCGAGATCGCCCACACCATCGGTGACTACTTCAAGGCCAACGGTGGCTACCTGAGCTACCAGGACATGGCTGACCATCATGGCGAGTGGGTCGAACCGGTCAGCAGCAACTACCGTGGCTACGACGTGTGGGAACTGCCACCGAACAGCCAGGGTATCGCCGCACTGCAGATCCTCAACGTGCTGGAAGGCTACGACTTCTCGAAGATCCCGTTCGGTTCACCGGAACACGTGCACCTGTTTGTCGAAGCGAAGAAGCTGGCCTTTGCCGACCGTGCGCGTTTCTACGCCGACATGGCGTTCCAGCCGGCGCCGGTGCAGAAGCTCATCTCCAAGGAGTACGCCGCGCAGCGTCGTGCGCTGATCTCGATGGACAAGGCGTTGAAGGAAGTGCAGCCGGGCACGCCGAAGCAGCTGGAGGAGGGCGACACGATCTACATGACCGTGGCCGACGCCGACGGCATGATGGTTTCGCTGATCCAGTCCAACTACCGTGGCATGGGCAGCGGCATGGCACCGCCCGGTCTGGGTTTCATCCTGCAGGACCGTGGCGAGATGTTCGTGCTGCAGAAGAACCATCCCAACGGCTACGCGCCGGGCAAGCGTCCATTCCAGACCATCATTCCGGGGTTCATCACCAAGGGCGGCAAGCCGTATGCCAGCTTCGGCGTGATGGGCGGCGCGATGCAGCCGCAGGGCCATGCGCAGATCGTGATGAACCTGGTGGATTTCGGGATGAACCTGCAGGAAGCCGGCGATGCGCCGCGCATCCAGCATGAAGGTTCCACCGAGCCGACCGGCCAGGCCACGGCGATGACCGACGGCGGCGAAGTGAATCTGGAGACCGGCTTCCCCTACGAGACGGTGCGTACGCTGATGCGCAAGGGGCATCGCATCGTGTTCGCCGATGGGCCTTATGGCGGGTACCAGGCGATCATGCGCGATCCCGAGAGCGGGGTTTATTACGGAGCTTCGGAGAGTCGCAAGGATGGGCAGGCGGCGGGGTACTGAGTTTCCCGGCCAACGGGCTGAGCCCCCTCTGCGGTGGTGGCAGTGATACGGGGCTTGGCCGGGCGGGTGGGTTGTCTGGGGGGCGCTGCAAGTACGTCCATGTAGCTCGGTCGCCGCATCCATGCGGCTCACGCCCCCAGCCAACCCACCCGCCCGGCCACGGACAGTTTCCGTGGCCGTCACCGCAGGAAAAGAAAAGGAAGAGCAAGAGCAAGAGCAAAGGCAACGGCAACGGCAACGGCAACAGCCGCGCGCTGTGGGTTGGGGTCGGATCCGTTTTCCGAAGGAAAACGGATCCGACCCCTTCTTGTTTTCCGATACACCTCATCCACGCCTAGCGTGGAAAACCCACCGTCACACGGAAACTGTCGGGGGTGGGGCGGCGTGGGCTGGCAGGACCGTTGGCGCCATGGATGGCGCCATCGAGCCCCCAGGGATGGGTTTACGGCGTGTCCTGCCAGCCCACACCGCCCCGCCAAACTAGCAGCAACCCAGAGCTGCTTTTGAATTTGACCTTGGCCCTTGCCTGAAAAAGCGGTGCAGCCGCAGGCTGCAAAACAACCCTTAATCCTGATCGTGCGCGCGCGCTGCCTCGGCCTGCGTCTCCTCCTGCGCCGCCATCTCGCGTGCAATCCACGCATCGATCATGTGCCGCTGGCGCTGCGCCTGCCGCCGCTCCCGCGTGTACTCCTGGTCCAGCACCCGGTACAGCGACACCATCACCAGCACCATCAGCAGCGCGAATGGCAATGCCGCGATCGTGATCATGCCCTGCAGCGCGTCCAGGCCTCCGGCCAGCAGCAACGCCGCTGCAATCAGTGCCACCGCAATGCCCCAGGCCAGCTTGCGCTTCAACGGTGGGTCGCCAGCCTCGTCGGTGGACATGCTGGCCAGCACCAGGACCGCCGAATCGGCCGAGGTCACGAAGAAGATCATCAGCAGCACCAGCGCGATGCACGACAGCAACAACGGTAGCGGCATGCTGTCGAACAGTGTGAACAACACCGTCTCGTAGCCATTGCCAAGCGCCTGCACCAGATCGGCGTGGCCGAAGATCTGTGCCCACAACGCAGTGCCGCCGAACACCGCGAACCAGAAGAAGCCCAGCAGCGTCGGTGCGAGCACGACGCCGATCACGAACTCGCGCACGCTGCGGCCGCGCGAGATGCGCGCGATGAACGATCCCACGAACGGCGCCCACGAGATCCACCAGGCCCAGTAGAAGATCGTCCAGTCCGCCACCCAGGTGCTGCCGGAGAACGGTGACATGCGCAGGCTCATCGTCACCAGCTGGTTGAGGTAGGAGCCCAGCGTGGTGGTGAACGTATCGAAGATGAAGCCGGTCGGCCCCAGCACCAGCAGGATGGCTGCCAGCAGGGCAGCCAACGCCAGGTTGAAGTTGGACAGCCACTTCACACCTCGCTCCACGCCACTGGCGGTGGAGGCCATGTACAACACGAAGGCGACGGCAATGATGGTCATCTGCACGGCGACGGTAGCCTGCACGCTGAAGACGCGTTCGATACCGGCAGCAATCTGGATGGTGCCGAAGCCGAGCGTGGTGGCGACACCGATCGCGGTGGCAACTACGGCGGCGATGTTGACCACCCGACCGATCCAGCCGCGATGGTGGCGGCCGATGATCGGCTGCAGCATGTCGCTGACCAGGCCGCGTCCATTGCGGTTGAACTGGAACCAGGCCATCGCCAGACCGATCAGTGCGTAGATCGCCCACGGGTGCAGGCCCCAGTGGAAGAACGCATAGCGCATCGATGCGCGCGCCGCATCCAGGCTTTGCGGCGCCAGGCCTTCCGGCGGCTTGCTGAAATGCGAGATGGGCTCGGCCGCACCCCAGAACACCAGGCCGATGCCCATGCCGGCGGCGAACAGCATCGACATCCAGCTGGCACGCGAGAACTCGGGTTCGGCGTCCTCGCCGCCGATGCGCAGATTGCCGAAGCGGCCGAACGCCAGGTACATCAGGAACACCAGCGCCAGGAACACCACCAGCAGGTACAGCCAGCCGACACTGCGGATGACTTCCGCCAGCATCGACTGGACCACGGTGTTGAAGGGGCCGGGGGCGATACCGGCGAGCAGCACCAGCAGCAGAACCAATGCGATGGAAACGCGAAACACCATGAAGGAGCTTCTCCGATCAAGGGGGATTGAGGGGAGCGAGCAGAGCTTGCGGCGAAGGGCCGGCGGCATGCAGCACGGACCGGGCAGGGGCCGCGAAGGCGGCGGGGAACGCATCGATCTCAGCAACGCGATGGCGTGCACGTTACTGAACGCGACGTCATGGTTCCGTTAACGAATGGCGATCTGATCCCGGAGGCGGGCGGTCTATGCTCTAATGCGCACCAAGAAGCGGGGGTACCGGGCCATGTGGCCACGGTTGAGACAGTCCCTTGGAACCTGATCCGGCTCATACCGGCGTAGGGAAGCTTTGCAATGCAGCTGTGCCCGGACTCCGCCCAAGGACCGTCCGTGCGCGGGTGCCGTGCGCCGCCGCTTCGTCCCTGACCTTCCTGGACGATGCCCGATGAACGCACAGCTCTCCGCCCTGCAGCAACAGGCCCAGCAACTCTCCGCATCCGTGACCCGGCCCATTCCCGGCTCGCGCAAGATCCACGTGCCCGGTTCACGCCCGGATCTGCAGGTGCCGATGCGCGAGATCGCGCTGACCCGTACGCCGACGCTGTTCGGCGGCGAAGAGAATGCGCCGGTGACCGTTTACGATACGTCGGGCCCGTACACCGACCCGGAGGTGCGCATCGATCTGTCCGCCGGTTTGCCGGCACTGCGTCGCGGCTGGGTGGAAGAGCGCGGTGATACCGAGCAGCTTGAAGGACTGAGTTCTTCGTTCGGTCGCGATCGCGAGCATGACCCGAAGCTTGACGCGGTGCGTTTCCCCGCGCGCAGCCTGCCACGCCGCGCACGTGCCGGTGCCAACGTCACCCAGATGCATTACGCGCGCCGCGGCATCATCACGCCGGAAATGGAATTCGTCGCCATCCGCGAGAACCAGCGCCTGGACGCGATCCGGGATGCCGGCCTGCTGCAGCAGCACCCGGGCGAGGCCTTCGGCGCGTCGATCCAGAAGGTCATCACCCCTGAGTTCGTGCGCGACGAGATTGCACGTGGCCGCGCGGTGCTGCCCAACAACATCAACCATCCGGAAAGCGAGCCGATGATCATCGGGCGCAACTTCCTCACCAAGATCAACGCCAACATCGGCAACAGCGCCGTATCTTCCGGCATCGCCGAGGAAGTGGAAAAGCTGGTGTGGGCGATCCGCTGGGGCGGCGACACGGTGATGGATCTGTCCACCGGCAAGCACATCCATGAGACCCGTGAATGGATCATCCGCAACTCGCCGGTGGCCATTGGTACCGTGCCGATCTACCAGGCGCTGGAAAAGGTTGATGGTCGTGCCGAGGCGCTTACCTGGGAAATCTTCCGCGACACCCTGATCGAGCAGGCCGAGCAGGGCGTGGACTACTTCACCATCCACGCCGGCGTACTGCTGCGCTACGTGCCGCTCACCGCCAAGCGGGTGACCGGCATCGTCAGCCGCGGCGGCTCGATCATGGCCAAGTGGTGCCTGGCGCACCACAAGGAGAATTTCCTCTACACGCATTTCGAAGAGATCTGCGAAATCATGAAGGCCTACGACGTGACCTTCTCGCTGGGCGATGGCCTGCGCCCGGGTTGCATCGCCGATGCCAACGACGCGGCGCAGTTCGGCGAACTAGAAACGCTGGGTGAACTGACGAAGATCGCCTGGAAACACGATGTGCAGACCATGATCGAAGGCCCCGGCCACGTGCCGATGCAGCTGATCAAGGAAAACATGGACAAGCAGCTGCGCGAATGCGGCGAAGCGCCGTTCTACACGCTGGGCCCGCTGACGACCGACATCGCGCCGGGCTACGACCACATCACCAGTGCGATCGGCGCGGCGATGATCGGCTGGTTTGGCACGGCCATGCTCTGCTACGTGACGCCGAAGGAACACCTGGGCCTGCCCAACCGCCAGGACGTGCGCGACGGCATCATGGCTTACCGCATTGCCGCGCACGCGGCCGACCTGGCCAAGGGGCATCCGGGCGCACAGGTACGCGACAACGCGCTGAGCAAGGCGCGCTTCGAGTTCCGCTGGGAGGACCAGTTCCACCTGGGCCTGGATCCGGAAAAGGCCAAGGAATTCCACGACGAGACGCTGCCGAAGGACGCGCACAAGCTGGCCCACTTCTGCTCGATGTGCGGACCGCACTTCTGTTCGATGAAGATCACCCAGGACGTGCGCGACTACGCCGAGGCCGGCATGAAGGAGAAGTCGCAGGAGTTCCGTGCTGGCGGGGCCGAGGTCTACCGCCAGGGGTGACGGGTAACGGGTAGTGCCGGCCGCCGGCCGGCATTCCGTCGTGCACGGGACCGGGGAGAGTGCTGGCCAATGGCCGGCACTACCGTTCATCACGCCGCGCCCGGCTATCCTCCGCGCATCGCCCAGGGGAAAGGACGCCATGCCCGTTGCCACGACCACCCGCTGGCTGGCCATCGCCCGCCGCCATCCTTCGGCCTGGCTCCTGGCCGCCCAGTTGATCGCGGTGCTGCTGTATCCCGCCCTCGATGACACCGCCGCTGGCCGGGCGGCGCTGGGCATGTTCGGCATGGCGGTACTCGGCCTGGCGCTGTGGGTGGTCCAGCGCAGTCCGCTGGGAACCTGGCTGGCATTGCTGCTGGCCATTCCATCGGTGGTGTTCTCGCTGGCTGGCGCCCTGCTTGACCGCAGCGCGCTGCTGACCACCGCGCAGCTGCTGGAAAGCCTGCTGTACTTCTATACGGCCGGGGCATTGATCGCCTACATGCTGCAGGACCATCGAGTAACACGCGACGAACTGTTCGCGGCCGGGGCAACCTTCACCCTGCTGGCCTGGGGGTTCGCCTTTGCATTCGCGGTGTGCCAACAGTGGTATCCAGGCAGTTTCCAGGGCGCGACGGCTGGCCCCGAACGCAGCTGGATGGAGCTGCTTTATCTGAGCTTCAGCTTGTTGTCCGGAGTTGGATTGAGTGACGTCGTGCCGTTGCACCCGCAGGCACGGGCCTTGGTGATGCTCGAACAGTTCGCAGGCGTCATGTATATCGGCCTTGTGGTGTCGCGTCTGGTCGGATTGACCATGCTTCGGCGCATGTGAAAATGAACGCCAGATAAAAATTTCGCGCCCATAAGGGCGCGAATGGTGATGCAGATTATGTGAATGCGTCGGCGAGAGAGAGCCTGAGTGTCGACCCCGTCATAGGCGGGGTAACCGGCTTAGGCTAATATCCGGGGGCGTTATTGTTTTTGCGGTATGCGCCGATGCTTTGTGCGGAATCTGGCTTTTCGATGGCCCTGTCCAGGGACGGTGGGGACGGTATTGCTGGTGAGCCCTGCCCAGGTCCCGTCCCTACTGTATAGCGGAAAATGAACAGCAGCGAACTCACGCCCATTGACGCCGACCGCGTGCAGGTCGGCGACTGTGTCATCACCTTGTCCTCGCGTGAGGTCGAGGTTGAAGGCGCGCGCCGTCCGCGGCGGCTGACGCCGAAAGCGCTGGGCGTACTTCGCGTGTTGATGCGGCAGCCTGGGCGCGTGGTCACCCGTGAAGAGCTGTTTGCCGAGGTCTGGCCCGATACGTTGCCGACCAATGACGTGCTGACCCAGGCCGTCACCCAGCTGCGCAAGGCGTTCGCCAACGACGATGACAATGGCCAGGCCTACATCGAGACCATCGCCAAGAGCGGCTATCGGCTGCTGGTACCGGTGCAGGCGCTGGACGACTTCGAGCCGGTGGCGGAAGTGGACGCGCTGGCCGTTGCGGATGTGATGCCGTCGCCGGACGGTGCCGGCACGATTCCGGCGCTGGCCGTGCCGGCAGCGCCTTCACGCCGGCGTGGCTGGCGCCAGCTGCGCCGCCAGCTGTTGTGGGTGCTGGGCGTGATGATGCTGGCCGCGCTGCTGGTCATGGCCACATTGTTGCTGCGGCGCGGGCCGGAGCCGAGTTCACCGGTGGATGCAGCGGTCGAGAACGGCGTGCGGGTGATCGGCAGCCCGCAGCGTCCCTATCGCCTGATCACCGCTACCAGTGGTTTTGAAACCTATCCCACACTTTCGCCGGACGGCTCCCAGGTTGCCTACGAAGGCGCCAACGAGGATGGCGCCGGAGGTGGTGTGATCAAGGTGCAGACCTCGGGCAATGCGCCGGCCCGGCAGCTGGCACTACCGCCAAAGGGGGCCAGTGACCGTTTCCCGAGCTGGTCACCGGACGGGCGCGAGATCGCTTTTGCCCGCTTTGGAGCCGACGGCGGTTGCCAGGTGCTGATCGCCAGTGCCACTGGCGGCGGCGTGCGCCAGGCGACCCGTTGCGATGGAACCGAGCTGCTCAGCTTCGACTGGACACCGGATGGCCGCGGCCTGGTCTTTGGCAGCATGGTGGGCCGCTATGCCCATCGCGGTATCCGTGTGCTCGACCTGGCCAGCGGCCAGTGGCGGGCGTTGGACTACGCGGTCGATCAGGATGATTTTGACTACGCGCCACGCTACTCGCCCGACGGCAAGTGGCTGGTGTTCGTGCGCAATCCACAGATGGGCGACCTGTGGCGGATGCCGGCCGGAGGCGGTGAGCTGGAGCAGTTGACCAACGAATCCGCCGAACAGCGTGGCTGGGCCTGGCTGGGCGATGGGCGCAGCATCGTGTTCGGCCGGCGCGTGGACAGCGAGGTGCGGTTGTACTACCTGGACGTGGAGCGCCGCACCTTGCGTGATGCCGGCCTCGACGACGCACAGTGGCCTGCGGTGTCGCGCCACGGCGACGTGCTGGCCTTCGTTCACCGCCGTGCCCAGTTCGGCGTGTTCAAGGTGCCGATGGCCGGCGGCAGCGCCGAGCGGCTGTTCGCGTCCAGCGGGCGCGACGGGCAGCCGATGGCGGCGCCCGACGGTCGCCAGCTGGTCTTCACCTCCGATCGTTCCGGCAGTTTCGCGCTGTGGTGGGCGGACATGCAGCGGCCCGACTCACTGCGGCCGATCGAGGGCCTGCGTCCGGAGGGGCGGCAGGCGCCGGACTGGTCGGCCGACAGCCGCCAGCTGCTGGTGGTCGGGCGTGACGAGCATGGGCGTACCGTTGTCTACGAGATCGCCCCGCGCGACGAGCACCTGCAACCGCTGCCGGTTCCGGTGGATCAGCCGCTGCAGGCCCTGTACGGGGCAACCCCGGAGCAGCTGCTGGTAGTCGAGCGCGATGCAGAGCAACGCACCCGGTTGAGCCTGTTCGATCGCAGCGTGACCCCCTGGCGCCGCCTGGCCAGTATCGACGGCGTCTCCCAGGCGCGTTTCGATCGCGGCGATGGCCGCGTGCTGTTCACACGCCTGGCGTCCGGCGGCTTGTGGTCGGTGGATGCGGCACTGTCCCCGGCCAGCGTGCAGCAGGTCAGTGAAGACCGGCCCAGCCGATGGCGCTATCGCACCTGGACGGTGGCGGGCACCGGTGGCATCGGCTATCTCGGCAACTCGACCGAATGCGGTACGACCTTGATCCATATCCAGGCCGGCACCGAAGCCCCCGAGCGCTGCCTGGACCGGCAGCGGCTCAGCGCGGGCAACGGCATCAGTGCCAGCGCCGATGGCCGGGACCTGTACGTCGCCCTGGCGGTCAGCGATGGTGCCGACATCGGCGTCATGCAGCTGCCCCAGTCGACGCCAGCACTGTTCCCGGCCTTTCTCAA
The DNA here is from genome assembly GCF_059369595.1 of Stenotrophomonas sp. YJH_SMC_25. Lineage (NCBI taxonomy): Bacteria > Pseudomonadati > Pseudomonadota > Gammaproteobacteria > Lysobacterales > Lysobacteraceae > Stenotrophomonas > Stenotrophomonas sp. YJH_SMC_25. The sequence continues at coordinate 114,760 of NZ_JCAFSV010000007.1, read as the reverse complement.
GTCATTGATCCTGAAGAAAAATATCTCTTCGTGATTTTTTCGTGGAGTTCTCGCCGCGAATTCGTGGCGATCTCGGCGGATTTTCCTGACGGGCTGACGCCTGATTAGGCAAAACGGAAGCCTGTATCAGGCAAACCCGTGGTGCCCCATGCGTCAACTCTCGCTGGCCGATCGTGGCCAAACCGTCTCCCTCGACAAGGCGCTCGACGATCTCGCGCCGACCTGCATGGGCGTGGCCCGGCTCGGCAGCCTGCAAACGGCAGGGTCAAGCTTCACTGTCTGGCTGCAGGTGCGGGGCAGTTCCTGGGTGGAAGCCAAGGAAGGGCGTTTCCGCCTGCGCCATGGCGAGTGGATTGCCTTCGAGAAGGAGTCGCGCCCGTTGGTGCAGGCCGGCCGTAACGGACTGTGCGTGGGCCTCAGCCTGACTGCGGAGGCGATGCGGGTGCTGTCCGAGATGGCCGACTGCGGCCTGTATGCCGGTCGTGGTCGCATGAGCCGCGGCGACGCCCGCGTTGCCCTGCGCCTGTGGCGCGATGCGCTCGACAGCGGCCTGCCAGCGCAGGCGCTGCGCCCGCTGTTGTTGCATCTGGCCGGCCTGCAGCGTGACCTGGCCAACAACGTACAGCGCTGCCCCGGTCGCTCACGCAGCCGCAAGCGCCAGGTGTTCGGCCGCATGCAGCGCGCCCGTCTCTATCTGGAGGGCAACAGCCACCGCGTGGTGCGGATCGGCGAGCTGGCCGAGCTGACCAACTTCTCCAGCTGGTACCTCTCCAAGACCTTCCAGAGCCTGTATGAAGAGAGCCCCCAGTCGCTTTCGGCACGGTTGCGCCTGGAGCGGGCCGCCGATCTGCTGCGCGACACCGACATGATGGTGGGCGAGGTCGCCGCGGCCAGCGGATTCGACAACTGCTGCAGCTTCGCGCGGGCCTTCCGCGCCCGTTACGGGCAGTCTGCTTCCCGGTTCAGGGAAAACGGCGGCTTGCTCCCGCCACACTCTGCAAAGTCTACGGTTGGGTCGCGCAAATACAGCATCGCAACGCAATCGTAACGTGCTGGAGCGTTTTAACACGCTACTAACACGTACCTTGGAGAGATTGATGAACGTTCGCACCCCTGCCGTGCGGCTGGGCCTGCTGCCCGCCGGCATCGCGCTGGCGCTGGCACCGGCATTTGCTTCCGCACAGGAAGCCAGTGCCCCGACCACCCTTGATCGCCTGGAAGTCACCGGCTCCCGCATCCGCTCGGTGGATGTGGAAACCTCCCAGCCGGTCCTCACCGTAAGCCATGAGGACATCCAGCGTTCGGGCCTGGTCAGCGTCGGCGACCTGCTGCAGAACCTGTCCGTGGCAGGCACCCAGACCTTCAGCAAGGCGGCCGTGCTGGCGTCCAACCCGGAACAGGGCGGCCAGTACGTCAGCCTGTACAACCTGGGTGAGCAGCGCACGCTGGTGCTGGTCAACGGCAAGCGCTGGAGCACCAGCCTGGCCGGCTTCACCGACATGTCGACCATCCCGACCTCGCTGATCGAGCGCATTGAAGTCCTGAAGGACGGCGCCTCGGCGATCTACGGTTCCGACGCCATCTCCGGCGTGGTCAACATCATCCTGCGCAAGAACTTCGATGGCGCCGAGGCCAGTGCCTACTATGGCCAGAACAGCCACGGCGACGGTTCCAAGACCCAGTACAGCCTGACCCTGGGTGCCAGCGGCGAGCGCTCCTCGATCGTGTTCGGCGCGAACTACATCAAGGAAGATCCGGTGTGGGCCAAGGATCGTGGCCTGACCAAGTACTCCTATGGCCAGGGCCACAAGGAAGACGGTCTGAGCCCGGCTGGCCCGTGGGGTCGTTTCACCGATCCGCGTGCCGAAGGCACCGCCGGTGCTGGCGAATACAACAAGGCTGGCAAGTGGGTCCCGAACACCTGGGTGGTCAACCACACCGGTTCCTGGGACACCCCGGTCGGCGTTGGCCAGCCGTCGAACAACTTCAACAACTACCACCTGATTGGTCTGGACGACTACTACAACGCCTCGCAGCAGATGATGCTGAACCAGGGCGCTGAGTCGAAGACCATGTTCACCTCGGCCAGCTACGACATCAACGACAACCTGCGTCTGAAGTCGACGGCGATGTACTCCGAGCGCGATTCCAAGCGCCAGATCGCCGGCTACCCGCTGACCGGCACCTCGCAGCCGCAGTTCCCGGTGGCGATCAGCAAGGACAGCATCTACAACCCGCTGGGCAACTGGGCCAACCCGGGCGCCGGCGTTGACATCGGTGGCTGGGGCCGTCGTATCTTCGAACTGCCGCGCATCACCCAGAACAACGTCAAGTCGCTGCACTTCGACGCGGCCCTGGAAGGCAACTTCGACTTCAACAACCGTCCGTTCGACTGGGATGTGGGCATCAACTACAACCAGTTCGACGTGACCCAGACCAGCTCGGGCAACATCAACCTGCTGGCCCTGAAGAACGCCCTCGGCCCGTCGTTCATCAACGCCAACGGCGTCGCCCAGTGCGGCACCGCTGCCAACCCGATCGCGCTGGGCACCAGCCCGGGCAGCTGCGTTCCGTTCGACCTGCTGGGTGGCGCCAGCGCCGCGACCCCGGATGCGCTGAAGTACATCAACACCCTGCTGAACTCGACCGGCCAGAGCAAGAGCAAGCAGTACTTCGCCAACATCACCGGTTCGCTGTTCGACATGCCGGGCGATGCGGGCGAGTTCGCCTTCGCTGCCGGTTACGAGCATCGCGAAGTGTCGGGCTACGATCACCCGGACGCACTGTCCTCCTCGGGTTACACCACCGAGCTGGCCGCGCAGCCGACCGAAGGCAAGTACAAGACCAACGAGTTCTACCTGGAACTGATGGTGCCGCTGCTGCGTGACCTGCCGGGTGCCAAGGAGCTGTCGCTGGATATCGCCAGCCGCTACTCGGACTACGACAAGTTCGGCAACACGGTCAACAGCAAGTTCAGCGTGACCTGGAAGCCGATCGACGACCTGCTGGTGCGTGCGACCTACGGCGAGGGCTTCCGTGCCCCGACCCTGGACGACACGTTCGGTGGTGGTTCGCAGACCTTCGACAAGTTCACCGATCCGTGTGATGCCGTGTTCGGCCAGCGCAGCAACCCGGCCGTTGCAGCCCGTTGCGGTGCTGAAGGCCTGGCGTCCGACTTCCGTCAGACCGACGCTGCCGGTCGTCCGATCAGTGCCCGTGACACCCAGGGTAACAACCCGTTCAACTCGGGTGTGGGCAACGACAAGCTGCAGCCGGAAACCAGCAAGACCCGCACCGCGGGCCTGGTCTGGAGCCCGAGCTTCGTCAGCGGCCTGAACGTCTCGCTGGACTGGTACAAGATCACTGTCGACAACGTGATCACCGCGCTGTCGGCGAACTACGTGCTGAACCAGTGCTACCAGAACGGTGTGCAGGCCTTCTGTGACCAGTACAGCCGTGGCGACGTCGCCAACGGCCAGCAGGTCACCGGCCTGAGCCGCGGCAACGCGAACCTGGGGTCGCTGGAAACCGAAGGCTACAACTTCGGCGTCCGCTACCGCATGCCGGAATACAGCTTCGGTACCCTGTCGTTCAACCTGGACACCAACTACCTGACCAGCTTCCGTCAGCAGGCCACCAAGGGTGCTGCATGGGATGACTACGCAGGCTACTGGAACTACCCGCGTGTCCGCGGCACCCTGGCCAGCACCTGGACCAAGGGCGACCTGTCGGCCACCTGGACCATGCGTTACTACGGCGGCTTCCGCGACTTCTGCTACGACCAGGAAAATGGCCTGGAGTGCAACCAGCCGGATTACTACACCGAGAACGGTGGCTGGAGCGGTGGCCTGGGTGCCAACAAGAAGGGCGCGATCGTCTATCACGACATCTCGGCCACCTGGCAGGCCCCGTGGAACGGCAGCGTGACCGTCGGTGCCCGCAACGTGTTCGGCAAGACCCCGCCGATCACCTACGCGGTGACCAACGCCAGTGCCGTGCAGCTGGACCCGATGCTGGATTACGACCGCTTCCTGTTCATCCAGTACAACCAGCGCTTCTGATCCATCGAAGCCTGAAGGCAAGACGAGGAGGGCGGGCCGCAAGGCCCGCCCTCTTTGCGTTTGGCAGAGCCGGGTCGGGAAATTCTGAATCGGGCAGTTCAGCGACAAAGGTCACGCTTGTCGCAACTGGACCGCTGGTAGGTTCGCAGAGGTCCATTCCGGACCAGGGAGAGCGCGAAATGAACAACGCGATGCCACGTATGTTTGCTGCTGCAGTTCTCGCCGTCCTGAGCCTGGCCGGCAGTGTGTCGGCCGGTCCGCTGGTGTGTGCCAATGGCCGTTATTGCGCGGAGGTGCGCAGCAACTGCATCAAGGCCGGTGAGGATGCGGCGTACTGCCAGTTCCTGTTCGAGCGCTGCGTGTACGACCACTGCGCGCAGCCCTGACGCAACGAAGGCGCGTCCCTGCGGACGCGCCTTCATCGTGTGGATTGCCGGTGGAACTCAGGCTTCGCTCGGCGTAAGCCCCATCAGGCTGTTGGCATGTTCACGCCACTGCGGCAGTTTGTTGAGCACGCCCGCGCGCTGCAGATAGTCCTCATCCACCGGGTCGCCGTTGACCAGCGCCAGGGCCACGTGCACCGCACCGGTCACCCAGAAGCTGCGGGTGTTGGCGCGCTGCGGCTGCAGGTGGAATGCCACCGCTTCGATGATCGGCATCGGCAGGCCCCACAGCCCCAGCAGATAGGCACCGGCTTCGGCATGGCCCGGGCGGGTATCACCGGCCAGCGACGGCTCGGTGCGCTCGTTGCGTACGCCGGGCAGCAGCAGGCCGATGTCGGCCAGCAGTGCCGCGGTTGCGCCCAGTTCGGCACTGGATTCGGGCAGCAGGCGTGCGGCCAGGCGCGAGGCGAGCAGGGCGCGCTGCTGCAGCGAGTTGCGTTCGGCAGTCGACAGCGTCGGCGCCGAGAACACTTCACTGGCCAGCACCAGGTCACGCAGCGTGGCCAGGCCCAGCCGGGTGACTGCAGTACGCAGGTCGGCAATGGTGCGGCCCTGGCTGAAGAACGCCGAGTTCGACAACTGCAGCACCTTGGCGGCGATGGCCGGATCGGCGGCCACCAGCTTGGCCACGTCGGCGCTGTCGGCGTCGTCGTCATGCTCCAGCGCCTGGGTCAGGCTCAAGTACAGGTGCGGCGGCGACGGCAGTTTCTCGATGCGGCCGATGGCATCGCGCAGGCGCGGGCTGTCCAGCACTTCGCGCAGCTCTTCCAGGCTGGTCAGCGCTTCCAGCAGTACTTCCGGTGCCAGTGGCAACGGCAGGAAACGGTGAGCGACACCGATCAGGCGTGCCGGCGGCGGCCGGTTGCCATGCTGTGCGTCCACCAGCGCGATGCGGATGGTTTCCGGACGCAGGGTCCTGATCTGGCCGAGCAGCGTGGTGGCATTGAGGTCCGGCAGCTGCGGGCAGACAATCACCGCGTCCACGCCCTGGGTGGCAACCGCGGTCATCGCGGTCTGGCCATCGGTGGCGGTCAGCGGCTGCCAGTCTTCCCCAAGATCGGCAATGAATTCGGTCAGCTCAGCCGGCAGGCTGGCTGCATCCCCAACAAGCAGAATACGCACGACACATTCCCCTGGCTGTCTCGACGATGGATGTCGATGACGTGTGAAGTGACGCAATTTACCTAATACGGCAGCAAGAGTGATGTGCCGTCATCATGAAACGTGACCCGCATCGCTCCGGCAGGGTACCGCCGGAGCGATCCGGTTCAGGCTCAGGCCTTGCTGTCGAGGTGGCGCTGGTGCGCCTCGATCAGGATCTGCTTGGCCTCAGCGGCGCCGCCCCAACCGTCCAGCTTGACCCACTTACCCTTCTCGAGGTCCTTGTAGTGCTCGAAGAAGTGGCCGATGCGCTCCAGCCAGTGGCTCGAAACCTGGGCGATGTCTTCAACGTGGGCGTAGCCACTGAAGATCTTCGAGACCGGCACGGCCAGGATCTTCTCGTCGCTGCCCGCCTCATCGCTCATCTTCAGCACGCCGACCGGACGGCAGCGCACGACCGAGCCCGGCACCAGCGGCAGCGGCAGCACCACCAGCACGTCGGCCGGATCGCCGTCGCCGCACAGGGTGCTCGGCACGTAGCCGTAGTTGCAGGGGTAACGCATCGGGGTGGACAGGATGCGGTCGACGAAGATCGCGCCGGTTTCCTTGTCCACTTCGTACTTCACCGGCTCCGAGTCCTTCGGGATCTCGATGATGACGTTGATTTCTTCCGGCGGGTTCTTGCCGGGCGAGACGAGTTCCAGACCCATGGTCGTGCTCCAGGTGGGGGATATAGACGGATAGCCCCCCATTTTATGCCTTTGCCGGGCGCTGTGCAGAGGGAGGGGCTGACCGCCCACGCGGCAGGCCGGGGTTGGCTGATAGGGCCGGCCGGTGCGGGGGCGCAGGCTGGATCGACCTTGCCAAGGAGTCCGCCGATGAAAGTGTCTGCCCTGCCGTTCGCCCTGTTCTGCATGCTGCTGGTTGCGCCGTTGGCCCAGGCCTCTCCTTACGTCGACCTGATCGACTACCCGCGGCAGGAAGCCAACTGGGACCGCTTCTTTGCCCTGGAGGGACGTCTGCAGTACGGGTTCGACGCGATCTGCGGCGATACCTTCTGCGAAGGCGAGTACAGCGATATCCGCGCCCTGCGCCTGCGCTGCTCGGTGGACGCGATGCGCGGCACGGTGCATGAGTGCCTGTGGGCATTTGCCGCCAGTGACCTGGCTGTGTCGCGGCATGACGGTGCGATCGTCGCCCGGCAACCGACCTGGCTGTGCCGCCTGCCGCTGGAGCCTGGCACACCGGTGGAGGCCTTCCATGCCGCGCTCGCCGCCCGCAATCCACTGCATGACCCGTTGCCGGGGACCTCGCAGAGCGTCTATGACGGGCTGACCGGGTGCATCCATTGATGCGAACGTGACTGATTCTCATTAACGGAGTAGCATGCGCGGCGCCTTCCGTCTGTCGTCCCGGTTCCGCGCATGTCCTCCAATGCCGCCTCCCTCACCGAACTGCTGATCCGCGAGCGGCCTGCGCTGCTGCGCCGGGTGCAACGCATCCTGGGGGGCGACAACGGCGCCGAGGACGTGATCCAGGCGGTGTGGTTCAAGGCGCGTGGTGTCGATGACAGCCAGGCCATCGACAATCCGCGTGCCTACCTGTACCGGCTGGCCGCCAACCTGGCCACCGACCATGGCCGCGAATCGACCCGGCGCAACCGCCTGCTGGCCGACCACTACCTGTGGGGAGCGGACGAGGTCATCTCGACCGAGGAACAGGCCATGGCCCAGGACGAGCTGCAGCGTGTGCTGGATGCGGCCGGACACCTGCCGGAGCCGACCCGCACCATCTTCCGGCTCAACCGCCTGCAGGGCCTGACCCAGGCCGAGATTGCCCGCCGCCTCGGGGTGTCGGTGACCACCGTCGAGAACCATGTGCGCACCGCGTTGCAACGCCTGGCCTGGGCGCGCAGCGGCCGATGATCGCCCCGGCTTGGGGCTGGCCCTCGCTGAAACGTCTTGATCACTGGACCGCAGATGCGGTCTAGTTCCCCCGCCCGCGCTTGAATGCGCCTGTCCGCCAGCCGATGAGCCCGCCGAACACGCTGCCCGCCGCCAATGACGATGCCCTGGCCGAACAGGCCCGGGGCTGGATTGCGTGGCTGGCCTCGGGTGACATCGGCGAGGGACGCATGCACGAGTTCGAGCGCTGGCTGGCAGAGCCGGGGCACCGCCGGGCCTTCGAGCACGAGCGCACGCTGTGGCGCAGTGTCGGGCCACGCCCGCTGGCCCGGTGTGCCGAACGCCGCCGCCCGCATCGAATGCGCTGGGCGATGGCCGCTGCAGCTGTGCTGGCGATGCTGGTGGCATGGCCGGAGGCCTGGTTGCGGCTGCAGGCCGACCATCGCAGCTCGCACGTCGTGCAGAACGTAACGCTGCCCGATGGCAGCCGCGCAGTGCTGGATGCGGACAGCGCGATCACCGTGCGCTTCGATGCGCACGCACGCGAGGTCGAGCTGCTGCGCGGGCGCGTCTGGTTCGAGGTCAGCCCGGATGCGCAGCGGCGTTTCAGCGTGCGTGCCGGCAATGGCGTGGTTGAGGACATCTCGACCGCGTTCACCGTCGCGCGTGGCGATGACCGGGTGGAAACCCAGGTCGGGCAAGGCAGGGTGCGTGTGGCCAGCCCGGCCGACGGTGGCTGGACCTACCTGCAGGCGGGCCAGCGTGCCGTCTATGGCGAGCGCAACGGCGTGACGCGCCTGCAGGATGTGGCGGCCGACAGCGTGGGCGCGTGGCGCCAGGGCGAGCTGCTGCTGGAGCAGGCCAGCGTCGCCGACGCCGTGCAATGGGTGGGGTGCTATCGTGCCGGCCCGACGTTCGTGCGCGGTGATCTGTCGCGACTGCCGGCGATCAGTGCGGCGCTACGCATCGATCGCCCGGAACAGGCGCTGGACGCGTTGGCGGCGACGGCAGGTCTGCAGGTCACCCGCCTGCCGCTCGGCGTCGCCATCATCCATCAGTAGATCCACGCCATGCGTGGATGATGTTTCCGATGTGCCGGCAAACGGTCGGCACCCTCTGCGGCCGCAAATCGCCCTTGGGGTTGCCGCGCGCCCAACCGTCTTACCCCGCGAACGTACCCGCCGCCGCCACGTACGTCGCCGTGTCCGCCTGTGTTGCGGATGACGCCGCGCCTGCGGCACCGATTACCTGACAGGTTCCCCATGTTCGACTCCCACCGTCCGGGCCGCGCGCCGCGCCCGTCCCGCCTGTGCATTGCATTGCTGGCTGCCGGCCTGGCCAGTGCCACGCCATCCGCGCTGGCACAGAACGCCCGTGGCGATCACGCCGCCGTACAGCGCTTCGACATTCCGGCGCAGCCCCTGGACGAGGCGCTGCGCAGCTACATGCGCCAGTCCGGCGTGCAGGTCGTGTATCCGGCCATCCTGGCCCACGGGGTGAGCTCGCGTGCGGTCAATGGCAGCCTGCCGGCCAACGAGGCGCTGCAGCAGCTGCTGCAGGGCAGTGGCCTGGCGGTGCGCCGGGTCAGCGCAGATGCAGTCGCGCTGGAAGCGGCGACGCCGGCGCAGGCCGACAGCGGCGTGATCGTCACCGACACGCTCAGCGTGGCCGGCGACCGCGTCGACAGTGGCGCGACCAGCGACGAGGCGCGCCTGCTCGACAGCTATCGCAGCGTCGGTTCCACCACCACGCTCAACCGCACGCACCTGGAGCGTTTCCGCGGTACGTCCAACGGCGACATCGTCAAGGGCGTGGCCGGCGTCACTGCCGGTGACCCACGCGTTGGCAATGGCTTCGACGTCAACATCCGCGGCATCCAGGGCCAGGGCCGCGTGCCGGTGATCATCGACGGTGGCCAGTCCAGCATGGATACCTACCGTGGCTATGCCGGTCAATCGCAGCGTACCTACCTCGACCCGGACCTGATCTCCAGCCTGACCATCACCAAGGGCCCGAGCCTGCAGGCCAACGCCTCTGGCGGCATCGGCGGCGTGGTCGAGATGGAGACGCTGAAGATCGGCGACGTGCTGCGCGAAGAGCGCGACTTCGGCGTGCGCGTGCGTGGCGGCCTGGCCAACAACAGCGCCAACAACCTGCCTTCCTACAGTGCCGCGCCGCGCAACGATCGCAGCGCCACCGGCAGCCAGTTCTTCAACGTGGCCGCTGCGGGACACTGGGATCGCTTCGATCTGGTCGCCGCCTACGCCTACCGCGACAATGGCAACTACTTCTCCGGCAAGCACGGTTACGATGATTTCCCACAGACCCGTCGCACGCTGGCACCGCTGAATCCGCCGCGTACCGAAGTGTTCAACACCTCGTCGCGCTCGAAGTCGGCGCTGCTCAAGGGCACCTGGCGTATCGACGATGCACAGACCCTGGAAGCGGGCTACCGCCGCTACGAAGGCACCGCCGGCGAGATCATGGCCTCGCAGATCATCCGCGTCGATCGCGACCGCATTCCGCAATGGGATCCGGGCCACGTCGACATGGACAGCTACACCCTGCGCTATCGCTTCAACCCGGACAGCGAGCTGGTCGACCTGCGCGTCAATGCCGCGTACACCGACACCGACAGCGTGATGTACAACAGCCTGACCGGCATCACCCCGTGGTATTTCGATCGTCGTACCGAGTGGTACGACGCGCCCAGCTTCAGTGGCGACCCCGGCTACAAGGATGCCTACCGCAATCCGCTGCGACAGAAGCGCTTCGGACTGGATGCCAGCAACACCTCGAAGTTCGACACACGTGCTGGCGCGTTCACCCTCGACTACGGCCTGTCCTACAGTGACGAAGACATCGCACCGGGCAGCTCGGGGCCGGTCATGCACGACGATCTGGTCAACAACCGTTTCCTGCGCAACGCCGAGCGCAAGGAATACAGCGCCGTGGCCTCGCTGAAGTGGCAGCCCGATGAGCATTGGGAACTGCTGGCCGGCGGCCGCTGGAACCGCGTGGATGTGCATGACCGCAACCGCCTGGCCACGCCCGATGCCTATGAAGTGCAGGGCCAGTACCGCTACACCGAACTGCTCAATGGCAACCCGGCGCTGCCGTCGTGGCGGGCCAAGCGCATCGCGCTGCTGAACTGGTATCCGGATGCCAACGGCAACTTCACCCAGGAATCGCTGCTGGCCTCACCGTACAAGAAGGGCACGGTGGGCGACATCGGTGGCTGGAACTTCTACGACGCCGGCAAGGCGCAGGACCTGGAAGTGCCGGTCAGCTGGACCTGGTCGCAGCCGATCCGCCGTCGTGACACCGCGTTCTCGCCGACTGCCAGCGTGGCCTACCGCTTCAGCGAAGACACCCTGGTCTACGTGAAGTATGCCGAAGGCACCAAGCTGCCGAGCCTGTTCGAGACCACGCTGGGCCTGTTCACCGCCGCCAAGCCGGTGGGCGAGCTGAAGCCGGAGCGCGCGCGCAGCTGGGAAATCGGTGCAAGCACCCTCCGCTATGACCTGTTCACCGCCGGCGATCGCCTGGCGCTGAAGCTGGCGTACTTCGATACCCGCATCGACGACCTGATCACCCGTGACTACCGCACGCTGTCGGCGGGCCTGATCCGCAACGTCGACCAGTTCAAGGTCTCGGGCATGGAGTTCCAGTCCAGCTATGACAGCGGCAAGGTATTTGCCGATCTGTCCGCGCACTATTACTTCAAGGCCAAGACCTGCGCGCCGGACATCGCCGCCGAGCGCCGTGCCTATGGGGCGCAGCGCAGGAACGGCGAGCTGGCCAACACGCCCGACTGCGTGGACGGCGGCTTCGAGGGCTCGTACACCAATACCCAGAACCCGCCGCGCTACATGGTCAACCTGACCCTGGGCTCGCGCCTGTTCGACGAGCGCCTGACCTTCGGCACCCGCGTGGTCCACAACGCCGGCCCGATCAGCAAGCTGGACAAGGACTGGAACGTGGGCTTGTCGGCGATCCAGCAGCTGTACCGGCCAACCACGCTGGTGGATCTGTTCGCCAGCTGGAGCTTCAACGACCAGCTGTCGGTGGAAGCCGGCGTGGACAACCTGACCGACCGCTACTACCTGGACCCGCTGGCCCTGGGCGTGATGCCAGCCCCGGGCCGCACCGCGCGACTGGCGTTGACCTGGAAGTACTGATCGGTCGCGGATGAGTGGTGGGGTCGGATCCCTTTCCTGCGGAAAGGGCTCTGACCCCAGCGAGCCCCAACCGCCCTCGGTGGGCGCGGACCTTGGTCCGCACCGCTTCTGCCGTGCAATCGACAGCGCCGGGCCATGCCCGGCGTCTATTTACAGCCCGCTCGAAGCCTTTACCGCATCTTCGTGCAGCGACTCGTTCAGCTCATCCACCACGGTGCTCCATGCCGCATCGGCCTGCAGCGTTTCAGACAGGAACTGGCGTTGGGCATCGTTCCAGTAGGGCGCCTCGACCACTTCGACATCGGTGGCCAGCTGGTGTTCGCGGATGAAGCGGGCGATGCCCTCTGCGCTGGCATCCAGGCCCAGCTGCAGGAACAGGTTGGTCATGCGCGGTTCGGTGGTGATCATCGTCGGTTCCGGATGGACAAGGGGATGGCCCATTATCGGTGTAGACGGCCTTGGGGAAAGCCCCGTGGCAGACGTCTACAGCACGACGACCCCCTTGGCATTCCCCCATGAACGCACACATCGCCCCTGAAGAAAGCCGCAGCCTGCGGCTCAAGGCCGCCACCCGCGACAGCCACGGTGCCCTGGACAAGCGCATCATGGCCGGCGACATCTTCGCCGACCGCAGCAATTTCGCCCGTTTCCTGCGCGTGCAGTATCGCTTCCACCGCAGCATCGATGCGCTGTATGCCAACCCTGCGCTGGACGCACTGCTGCCGGACCTGGGCGAGCGCCGCCGCCTGACCCAGGTCGCGCGCGACCTGCAGGACCTGGAGCAGACCCTGCCGGGGGCTGACATCGCGGCGTTGCCGTCCGATCTGGAACTGCCCGCCGCGTTGGGGTGGCTGTACGTGGCTGAAGGCTCCAACCTGGGCGGCACCATTCTGTACAAGATGGCTGCCAAGCTCGGCCTGGACCGTGATTTTGGCGCCCGCCACTTGGCCGCGCATCCCGATGGCGCGGCGCGCCACTGGCGTGAGTTCACCGCGGCGCTGGACGCGGTACCGCTGAGTGTCGAGCAGGAGCAGCAGGTAATCGATGCGGCCGACGCCGCGTTCCGCAGCGTGCACGGCCACGTCGAAGTGGAATTCGCCTGATGCACGGCGTGCGCCCACAGGTGCAGCGCTGATGCGCTGGCTCTGGTTCGCGCTGGGCTGGCTGATGGTCGGGCTCGGGGTGATCGGCGCGTTGCTGCCGGTGATGCCGACCACCATCTTCCTGATCCTGGCCATGGGCTGCTTCGCGCGCAGCTCGCCGAAGTTCGAGCAGCGCCTGTTGGCGCATCCGCGCTACGGCCCGTCGCTGCGGTTGTGGCGCGAGCAGGGCGCGGTATCGCGCAAGGGCAAGGCGTTTGCCAGTGCCGGCATGGCGCTGGGCTTTGCCCTGTTCTGCTGGGGCGCGCACCCGTCCTGGCGCCTGCTGTTGGGCGTGGGCCTGTTCTTCGCGGTCAGCGCCGGCTACGTGCTGAGCCGACCGGCCCCCCGGCTGGAGTCCCATCCGGTCGTGGAAGTGGACGACGCCAATGATCCGCGCGCGGCCCGTCGTCGCGCAGCGACCCCTGATGCTGATGGAAACCGAGACGATGCTGCCTGCTGACCTGGCCCCCGTGGCCGCCCCCGCATTGACCCCATGGGGCATGTACCTGGCCGCCGACGTGGTGGTGAAGGCCGTGATGATCGCGCTGGCACTGGCGTCGCTGGCCACCTGGACCGTGCTGCTGGCCAAGGGCTGGGAGCTGGCCCGCCAGGCCCGGCAGCTGCGCGCGGCGCGCGCGCTGTTGCTGCAGTCCGCACAGCTGCCGCCGCAGAGCGAAGAGGCAAGTCTGCAGCAGGGCATCGCGCTGGCGATGCTGGACGCCGCCCGCACCGAACTGCGTCTGTCGCAGGATCTGGATAGTCGCGACGGCATCAAGGAGCGCATCGCCTCGCGCCTGGACCGCATCGAGCTGGAGACCGCGCGCGTGCAGCGGCGCGGCATCGGTGTGCTCGCCAGCATCGGCGCGGTGGCGCCCTTCGTCGGCCTGTTCGGCACGGTGTGGGGCATCATGAACAGTTTCATCGGCATCGCACACAGCAACACCACCAACCTGGCGGTGGTTGCGCCCGGCATCGCCGAGGCCCTGCTGGCGACCGCACTCGGCCTGGTCGCGGCGATTCCCGCGGTACTGGTCTACAACCATTTCAGCCGCGTGCTGGCCGGCCTGCGGGGCCTGCTCGGCGATCTGTCGGCGGCCGTGCAGCAGCTGGTCTCGCGCGATCTTGATCGTGCCGTGCCGCGTACCGCAGCGGCACCGCTGCGCGCGGTGCACTGAGGCGCGACGATGGCGATCAGGACCGCGTCCGACCGCGACGACGCACCGGAAGAAGCACACGAGATCAACGTCACGCCCTTCATCGACGTAATGCTGGTGCTGCTGATCATCTTCATGGTAGCCGCACCGCTGGCCACCGTATCAGTGCCGGTGCAGCTGCCGGCCAGCAGCGCCAGTGCCACGCCGCCCGAACAGGCGCCGGTGTATGTGACCGTGCAGGCCGATCTGTCGCTGCGCGTGGGCGAGCAGGCGGTGGCGCGTGACGGGCTGGCCGCTGCATTGCAGGCGGCCTCCCACGGCGACACCGCGCAGCGCATCTTCCTGCGTGCCGATACCCACGTGCCCTACGGCGAACTCATGGCCACGCTGGATGCGCTGCGTGCGGCCGGTTACCTGAAGGTGGCGCTGGTCGGCGTTGAGCAGGGTGCGCGATGAGTGGACTGCGGCGCTGGGCGACCAGCCTGGCGATCGTGCTGCTGGTGCACGCGCTGCTGATTGGCGCGGCCTGCTGGTGGGCGACGCGCGCACCGGTACTGGCTGCGACGGCGCCGCCCGCCGCGCTGATGCTGGAACTGGCACCGATGGTGCAGGCACCGCCGGTGCCGCCGCGCGAGGTCGCCACCGGTCCACTGCAGCAGCAACAGCAGCGGCAGGCGCCGAAGCCGGCCCTGCACGAGCAACCGAAGGCGCCGGTGCAGCCGCAGGGTGACCTGCCACCGCCGCGTACACCGGAGCCGACGCCCTCGCCGGATGTCGCCGACGCCAATGTCGCGCAGACCAGCGCACCGCCACAGGTGGCCGCTGACGCCGCCGCGCGCTACACCGCACCGCAGACCACGGCGGGTGAGCGCAGTCGCGCCGAGGCAAGCTGGGAAGGTCGCCTGCTGGGGCACCTGCAGAAGCATCGCCGCTATCCGCGCCAGGCCGAGCGGCTGCGCCAGCAGGGCGTGGTCTACGTGCGCTTTGCCGTGGCCCGCGATGGCGCGGTCTCGGGGTTGAAGCTGGGCCGCAGCAGTGGCTTCGCGCTGCTTGACCAGGAGACGCTGGACACCGTGCAGCGCGCCAGCCCGGTACCGGCGCCGCCGGCCGAAGTGGCCGGCGACCCGGTGGACGTGATGGTGCCGGTGTCGTTCTTCCTGCGCGGGCGGTGATTGACGGTGGGGTCGGATCCCTTTCCTTAGGAAAGGGCTCTGACCCCATCGAGGCCGTCATCCACGCATGGCGTGGATCTACAACAGCGGCACCAGCAGCAGCGCGACGATGTTGATGATCTTGATCAGCGGATTGATCGCCGGGCCGGCCGTGTCCTTGTACGGGTCACCGACGGTATCGCCGGTCACCGCAGCCTTGTGCGCCTCGCTGCCCTTGGCGCCGAAGTGGCCATCTTCGATGTACTTCTTGGCGTTGTCCCAGACGCCACCGCCGGTGGTCATCGAAATGGCCACGAACAGGCCGGTCACGATCGTGCCGATCAGCAGGCCACCCAGTGCGCGTGGCCCCAGCAGCAGGCCGACCACCACCGGCACCGCCACCGGCAGCAGCGAGGGCACGATCATTTCGCGGATCGCCGAGCGGGTCAGCATGTCCACCGCCTTGTCGTACTGCGGCTTGCCGGTGCCCTGCATGATGCCGGGGATCTCGCGGAACTGGCGACGTACTTCCTCCACCACCGCACCCGCCGCGCGGCCGACCGCTTCCATCGCCATCGCACCGAACAGGTAGGGAATCAGGCCGCCGATCAGCAGGCCGATGATCACCGTGTGGTCGCTGAGGTCGAAGCGGAATTCCTGCCCGGGATGTGCAGCCTGCAGGTTGTGCGTGTAGTCGGCGAACAGCACCAATGCGGCCAGTGCGGCCGAACCGATCGCATAGCCCTTGGTCACCGCCTTGGTGGTGTTGCCCACCGCATCCAGTGGATCGGTGATGTCGCGGATCTCCGAGGGCAGCTCGGCCATCTCGGCAATCCCACCGGCGTTGTCGGTGATCGGCCCGTAGGCATCGAGAGCGACGATCATGCCGGCCATCGACAGCATCGCGGTGGCGGCGATGGCGATGCCGTACAGCCCGCCCAGCGCGAACGCGCCCCAGATCGCCGCACACACGGCCACCACCGGCAGCGCGGTGGACTTCATCGAGATGCCGAGGCCGGCGATGATGTTGGTGCCGTGGCCGGTGGTCGAGGCCTGCGCCACGTGCTGCACCGGCTTGTACTGGGTGCCGGTGTAATACTCGGTGATCCACACGATCAGCCCGGTCAGGACCAGGCCGATCAACGCGCAGCCGTACAGGGCCATCGGCCCATGTACGTTGTCACCCATCAGGCCGGTAGTGATCGGGTAGAAGGCGATGGCGGCCAGCACGCCGGAGACGATCACGCCCTTGTACAGCGCGCCCATGATCGAGCCGCCAGGCTTCACTTTCACGAACAGCGCGCCGATGATCGAGGCGATGATCGATACGCCGCCCAGCACCAGCGGATACAGCACCGCATTGGCGCCTGCCTCGGCCAGCATCAGGCTGCCCAGCAGCATCGTTGCGATGACGGTCACCGCGTAGGTTTCGAACAGATCGGCGGCCATGCCGGCGCAGTCGCCCACATTGTCACCCACGTTGTCCGCGATCACCGCCGGGTTGCGAGGGTCGTCCTCGGGAATGCCGGCTTCCACCTTGCCGACCAGATCGGCGCCGACGTCGGCACCCTTGGTGAAGATGCCACCTCCCAGCCGCGCGAAGATCGAGATCAGCGACGAGCCGAAGGCCAGGCCGACCAGCGCATGCAGCGCCTGTTCCATCGGCAGGCCCATGCGCAGCAGCAGCGCGTAGTAACCGGCCACGCCCAGCAGGCCGAGGCCGACCACCAGCATGCCGGTGATGGCGCCGCCGCGGAAGGCGACGTCCATTGCGGCGCTGATGCCGTGGCGTGCAGCTTCGGCAGTGCGCACGTTGGCGCGTACCGACACGTTCATGCCGATGTAGCCGGCCGCGCCGGACAGTACCGCGCCGACCGCGAAGCCGATCGCGGTGTACCAGCTGAGGAACACACCGACCAGCACGAACAGCACCACACCGGCCACGCCGATGGTCAGGTACTGGCGGTTGAGATAGGCACGCGCACCTTCCTGGATCGCCGTGGCGATCGCGATCATGCGTTCATTGCCGGTGGGTTGGCGCAGGATCCAGCGCGCCGAGACGATTCCGAACAGGATCGCGAGAATGGCGCAGCCCAGCGCCAGTGACAGCCCGTGACGTTCCAGCATTAGACCCCTCCGCAGAATGGATGTAGGCATCCAGTGGCGATGAACGGCACCACGAGGGGGACGACGGGCTGCAGCCTGGAACCAACCCGTACCGACCTTGGCGGTCGTCCGACGTATGGCGGTGTTCAGCATTCCCTGGTGCCCGCAGTATGCGTGCCGCCACTTGTAGAGTCGAGCCGTGCTCAACTGGCTTCTGCGAGCCGCGCCTCCTGATCCTGTGGGTGCCCTCAGGGTGGAAGGCATCGCCATGCGCGCGGGCCCTGCCGCCGGGCCATGGGGCACGAGAGTCACAGGCCTTTGCACCCCGTTAAGCCAAGCTCTGCAAGCCTGCGCTCAGTCCTGAAGGAGATCTCCCATGCGCCTGTCCCTGTTGATGCTTGCCGCCCTGGTCCCGGCTGTACCAGCACTCGCCGCGGAAACCCCGGAGCTACAGCGCGCCGTGGGTGCTCCGCAGGCGGTAGGCGCGGTGCATACGCTGCGGCAGATCCCCGAGGCCTGTGCGCGCCTGGAAGGCGCCTTCACCGGGCAGGCGGCCGAGCCGTACCGCTTCTCCGCGGTGCGTACGAGCGAACAATGCCAGCCGCGCGCGCGCTTCGTCGACTACGCCAAGGCGCAGCCAAGTGCCGACAAGGGCTGGAAGCTCAATGATGTGATCCGCGTGCCCAGCGCCGCATGCCCGGCACAGCAGGCCGTGGTGCGCGTGTGGCGCCTGCCGTCGACCAACAAGGTCGAGCTGGACGGTCAGGGCCAGTCGCGCATCTATCTGGAGGAAGCGAAGAAGCAGGCCGCTGCCGGCCAGATTCCGCAGGTGACGATGTTCGCCGCGCAGCTGCAGATGGAAGGCAAGGCCTGCAACTGAAATTGCCTGGGCGGTGTACCCAAGCGGTCATCCACGGGTAGTGCCGGCCGCTGGCCGGCAACCCTGCAATCATCACTCCGCCAGCGTCGCCCCGCGCGCCACCAGCAGCTCGCGCAAAGCCCTGCGATGGCAGTGCGCCTCATCCTCGCAGTAGCACCCCACGCTGATGTCGTTGTGCTGCGACAGTGCGGCAAGCAGGTCCAGTGCATGGGCGGCATCGGGCGCTTTCATCTCGGCCTTGTAGTGGCGGAAGAACGCGGTCCAGTCGGCGGCCGTCTTCGCCTCATGCGCCCGCTTCACCAGTTCCGCGCTGGGTGACAGGGTCGGGAACCAGACGTCGCACCAGTCCTGTCGGGCGAACTCGCTGCGCGGCACGCCGCGCGGCGGCCGCCGCACGGTGCCGATGCGCAGGCCCTCGCCAGGCACGCGCGGCGTACCGAGTCGAACAACACGCAATGCCATGGTGTTCCTCCATTAAAAGGGGACGGAGGGGATTAAGTCGTATCCGACCCACTGCTGACGCTGTTGGAGATGACAGAGGGGCGTATGCGACTTAATCCCCTCCGTCCCCTTTTTCGGGTCAGCCCTCGAACGGCGGCAGCTTCTGCTTCACCGCCACGTTCTTCAGGGTGACGTACTTCGGCAGGCCGTCGGCGCCATACGGCAGCGGCGCTTCGCCCTTGATCAGCGGCGACAGGTAGGCCCGCGCCCTGGCGGTGATGCCGAAGCCGTCGCGGCGGATGAAGCCGGCGGGCATCTTCTTTTCATGGTTGGCGATCTTCGACAGTGGCGCCGCTTCGATCTTCCAGCGGTAGGGCGCATCGCTGCTGCGCACGATCACCGGCATCACGCCGTTCTGGCCCTTCAGCGCCAGCTGCACGGCGGCCTTGCCGACCGCCTGCGCCTGCTCCCAGTCGGTCCTGCTGGCCAGGTGCCGGGCCGAGCGCTGCAGGTAGTCGGGCAGCGCCCAGTGCACCTTCAGGCCCAGCTGGTCCTTGACCCGGCCGGCCAGGTGCGCGGCCACGCCGCCCAGCTGCGAGTGGCCGAACGAGTCTTTGCCGCCGCCAGCGTCAGCGACGAAGCGGCCATCGGCGGTGGCGATGCCCTCCGACGCCACCACCACGCAATAGCCGACGCGCTCGACCACCGCTTTCACCTTGGCCAGGAACACCGCCTCGTCATAGGCGCGTTCGGGCAGCAGGATGATGTGCGGCGCTTCGTCATCGCCGTTGCCGGCAAGGCCAGCGGCCGCGGCCAGCCAACCGGCGTGGCGGCCCATCGCTTCGTAGATGAAGACGCGGGTGGAGGTCTCGGCCATCGCCGCCACGTCCAGCGCCGCCTCGCGTACCGACACCGCGGTGTACTTGGCCGCCGAGCCGAAGCCGGGGCAGGTGTCGGTCACTGCCAGGTCGTTGTCGATGGTCTTGGGCACGCCGATGCAGGTCAGGTCGTAGCCGGAGGCTTTGGCCAGCTGCGAGACCTTCAGCGCGGTATCGGCCGAGTCGTTGCCGCCGTTGTAGAGGAACCAGCGCACGTCGTGCGCGCGCAGCACCTCCAGCAGGCGGTCGTAGCGGGCGCGGTCGGCGTCCAGCGATTTCAGCTTGACCCGGCAGGAGCCGAACGCGCCGCCCGGGGTATGGGCGAGGGCGCGGATGGCCGCAGCGCTCTCCTTGCTGGTGTCGATCAGTTCCTCGCGCAGCGCGCCGAGGATGCCGTTGCGCGCGGCCAGGACCTTGATGCCCTTGGCCCGGGCCTGCTCGATCACCGCCGCCGCCGTGGCGTTGATGACCGCGGTGACACCACCGGATTGGGCGTAGAGGAGAGTACCGTTGCGCATGCGTCTACCTGCTCGGGGGAAAGGACATTGCAGGGACATTACCCGGATGCGGTAAAGTGGCGCTATTGCGGTGCAGCGATACCGGTCCGTCCGGGACGCGAACCTTCTTTGTTTTCAACACGTTGGAGTCAGGTCAATGCGATTGGTTCTGTTGGGACCGCCCGGTTCGGGCAAGGGGACACAGGCGACGCGCCTGAAGGAAAAGCTGGGGATCGCCCACATTTCGACCGGTGACATGCTGCGCGCGGAAATCGCCGCGGGCACGGAGCTGGGCAAGCAGGCCAAGACGGTGATGGATGCCGGCAACCTGGTGTCGGATGACGTCCTGCTGGGCATGCTGGAGTCGCGCCTGACCCAGCCCGATGTCGCCAAGGGCTTCATTCTTGATGGCTACCCGCGCAATGTGGCCCAGGCCAATGCGATGGACGGCCTGCTGGCCAAGATCGGCCAGCCGCTGGATGCCGTGGTGCAGTTGGACGTGGCCACCGAGCTGCTGGTCGAGCGCATCGCCGGTCGTGCCAAGGAACAGGGCCGCGCCGACGACACGCCGGAAGCGGTGCGCCAGCGCCTGCAGGTCTACAACGACCAGACCGCCCCGGTGGTCGACTTCTACGCCGGCCGTGGCACCCTGGCCCGCGTCGATGGCGTCGGTGAGCTGGACGAGATCGAAGCCCGCATCCTGGCGGCGATCAAGGCCTGATCCGGCGGGGCCGGCCTGTTGCCGGCCCTTCGGGCGCAAAAAAACACAGGCCTGGTCCGTGAGGATCAGGCCTGTGTCGTTTGACAGGCGCCAGCGAAGGGCTTGCTCAGGGCCCCGCAGCATGAGCTCCCTTGGGGATGGCCTCTTGGGGAGTAGGACCGGTTCGGGTACTGCGGCTGGCAGTTCGAATTGTGTCCGGGTTCACAGAACATCGCTATCGGGAATTCCCTGACAGGTGATTGGAGTTTTCTCACATCCCGTGTAGGACTTGTCTTACCCGGGGGCGGACATTGGCCCTATACAGCCGTCATCGGTCACAATCCTCGGTCATGAGCAGCGTACATATCCTTGCAATCGCCGGCACCTTCATGGGCGGCGTGGCCGCCCTGGCGCGGGAACTGGGCCATACGGTCAGCGGCAGCGACCAGGCCATCTATCCGCCAATGTCGACCCAGCTCGAGCAGCTGGGCATCGCCCTGGACCAGGGCTACCGCGCCGACAGCGTGCCGGCCGGCACCGATGACGTGGTGATCGGCAACGCCCTCTCGCGCGGCAATGCCGCCGTTGAGGCCGTGCTCGACGCCGGCCAGCGCTACATTTCCGGAGCGCAATGGCTGTCCGAACAGGTACTGCCGGGTCGCGACACCCTGGCGGTGGCAGGTACCCATGGCAAGACCACCACCACCACCATCCTCACCTGGCTGCTGGAAAGCGCCGGTCGTTCGCCCGGTTTCCTGATCGGCGGCGTCTCCGAGGATTTCGGCGTCTCCGCCCGGCTGGGCCAGGGCCGCGAGTTCGTGGTCGAGGCCGACGAGTACGACACCGCGTTCTTCGACAAGCGCAGCAAGTTCGTGCACTACCGGCCGCTGGTGGCCATCCTCAACAACCTTGAATACGACCACGCCGACATCTTCCCGGACGTGGCCGCGATCCAGCGCCAGTTCCACCACCTGGTGCGCACGGTGCCGGCGCGTGGCCGACTGATCGTCAACGGCGAGGACCCGCATCTGGCCGAAGTGCTGGCGATGGGCTGCTGGACCCCGGTCGAGCGCTTCGGCTTCGACCCGTCGCTGGAATGGCATGCCGAGCTGCTGGCCGCCGATGGCAGCGCCTTCCGCGTACACCACCGCGGGCAGGCAATGGGCGATGTGCACTGGTCGTTGCTGGGCCGCCACAACGTGCTCAACGGCCTGGCTGCGCTGGCTGCCGCACATGCGGTGGGCGTGGCGCCGGCCGACGTGATTCCTGCGCTGGCGCGCTTCCGCAGCGTCAAGCGCCGCATGGAAGTGATCGGCCGCCATGACGGCATCACCATCTACGACGATTTCGCCCATCACCCGACCGCGATCGCCACCACGCTGGAAGGCCTGCGTGCCAAGGTGGGTGACGCGCGCATCGTGGTCGCGATGGAGCCGCGCAGCAATTCGATGCGGCTGGGGGCGCACGCGCAGGCGCTGGCCCCGTCGCTGGCGTTGGCTGACGAGGTCGTGTTCCTGCATCGCCCGGAACTGGCCTGGGATGCGGCCGCGGTGATCGCCGCGGTGCGCGGCGAAGCGCACGCGGTGCCCGATACCGACGCGCTGCTGGCGCAGCTGCAGGCCAGCGCGCGCAGCGGCGACCACGTGGTGTTCATGTCCAATGGGGGCTTCGACGGCGCACCGCGCCGCTTCCTCGCCGCGCTGCAGGCCCGATGAGCAGCGACACGTCACTGCCGCTGTTTCCGCTGCACACCACGCTGGTGCCGGGTGCAGCGGTCGGGCTGCGCGTGTTCGAGCGGCGGTACCTGGATCTGGTCCGCGACAGCGGCCGCAGTGGCGAGGGCTTCGGTGTCTGCCTGATCCTCGACGGCCAGGAAGTGGGAGCCCCGGCGACACCGGCAGCGTATGGCGTGCAGGTACGCATCGAAGACTTCGATGTCGGCGCCGACGGCGTGCTGCAGTTGCGCCTGCGAGGCACCCGCCGCTTCCATGTCGAGCGCACCCGCGTACGCGACAACGGCCTGGTGGTGGCCGACGTGCGCTGGTGCGACGAAGACCCCGACGATGAGCTGCGGCCGCAGCATGCGCTGCTGGCCACGGTGCTGGGGCACATCATCGAGCAGGCCGGTGAGGCCTATGCGCCGGCCAATCCGGCGTTGCTGGACCAGGCCAGCTGGGTTGGCTGGCGGCTGGCCGAACTGCTGCCGCTGAGCGAGCAGCAGCGCCTGCAGCTGCTGCAGATGGACGACCCGCACCAGCGGTTGCAGCAGTTGCTGGGCTGGATGCCGTAGCAGCCTGCTTTGGGTGGGTGTGCACCTTGGTGCACACGCTGGTGCATGCGGGGAATGTCATCCACGCATGGCGTGGATCTACTCCGCCGGGCATGGTTCGGCGCTACCTGTCCGTGTTCCGGCAGCGCCGGGTCATGCCCGGCGTCGGCCTCAGGGCGTTGTCGTCCTCAACCGCAGCACCGGCAACCCGGTTTCGCTGTGCACGTCCTCGCGCTGCGGCAGGTCCTGCACGGCGTCCTTCACCGCGTTCAACGCCGGGTCGACGCCACGCAGCGGGTGCCACATGCCGATCCACTCGAAGTGGCGTTCGTAACGCAGGGTCTGTGCACTGCCCAGCCACAGCGGCGTGTTGCCCGCCTGCAGCTGCGCGGGTGCCGGCCACAGGCGCAGCACATAGCGTTCGTCCGGCTTCGCACCCTGGCGCACCATCAGCAGTGCTTCCACGCGGGTGTCCAGCGTCGCCGGCAGCACCGGCAGTTCATCGGCGCCGGTGTTCTTGTCCAGCATCAGCAGCGCCTGCTGCCAGCCGGCCTGTTCCTGCCGCTTCCAGCCACGCGCTTCCAGCTGCGCCTGCAGCGGTGCCAATGGCCCGGCCACCTGCACGTCCAGCGGCCAGCGCTGGTCGTCGTCGAACTCGTTGCGGCGCGCCGGCAGCGTGGCCCAGTCGTGCTGCCACCAGGCCTGCATGTCCATCGCCTGCGGGGCCGGCAGGGTCGGTTCGAAGCGTTCCAGCTTCACCGGGATGTTGCGCGGTGCGTACCACATCGCCGCCACGGCGAAGACGCCGTAGAACAGCCAGGCCACCGGCTTCACCCAGAACGAGCGGTTGAAGCGGCGGCGATAGGCGATGCCCAGCACCAGCAGCCAGAACGTGCCGAACAGCATGCCGCCGATCACGTCGCTCAGCCAATGCGCGCCCAGGTACAGGCGCGAGAAGCCGATCAGGCTGACCACGATGCCCGAAACCAGATACGGCCAGACGCGGGTGCGGCCGGGCATCTCGCGTGCGATCAGCACCGCGAAGAAGCCGAAGGTGATGGTGGCCATGGTCACCGACACCGACGGGAAGCCGAAGCCGCTGCTGGCGTCGATCGGGCGCACCACATCCACGGTGGCGCCCAGCAGCATGGTCAGCGCCAGGCCGAAGGCCAGTGCCGCCAGCCAGTGCGCAGCGGCCATCCAGCGTCGGCGCCAGATCAGATAGCCCATCGCCGCGGCGGTGGCCGGCAGCAGGACCTGCCAGGCCCCGAGCGACGCCAGCGCAGCCATCGGGTAGTCGGCCAGCGGATTGCGCAGCGCCAGCATGGCCTGGTGCACCAGCAGGTCGATCGCCAGCGGCTCGCCGTGTGCGACCACCACGGTCAACAGCGCGAACCAGCCCCAGCCCAGCAGGAGCAGCATCAGCGCCAGCATCGCCAGCGGCACCGATTCGCGCCGCTTCGGGTCCAGCACGCCAACGGTGTAGCGGCCCAGCGTCGGGTGGCGGTTGGACCAGTCCAGCAGGCGTGCCAGCCAGTTGTCCATGCGTGCGGCCGACCAGCGGTAGCCGTACAGCACGATGGCCCAGACCAGGCCAAGGATCACCGCCAGCAGGCCGACCACCACCACCAGCCGCCCGGCCACAGCAGCCACCGCGTCGTACGCTTCGCCGAGGATCCAGCCCGGCGCCAGGAACAGCACCGCCCAGGAAATGCTGGCGATGCCGCTGGCCTGCACGTAGCGGCTGGCGGGCATCTTCATCATGCCGGCGATGGCCGGCACGAACGGGCGGATCGCGCCGACGTAGCGTGCCACCAGGATGCTCTTGAAGGCATTGCGGCGGAACAGGTTTTCGCCGCGGTCGAGCAGCTGCGGGTAACGGCTGAACGGCCACACGCCGCGCAGGCGGTCGCCCCAGCGGCGGCCGATCCAGTAACTGATGCCATCGCCGGCAAACGCACCCAATGCCGCAGCCGCCACCGCGTACGGCCCGGAGATCTGGCCCAGGCCAATGAACACGCCCACCGCGAACAGCAGTGGCAGCGCCGGCACGATGGCGCCAAGAATGATGACCGCATCGCAGAACGCGATGAGGAAGATAACGGCGCCCGCCAGCACGGGGTGAGCGGCAATCCACGCGAGCGTGGCGTCGATCCATGAAGAGTCCATTGCCCGATTATAGGGGCGTGAAGGTGACTGGTTCCCAGCCGCTTCGTGACCGTTTGCAACCGGCGCCATCGCCTAGAATGGAGTCATGCCGCATACGCCAGACGCTCCCCACCATGCTCTGAAGGCCGACAGCTTCGGCCGGATCCTTCTTGTGAAAGGGCCCGATGGCCGGTTCGTACGCCGCGATCTGGGGGCCACGCCGCTGTGGCTGCGGTTGCCCGCGTGGTGGCTTGCACGTCGCGAAGCACGCGCGCTGCGCCATATCCATGGCATGGCCGATGTGCCGCAGCTGCTGGCCTGGGATGGCCGCCACCTCGACCGCAGCTTCATGGCCGGCGATGCCATGTACCAGCGTCCGCCGCGCGGCGATCTGGCTTGGTTCCGCGCCGCGCGTCGCCTGCTGCAGCAGCTGCATCGCAATGGCGTGGCCCACAACGACCTGGCCAAGGAAGCCAACTGGCTGGTCACTGAAGATGGACGACCGGCGCTGATCGACTTCCAGCTGGCGGTGATCGGCAACCCGCGCTCGCGCTGGATGCGGCTGCTGGCCCGCGAGGACCTGCGCCACCTGCTCAAGCACAAGCGCATGTACTGCCGCGAATCACTCACCCCGGTGGAGAAGCGCGTGCTCAAGCGTACGTCGTGGGTGCGCGAGCTGTGGTTCGCCACCGGCAAGCCGGTCTACCGCTTCGTCACCCGCCGCATCCTGCACTGGGAAGACAACGAGGGGCAGGGACCGAAGCCGTGAGTGCATCGCAGGTGATGAGCGCGCCGCCGAGCGCGGGCAGCGTGCTGCGAACTCAGCTGCCCGGTGCGGATTTCGTGCATGCGTGCCATGCGACCACCCGTCGTGACGGGCGCTCGGCCTTGCAGGCCTATCGCGACATGGCCGCGAGCATTCCCGGTTGGTTCGACGGTCTGATGGCGCTGCGCAACCACGGCATGCGCCTGCTTGGGATGAAGCACCTTGGCTCATTGCGTGCGGTGCAGGACACCGACGATCCGGCTGCCGGCCAGCGGCTGGGCATCTTCACCCTGCAGTCGCTGGATGACGATGCCATCGTGCTGGAAGACGATGATCGCCACCTGCGCGTACAGCTGGCCCTGCAATGGCAGGGCGATGTGCTGGAAGTGGTGACGGTGGTGCATACGCATAACGCATTCGGGCGCCTCTACATGCTGCCGGTCGCGCCCGTGCACAGGTTGATCGTGCCGCATCTGCTGCAGAAGCAGGTGCAGGCGTACCGGTGATTCGACACTGCGCTCGCCGGGCCATGCCCGGCGACACGCGGCGTTTCCGGATTACGGCGTCGCCGGCACCACCTGCTGGCCGATGAAGTTGCGCTTGGCATCGAAGTCATAGGCGATCTGCAGCGGGCCCACGTCCGGGCAGGCGTGGCAGTCGCGCAGCGGTGTGCGGTACAGCAGGCGGATCCCGCCGCCCTCCAGCGGTGTCGCTCCGGCCGATTGCGCCGGCGCGAATGGCGTGGCCTGCGGGTTGGCCTTCAACAGCTCCTGCACGGCCGGGTCGGCACGCAGCGTGTCGTCCAGCTGTACGGCATCCACATCGATGCGCTTGCCGCTGGCGTCGACCAGGCGGGTGCCTTCGTTGGTGTTGGCCCGGAAGGGATACTCGACCGTGGCAATGCCCAGCCCCTCGTTCTCATGCCAGGCGGTGACATACGCCAGTTCCCCGGCGCTGGACAGTTGCTCGGCCGCGGTGATCGCCTCGGCGCTTGCTCCCCCCGCTCGCATCGCATCGCGCAGGCAATCCCGGGTGGCGGCATTCTCGCCCTGGCGGCATGCGTTCAGATCGCCATCCCAGACCACGGCCTCGCTCCAGCGCATCTTGCCGTCGGCGGCGGCCTTCTCCGCGCTGGGCGCGTCACCGGCGGGTGGCTCCTTGCCGGGTTCCGGCGAACGGCCCTGGCAGGCAGTCAGCAGGGCAAGCCCCAGGGCAGGCAGCAACAGGCGGGAACGGCGCATGGCGTGGACCTCGTGCGTTGGCTGGAGGCCCGAGTATCGTCAAGGCCGGGTGAACTCCGCGTCGGCGCGGCATACTAGCGGCTCATTGCATACGCTGGAGTGTGGAACGTGGGCAGTCTGCAGGGCAAAACGCTTTTCATCACCGGAGCCTCGCGTGGGATCGGCCTGGCCATCGCACTGCGCGCTGCGCGCGACGGCGCCAACGTGGCCATTGCGGCCAAGTCGTCGGTGCCGAATCCGAAGCTGCCGGGCACCATCCATACCGCGGCCGAAGCGGTGACGGCGGCAGGCGGGCAGGGACTGGCCCTGAAGTGCGACATCCGCGAGGAAGAGCAGGTGCACGCGGCGGTTGCGGCCACGGTCGATACCTTCGGTGGCATCGACATCCTGGTCAACAACGCCAGCGCGATCTGGCTGCGCGGTACGCTGGATACGCCGATGAAGCGTTTCGACCTGATGCAGCAGGTCAATGCGCGCGGCAGTTTCCTGTGCGCGCAGGCCTGCCTGCCGTACCTGCTGCAGGCGCCGAATCCGCACATCCTCACCCTTGCACCGCCGCCCAGTCTGGAGCCGAAGTGGTGGGCACCGCATACCGGCTACACGCTGGCGAAGATGGGCATGAGCTTCGTTACCCTGGGCCTGGCCGCGGAATTCGGCCCGCAGTGCGTGGCGGTGAATGCGCTGTGGCCGCGCACGGTCATCGCCACCGATGCGATCAACATGATCCCGGGCGTGGATGCGGCCGGCTGCCGCATGCCGCAGATCATGGCTGATGCCGCGCATGCGGTGCTGGTGCGCGAAGCGGCGGGCTTCCATGGCCAGTTCCTGATCGACGATGACGTGCTGGCGCAGGCGGGTATCACCGATCTTTCGGGCTACGCAGTGGATCCATCGCGTCCGTTGCTGCCGGATCTGTTCCTGGATTGATCGTACGTCGCCGGAAGAGGCCGAGGGCTGCGAGCTTCGGCCTGCTGCGCTAGAATGTGCGTCTGTAATCGTTTTCAACAGGGATGTGAACACATGCCACGCACTCTTTCCGTCGCGGCGCTGGCCGCTTCGCTGTCGTTGATCCTGGCCGCCTGCGGTGGCAAGGCACCCGCCGCTGCGGGCGGCGGCGCTGCCTCCGGCACGCCGGACGCCAGCGCGGCGCCGTCCGACCCGCAGCAGCAGTTGACCGCCAAGCTCAACGCCTACATCGGCTGCTTCAACGCGCTTGATTCGAAGACCCACGGCAGCATCGAGTCCTATACGCGCTGGATCAAGGATGTCGCCGCCGGCCCGACCGGTCGCGAGACACAGGTGTACGGTCCGTTCGAGATCAGCGATTACGACATGAAGCAGTGCGATGCCCCCGTGACCGAGGCGATCGCTGCCAAGCCAGTGCTGGCCGAACTCGATGCTGCTGCCGGCCACTACCAGCAGGCGCTGAAGGCGCTGGTGCCGATCAGCAAGGACGCGCACGACTACTACGATCGCCAGGACTACGAAGACGACCAGTTCGCCAAGGGCAAGCAGCTGCACGCGCCCTTGATGGCCGCCTTCAAGGATTTCGTGGCTGCCAGCGAAACGTTCAATGCCGAGCTGGAGCGCCAGAACGACGCCGCCCAGCGCGAGCAGCTCAAGGCACTGGAGCAGGCCGAGGGTCGCACGCGCGAGTACTACCGCCTGGCGATGATGCTGGAAGCCAAGGCCATCATGGATCTGATGAGCGAGGATGATTTCGATCAGGCCAAGGCCCGCGAGCGTCTGGATGCGTTCAACCGCATTTCCGACGAAGCGCATGCGAAGGTGGCTGATCAGGAACCGGGCAAGCTGGACTGGAACAGCTTCGAGCGTGAGGCCGAGAACTTCCGTCGGGAAGGCAAGGCGCGGCTGCAGCGCGTCAGCGAGAAAGAGCCTTACACCGATTTCGAACGACGCATGCTTGATTCGCCGTCGATGGCGCCGCGTGGATCGGCCAGCAAGCTGATGCAGGAATACAACACGCTCGTTTTCCAGAGCAACCGCCAGTAGTGCTCCCGCTCATGGCGTGATCAGCGTGCGCCGGTGTATATCGCCGGCGCTCGCATCAATGACTGAACGCATCCGGCAGCTTGCCGCCGCACTTGCGGCAGTGCAGTGCATCCGGTTCATGGCCTTCCAGCCCACAGTCCGGGCAGCCACGCGCATCGCGGCGTGCGGCCTGCTCGGCTTCACGCATGGTGCTGGCCAGTTCGGCGGTGTAGATGCCGGTGGGCACGGCGATGATGCTGTAGCCGATCAGGATCAGCACCGAGGTGACGAAGCGGCCGAGCACGGTCTGCGGCACGATATCGCCGAAGCCGACCGTGGCCATGGTCACCACCGCCCAGTACATGCTGGCCGGGATGTTGGTGAAACCGTGTTCGGGGCCCTCGATCACGTACATCAGCGCACCGGCGATGATGGTGATGGTGATCACCGTGAACAGGAACACCAGCACCTTGCGCCGGCTGCGCCACAGCGACGTCATCAGGACGCCGCTTTCCTCGATGTAGCGGGTCAGCTTCAGTATGCGGAACACCCGCAGGATGCGCAGCGCGCGCACCACCAGCAGGCTCTGCGCGCCGGGGATGAACATCGACAGGTAGGCGGGCAGGATCGACAGCAGGTCGATGATGCCCCAGATGCTCACTGCATACCGCAGCGGGCGCTTGACCACCGCCAGCCGCAGCAGGTACTCGGCGGTGAAGATGATCGTGAAGCCCCATTCCAGGATGTACAGGCCGGTGGACCATTCGGCATGCAGGTGCTGCACGCTGTCGATCATCACCACCAGGATGCTGGCGACGATCGCCACCACCAGGATCAGGTCGAAATTGCGCGAAGGGCGGGTGTCATGGCGGTAGATGATGTCGAACCACCGACGGCGCCAGCCGGTCTCGGTGGCGGGGTTGAGCTGGGGGGCGGAAAACGGTCGCATGGGCGCATTGTGCCGCAGGGGTTCCGGCGCGAGAATGGGCGTTCCTGAACCCTGCCGACTGCCATGACCGCCGCGACCGATCCGCTGATCTCCCTTTCGCACTATTACCTGCCGGTCTACAAGCCCCGCCAGGTGGTACTGGAGCGAGGCCAGGGCGCCCGCGTATGGGACAGCCAGGGCCGTGAGTTCATCGACCTGGCTGCCGGCATCGCCGTGTGCGGCCTGGGCCACAACGATCCGGACCTGGTGGCCGCGCTGGTCGAGCAGGCCGGCAAGCTCTGGCACACCAGCAACGTGTTCTACAGCGCACCGCCGCTGCACCTGGCCGAGGAACTGGTGAAGGCCAGTCGTTTCGCCGAGCGGGTGTTCCTGTGCAACTCCGGCGCCGAAGCCAACGAAGTGGCGATCAAGATGGTCCGCAAGTGGGCCTCCAGCCAGGGCCGCCCGGCCGACAAGCGCGTCATCATCACCTTCCGTGGCAGCTTCCACGGCCGCACCATGGGCGCGGTGACCGCTACCGCGCAGCCGAAGTACCAGGAAGGCTACGAGCCGCTGCCGGGTGGCTTCCGCTACATCGATTTCAACGACGAAGTGCAGCTGGAAACCGCGATGGCCGCCGGTGACGTGGCGGCGGTGATGCTGGAGCCGATCCAGGGCGAGGGCGGCGTGATGCCGGCCAAGTCCGGCTTCCTCAAGCGCGTGCGCGAACTGTGCGACCAGCACGACGCGCTGCTGGTGCTGGACGAGATCCAGGCCGGCATGGGCCGCACCGGCACGCTGTTCGCGCACTGGCAGGACGACGTGGTGCCGGACATGGTCACCCTGGCCAAGGCACTGGGTGGCGGCTTCCCGATCGGTGCGATGCTGGCCGGCCCGAAGGTGGCCGAGACCATGCAGTTTGGCGCGCACGGCACCACCTTCGGTGGCAACCCGCTGGCCGCTGCGGTGGCCCGCGTGGCGCTGCGCAAGCTGGCCTCGCCGGAGATCGCCGCCAACGTCAGCCGCCAGTCGAAGGCGCTGCGCGATGGTTTCGCGCGCATCAACGAAGAGTTCGGCGTGTTCAGCGAGGTGCGTGGTCGCGGCCTGATGCTGGGTGCGGTGCTGAGCAAGGACTTCGCCGGCCAGGCTGGTGCGATCCTCGACCACGCCGCCGGGCAGGGGCTGCTGACCCTGCAGGCCGGCCCGGACGTGCTGCGCTTCGTGCCGTCGCTGAACATCACCGACGAAGAAGTGGCTGAAGGCCTCAAGCGCCTGCGCGCGGCAATTGCCGCGTTCATCGCCGCACGCTGACGCCATAATGCTGGGGTCGGATCCCTCTCCTGCGGAGAGGGCTCTGACCCCGATCAGCCCACCGCGTAACGCTTCAACACCTTGCCCAGCCCACGGCCATCGCGCACGGTTTCCGCGTGCAGGCCGGCGGCGCGTGCGCCGCGCACGTTGGCGAACAGGTCATCGACGAACAGCGTGCGCGCAGGTGCCACGTCCAGTGCTTCCAGCGTGCGCAGGAACACCGCGGGCGCCGGTTTGCGCAGACCGAACTCCGCGCTGCAGAACACGCGCTCATGCAGGGCCGGGAACAGTTCAGGTAGCAGAGTGGGCAAGGCCTGCTGCATCAGTGCGCCATTGTTGGTCAGCACCGCCATCGGCAGCTGCAGGGCCTGCAGCCGCTGCAGCACGGCCGGCTGTGGATGGCTGGCGGCCTGTCGCGCCGCGATCCACGTGTGTACATCAACGGTGCGGCCCAGCTGTTTGCTCAGCTGCGCCAGATAGGCCGGGCCATCCAGCGTGCCATTGTCATGTGCTGCTTCCAGCCCGCTGTCGTACAGCGCGGCCTGCACGGTTTCCGGCGCGACATCCAGCGCCTGTGCCAGATGCAGCACGCGCTGCGCGCGCTGGTACTGCACCAGCACGCCGTCCACATCCAGCAGCAACAGATCGATCCGCATCAGCCGAGCATGCCATCGCGGTGGATGCGCGGAAACCCTGGAGTGCGCGTGCGACAGACGGTCGCAGACGCGGCCACAGGGGGCTGCCTAGAATGGCGCTTGAATCCGCAGGAGATGCAACGATGAAGGCTTGGATGGTGGCAGTGGGACTGGGCGCGCTGATGCTGGCGCCGTCGGCGATGGCGCGGGTGTGTGCGGTCAGCATCGACAGCACCGACCAGATGAGCTTCAGCAGCCGCGAGATCAAGGTCGCCGCCGACTGCACCGCCGTGGACCTGACCCTGCGCCACACCGGCAAGCTGGCTGTCACCGCGATGGGTCACAACTGGGTGCTGACCCGTACCGCCGATTACCAGCCGGTGGCGATGGCGGGCATGCGCATGACCCTGGCCGACAGCTACCTGCCGAAGGCCGACAAGCGCGTGCTGGCGCACACCAAGGTGATCGGCGGTGGCGAGACCACGCGCGTGCGCTTCTCCACCCAGGGCCTGCAGAAGGGCGGTGACTACACCTTCTTCTGCTCGTTCCCCGGCCACTTCGCGATGATGAAGGGCAAGTTCGTCTTCGGTTGAAAAAAAGGGGACGGAGGGGATTAAGTCGTTTGTGCACAAACGACTTAATCCCCTCCGTCCCCTTTTTTGCGATCAGCCCTTGGCGGCCCTGAACGCCACGCGTGCTGCGGCCAGCGTCGCCTCGATCACGGCATCGTCGTGGGCGCTGGACAGGAAGCCGGCCTCGTACGCCGACGGGGCCAGGAACACGCCCTGCTCCAGCATCGCGTGGAAGAAGCGGTTGAACGCCGGAATGTCACAGGCGGTGGCCTGCGCATAGGTCTCCACCTTCTCGCTGGTGAAGAACAGCCCGAACATCGCACCCACGCAGGTGGTGGTCACGGCCACACCGGCGTCGGCGGCGGCCGCTTCCAGACCCGCACACAGGCGTGCGGTGCGCTCGGCCAGGTCGGCATGGAAACCCGGCTGCTGGACCAGCTCCAGCATCGCCAGGCCGGCAGCCATTGCCACCGGATTGCCGCTCAGCGTGCCGGCCTGGTAGATCGGGCCGGCCGGTGCGATCTGCTGCATCAGCTCGCGGCGACCACCATAGGCACCCACCGGCATGCCACCGCCGATGATCTTGCCGAAAGTGGTCAGGTCCGGGGTGATGCCGTAGTGCGCCTGCGCACCGCCGAGGGCGACGCGGAAGCCGGTCATCACTTCGTCGAAGATCAGCAGCGCGCCATGCTTCGTGCACAGTTCGCGCAGGTGCTGCAGGTAGCCTTCGCGTGGCGGAATGCAGTTGGCGTTGCCGACCACCGGTTCGATGATCAGGCCGGCGATGTCGTCACCCTGCTGCTCGAACAGCGCAGTGGCCGCTTCGAAGTCGTTGTAGGGCAGGGTCAGGGTCAGTTCGCTCAGCCCGGCCGGGACACCCGGCGAGGTTGGCACGCCCAGGGTCAGCATGCCGCTGCCGGCCTTGACCAGGAACGAGTCGCCGTGGCCGTGGTAGCAGCCTTCGAACTTGACGATGCGGTTGCGGCCGGTGGCGCCACGCGCCAGGCGGATCGCCGACAGCGTGGCCTCGGTGCCGGAGTTGACCATGCGCACCATCTCGCACGATGGCACCAGGCGGGTGATGGTCTCGGCCATGGTGACTTCGGCCGCGCACGGCGCACCGAAGGACAGGCCATTGTCGATCGCCTTCTTCACCGCCTGGCGCACGGCCGGGTGGTTGTGGCCGACGATCATCGGGCCCCAGGAACCGACGTAGTCGATGTAGCGGTTGCCATCGACGTCGTACAGGTAGGCGCCATCGGCGCGTTCAACGAAGAACGGCTCGCCGCCGACCGACTTGAACGCACGTACCGGCGAATTGACGCCGCCCGGCAGCAGCTGCTGGGCACGGGAGAACAGGGCGTGGGACTGGTCGTGGTTCATGGGGCTTTCCTGGGCATTACGCGAACTGGGCGAGATAGGCGCGCTGGGTCGCGACCGGGTCCGATGCGGCATAGATACCGCTGACCACGGCCACCAGATCGGCGCCGGCGTCGATGATGGGACCGACATTGTCCGGCGTCAGGCCGCCGATCGCCACCCGCGGCACGCCGAGTGCGGCGCTTTGCCGCAGCAGGTCGGTGTGGGCGCGGCTGTTGGTGACCTTGGTGGTGGTCGGGAAGAAGGCGCCGAAGGCCACATAGCTGGCGCCGGCCGCCACGGCCTTCTCGGCATTGGCCAGCTGGTCGTAGCAGGAGGCGCCGATGATGGCCTCGGCACCGAGCAGCGCGCGCGCGCTGGGGATGTCCCCGTCGGTGCCGCCCAGATGCACGCCGGCCGCGCCCACGGCCTTGGCCAGCACCGGATCGTCGTTGACGATCAGCGGCACGCCGTGGGCGGCGCACAGGCCTTGCAGGGCCGCCGCCTGTTCCTGCCGCAGCGCGTCGCTGGCGGTCTTGTTGCGGTACTGCAGCCAGGTGGCACCCGCGGCCAGCAGCGGCGCGGTACGGGCCAGCAGGCGCGCGGTATCTGGCTCGTCGGGGGTGATCAGGTAGACGCCGCGGGGCGCAGGGGAAGCAGAAGTCATCGATGGCTACCGGTGCGTGGGCTGCAATGGGACAATGGCGGCCCGTGAATCCAGCCCCGATTATCCGATGAGCGACGCCAGCCCCACCACCCTGCGAACCTGGATGTGCGTGGTCTGCGGCTTCCTGTACAGCGAAGCGGAAGGCTTGCCGGAGGAGGGTATTGAGCCCGGGACGCGTTGGGAGGACATTCCCGAGACCTGGACCTGCCCGGACTGCGGGGTGACCAAGGCCGATTTCGAGATGGTCGAGGTCGACTGACCGGCGGGCCACCCGGCCCATCCTGTGGGTGCGGACCGTTGGGGTGGGTGTGGACCGTTGGTCCACACACCGACACCCTCAATGCAGCCGCGGCACCGGCCCGCCGAGGTCGATCAGCTTCTCGCGCAGCCACTGCGCATCGCTGGCCTCGGGATTGCGCTTCAGGTACTGCCCCAGGTCATGGCGGGCACCGGCCAGATACTCCAGTTGCAGGTACGCCAGGCCGCGGTCGCGCAGCGCGTCGTCCTGCTCGGGCGCCAGTTTCAGCAGGCGGTCGGCACTGCGTGCGGCACGATCCCATTCACCGGCTTCCGCATAGACACCATGCAGGTTGCGCAGCATGCGCATCAGGATCGCACGCGCTGGCGCCGGGTCGAGGATCTGCGCCAGCACCTGGTCATCGGGCATCTGTCCGCCCAGGTGTGACTTGGCGCGTTCGCGCAGTTCGTCCACGTCCAGTGGCCGGCCACCGTTGAACGGGTCCATCACCAGCACGCCGTCGTCCACCGGCAAGCGCACCAGGAAGTGGCCGGGGAAGGACACGCCATCCAACGGTATGCCGAGCCGGCGCGCGACTTCCATCTGCACCAGCGCCAACGAGATCGGATTGCCCAGGCGCCGCTCGAACACCTGGTTGAGGTAGCTGTTGCGCGGGTCGTAATACTCGTCGTGGTCGCCGCTGTAGCCCAGCTCGTCGAACAGGTGGCGGTTGATCGCCGCCATTTTCAGTGGGCTGTTGTCGATGCTCTCCACTTCCGAACGGAGGTGGTCGACATGGCTCTGGATCAGCGCGTCGTAGGTGGACGGCTGCAGATCGGGGTATTCATCGCGCGCGATCAGCAGCGCGGTCGGCAACAAGGGCAGCGCCTCGTCTTCGAGGTCGGCCAGTGCATCCCAGTCGGGGAGTGTGATCCGGTCCTGCATGACCACAGACTGGCGTCATTCGCAGGCGGTTTCAAGCGGTGCCGCGTGAAAAATCCGGGGGTCAGATCCCTTTCGCGTGCGAAAGGGATCTGACCCCTGCAGGGTTGCCGGCCAGCGGCCGGCACTACCGCGGGCAGAACCCTGTTACTCGATGCCTGGGCCGAACTTCAGCTCCGTGCCGTCCTTCAGCTTGAGCTTCTCGGCCTGGCCGGCGTTGAGCTCCAGCACGTAACGTGCCGGGCCACCGCTGGGGTAGGGCGGGCACATGTCGCCGGCCGAGCACGGCGGCACATCACGCTGCTGGCTGACCAGCTTGCGCTGGCTGTCGAAGTACAGGATGTCCAGCGCGATCCTGGTGTTCTTCATCCAGTACGCCTGCATTTCCTCGCGGTCGTGGATGAACAGCATGCCGTGGTCGGCCGCCATCTGGTCGCGGAACATCAGACCGCGTGCGCGGGTTTCATCGTTGGTGGCCAGCTCGACCTGGTAGCGGGCGCCATCCAGTTCGACCCAATGGCGGGCCGCGTCGGTGGCGCAGCCAGCCAGGGCCAGCAGCGGGAGCATCAGCAGCGAACGCAACAGCGACATCGTCAGGATCCTTCGAAAGGGTCAGAGCACGACCGGCGGCTCGCCGCCGACGATCACCACATCGGCGCGGCGGCGGGCGAACAGGCCGACGCAGACCACGCCCGGCAGCTGGTTGAGCTCGCGCTCCAGCTTTTCCGGATCGGTGATCTGCAGGTTGTGGATGTCCAGGATCTGGTTGCCGTTGTCGGTGACCACGCCTTCGCGCCAGGTCGGCTGGCCGCCGGTCATGTCGCGGATCTGGCGGGCGACCAGGCTGCGCGCCATCGGGATCACTTCCACCGGCAGCGGGAACCTGCCCAGTACCGGCACCTGCTTGCTCGGGTCGACGATGCAGATGAAGCGCTCGCTGGCCTCGGCGATGATCTTCTCGCGGGTCAGCGCGGCGCCGCCGCCCTTGATCAGGCACTTGTTGGCGTCGCACTCATCGGCGCCATCGACGTACAGCGACAGGTTGCCGCTGTGGTTCAGTTCGATCACCTCGATGCCGTGCTGCTTCAGGCGCGCGGTGCTCTGCTCGGAGCTGGAAACAGCGCCCTTGATGCGGTGCTGGATGCGGGCCAGGGCATCGATGAAATAGGCCACGGTGGAACCGGTGCCGACACCGACGATCATGCCGTCTTCAACGTACTCGATGGCTTTCTCGGCGGCCAGGCGCTTGGCTTCGGACATGGGAGAACTCTCAGGCAGGGAATCAGGATTTCTTTTCCAGCGACAGCAGCAGCTTCCACTGCGCGGCGGTCACCGGGAACACCGACAGGCGGCTGCCCTTGGCAACCAGCGGGAAGCCCTCGCCGAGTTCTTCGGCGTGCAGCTTGATCTCGTCCAGCGCGATCACCTGCTTGAGCTTGCGGTCGAAGGCCACGTCCACCAGCATCCAGCGCGGGTTTTCGCGCGTGCTCTTGGGGTCGTGGTAGTCGGATTTCGGATCGAACTGGGTGTCGTCCGGGTAGGCCGTACTGGCCACGGTGGCCAGACCGACGATGCCGGGTACCTTGGTATTGGAGTGGTAGAACAGGATGCCGTCGCCCACCTGCATGCCATCGCGCATGAAGTTGCGCGCCTGATAGTTGCGCACCCCGTTCCAGGGTTCGACCTTGACCTTGGCCAGGTCATCGATGGAGAAGGCGTCCGGTTCGGACTTCATCAGCCAGTAGCGCTTGCGGGCGGTCATGCGTTCACGGGGGCAGCGGAGGGGAACAGGGTGCCGTCTTCGGTGCAGATCGCATCCACCGGCACGTCCCACGACGCCACCGGCAAGGACTCGACCTGCTGCACCGCGAACGCAGCACCGACCAGCCAGGGCGGCGCCGGCCGGTCGTGGCGGAAGGCGAAGCTGCGATCATACCAGCCGCCCCCCATGCCCAGCCGCCGGCACTGCGTGTCGAAACCCACCAGTGGGGCCACCACCAGCGCCATCTGTGCTGGTTCCAGGGTGTCTTCCAGCGCCACGTCCGGCTCGGGAATGCCGTAGCGGTTGCTGGTCAGCGGCTGCCCCGGCCGCCACGGCGCGAAGCGCAGCACGTCGCCGGCCAGCACCGGCAGGCAGTAGGTGAGGCCTTCGGGCAACTGCAACTGCCAGCGGTGCAGGGCGATCTCGCCATCCAGCGCCCAGTAGCCGGCCACGGCGCCTTCGCGCGGGGCGAACGGCAGGGCGAGCAGGGCATCGGCAAGCGATTCGGCGGCGGCGATGCGCTCAGCGGCGGAAAGGTCGCGGCGGCGTTGCCGCAGGTCGTGGCGCAGGGCCTGGCGCGGGTCGGTCATGGCAGCGTGCGGCAAGGATCAGCCGTCATTGTGCCGGAAAGAACAAGGGCGACGCCCGAAGACGCCGCCCTTGCTGGAATATTGCATTCTCCGCAATGTCGATGCATGCGAAACGACC
Source organism: Stenotrophomonas sp. YJH_SMC_25 (assembly GCF_059369595.1). Classification (NCBI taxonomy): domain Bacteria; kingdom Pseudomonadati; phylum Pseudomonadota; class Gammaproteobacteria; order Lysobacterales; family Lysobacteraceae; genus Stenotrophomonas; species Stenotrophomonas sp. YJH_SMC_25. The sequence continues at coordinate 76,583 of NZ_JCAFSV010000007.1, read as the reverse complement.
TTGAACCCGGGGGCTCAAGTGGGAACGCTGGAGAACCATCGGGCTTCCCGCTGCAAGGCGGACCTGCACTCCCGGCGCTGTCGCGCTCCCGGTGTCGTTCTTAAGGGACAAGGCGAATGTTTGCACATGCCGTCGAGTACCGCAGAGAACGCGTGACCATTATAGCCAGCACGCAGGATCTGGATAGGCCGTTCGTCGGCAACAGTCCGTGCCAATTCAGATATGAGAAGACGCGTTTTGCACGATCTTCAGGCGCCGCCGTCGATGGCGCGGTCCAGGCGCCGGTTCAGGTCGGCCAGCGTCTGCTGCAGCGCCACCGCCTGGCGGGCGTTCTCGTCGCGCAGCAGCTGTAGTTCGTGGGCCAGGTTCAACGCGGCCAACACGGCGACGCGATCGACCGCGGCCATGCGGTTGCTGCCGCGGATCTCACGCATGCGCGCGTCCAGCAGGCGCGCGGCGGCCATCAGGCTGTCACGTTCATCGCCGCCGACGCCCACGGTGTATTCACGATCGAGGATGCGGACACTGACCGGTTCGGCGCTCATGTGTGCTGCTCCAGGGATTTGAGCCGGCTGATCATCGCTTCCACCCGCGAGCGTGCCTGCTCATTCTTGGCCAGCAGCGTCGAACGCTCGGCCACCAGCTGTTCCTGCTGGTGGCGCAGGCTGCGGTTCTCCTCGGCCAGGCGCTGGTTGCGGTCAAGCAACGCTTCCACGCGGGCAGCGAAGTCCTGCAGCTGGGCAAGGGGATCGGCGGGTTCCATGCGGGCACGATAGGCAAGCCGGGTAAGGGCGGTCAAGCGTTGTCGCAGCAAGGCTGGACGGCTGCGGAGAGGATGCCGTCGGGTTGCTACACTACGGGGTCTCACGGGCGCGCGCGTGCGCGCCCCGGGTTTCCTTTCCGAACGAGCCGCACGATGACCGAACTTCCCTCCGTCGACGACGTTACCCGCGCCAGCCAGGCGTTGGGCCTGGGCGCCACCGCTGCCGAGCTGCACGGCGCGCTGTGCGGCTGGCTGGCTGCCGGCGGTGCCCCCGGCAACGACTGGCCGGCGCGCGTGCTGGCCGACGACAACCTGCCGCCGGTGGCTGCCGACAGCGTGCTGGGGCAGCTGCTGCAGGCCACCATCAAGCAGCTGGAAGACCGCGACTTCGCCTTCGAGCTGCTGCTGACCGACGGCGACGATGTATCCGCGCAGGCCGATGCCATGTTCAGCTGGACCCGTTCCTTCCTGGGCGGCTTCGGCCTGGGCAGCGGCGGCCGCCGCCCGACCCTGTCCGAAGAGGGCGAGGAAGCGCTGACCGACATGGCCAGCCTGGCGCGTGCCTCCAGCGAGGATTTCGAGGCCGGTGGCGATGACGACGACGAAGCCCTGTCGGAGATCGAGGAATTCATCCGCGTGGCGGTGCTCCTGCTGCACGGCGACGTGGTGCTGGCCTCGCGCCATCGTCAGCGCCTGAACTGATGGACATCAAGCAGCGCACCGGCATTGCCGCCGGCGAGTACAAGCGTCGCCGCCGCCAGCTGATGGACATGGCCGGCGAGGACGCGATCCTGGTGCTGCCGGCCGCGGCCGAGAAGGTGCGCAGCCTCGATACCCATTATCCGTTCCGGCAGGATTCGGATTTCCAGTACCTGAGCGGCTTCCCGGAGCCGGAAGCAGTGCTGGTACTGATCCCGGGCCGACGCCACGGCGAGGCCATCCTGTTCTGCCGCGAGCGCGATGCCGAACGCGAAGCCTGGGACGGCAGCCGCGCCGGCCAGGAAGGCGCGGTGGCGCAGTACGGCATGGACGACGCCTACCCGATCGATGATCTGGACGACATCCTGCCGGGCCTGCTGGAAGGCCGTTCGCGCGTCTACTACCACTTCGGCCGGGATGCCGACTTCGACCTGAAGCTGATCGGCTGGGTCAACCGCGTGCGTTCGCAGGTGCGCCACGGTGCGCAGCCGCCGCACGAGTTCCTCGAACTGGGCCACCTGCTGCACGAGCAGCGCCTGTTCAAGTCCGGTGCCGAAGTGGCGTTGATGCACCACGCCGCGCAGATCAGCGTGCGTGCGCATCTGGCCGCGATGAGGGCCGCCAGGGCCGGCATCCACGAGTACGAACTGCAGGCGGAGCTGGAACGCGTGTTCCGCGCCAACGACGCCGTGCCGGCCTATTGCAGCATCGTCGGCGCCGGCCGCAACGGCTGCATCCTGCATTACCGCGACAACAACGCGCGTTCGCGCGACGGCGAGCTGGTGCTGATCGACGCCGGTGCCGAGTACCGTGGCTACGCCAGTGACATCACCCGCACGTTCCCGGTGAATGGCCGCTTCAGCGCTGAGCAGCGTGCACTGCACGACCTGGTCGGCGATGCGCAGGCCGCTGCGTTGGCCCAGGCCAGGCCGGGCGTGCCGTACGAAGCCGGTCACCTCGCCGCAGTGCAGACCCTGACCGAGGGCCTGCTGCGGCTGGGCCTGCTGAAGGGTACGCTGGAAAAGAACCTGGCCGAAGGCCTGTACCAGCGCTTCTACCGGCACAAGACCGGGCACTGGATCGGCATGGACGTGCACGACGTGGGCGACTACCGTCTGGCGGGTGACTCGCGTCTGCTGGAGCCGGGCATGGCGTTCACCATCGAGCCCGGGTTGTACATCGGCGTGGATGACACGACGGTGGAACCGCGCTGGCGCGGTATCGGCATCCGTACCGAGGATGACGTGCTGATCACCGACGATGGCCATCGCGTGCTGACCGAAGGCCTGGCGCGCAGCGCCGACGAGATTGAAGCGGTGATGGCGGGGTAAGTGGTGTTCTGCAGGGCTTGCAGCCCTGCACCTGCTGCAATCAACGGCAACTGCCAATGCCAGAGCGGCATTCCGTGGGATGGCGGGGCGGTGTAGCTGGCCAGGACACGCCGTAAACCCATCCATGGGGGCTCGATGGCGCCATCCATGGCGCCAACGGTCCTGCCCACCCACACCGCCCCACCCCCGACAGATTCCTGTGGCTGTTGGTGGGTGCCGATCGTTGGTCGGCACATCTGTCAGATATCGAATGAATCATCCACGCATGGCGTGGATCTACGGACAATTGCGGCTGTTGGTAGGTGTCGACCTTGGTCGACACAGAGCGAGCGCAGCGAGCGACCCGCTTTTGCTTTTCTTTTTCTTTTCCGTGGTTGGACGCGCGCAGGAAACTGTCAAAGGCCGGGCGGGGTGGGTTTGCAGGACCGTTGGCGCCATGGATGGCGCCATCGAGCCCCCATGGATGGGTTTACGGCGTGTCCTGCAAACCCACCCCGCCCGGCAAAGCGCGGCTTTTGCTCCAAGCGACCAACCACGAGGGGCTCAGCCGTTCGCCGCCGCAAACGCCGGCCGCGTCAGGTTGTCCGCCTCGCCATCAGTGCACAGCACTTCGTCTTCAATGCGGATGCCACCATACGGACGGAAGAAATCCACGCGCTCCCAGTTGATCGCATCACCATGGCCGGCGTCCTTCACTTCGTTCAACAGCATGTCGATGAAGTACAGGCCTGGCTCGATGGTCACCACCATGCCCGGTTCCAGCACGCGGGTCAGGCGCAGGTAGGGATGGCCGGCCGGGCGCTCGATGCGGCCACCTTCGTCGCTGGCGGCGAAGCCGGCCACGTCGTGCACCTGCAGGCCGATCAGGTGGCCGATGCCGTGCGGGAAGAATGCGGCGCTGACGCCGGTCTCCAGCGCGGTCTGTGGCGACACCTTGATCACGCCGAAGTCCTTCAGCACGCCCATCAGCGAAAGATGTGCGTCCACGTGCAGCTGCTTGTAGTCGAAGCCCGGGCGCACCGCTGCGCACATCTGCTGCTGGGCCGCGTCGACGGCCGCAATCATCGCGGCGAATTCGTCGTGGCCCTGCGCGGCGTAGGTGCGGGTGATGTCGCTGGCGTAGCCGTGCGCACTGGCGCCGGCGTCGATCAGGAAGCTGCGCAGCGGCTGCGGTGCCTTGCGGCCCAGCTCGGTGTAATGCAGCACGGCGGCGTGTTCGTTCAACGCCACGATGTTGCCGTAGGGCAGCTCGTTGGCATCCTGGCCGACGGCCTGGCAGTACGCCATGTGGATGCTGAATTCGTCGGCACCGTTGCGGAACGCGGCCTCGGCGGCGCGGTGGCCGCGCACGCCCAGCACCTGGGCCTGGCGCATCAGTGCGATTTCATACGGTGTCTTGCTGCCGCGGTGCCATTCCAGGTAGTTCATCACCGGCGCTGGATTGTTCGGCACGTAGTTGCCCAGTGCGCTCTGCGGCTCGCCCAGGATCGCGCAGCGCGACGGGTCGGCCGGCAGCAGGGCCAGCGCCTCTTCGGGCTTGCGGATGATGTGGATGTCGAAGTGCTCCACCCACCAGCCGCTGGGGGCGTCCGGCACCACGTGCCAGTAGTCGAAGGGCTGGTGGAAGATCACCGCCGGGCGCTTGCCCGGGGTGAACACGATCCAGCTGTTGGGCACGCGGGTCAGCGGCAGCCAGGCCTTGAACTGCGGGTTGACCGCATACGGGTAGTCGCGGTCGTCGAACACCTGGTAGTGCAGGGTGCCGCTGGGCACCACCAGATGGTCGAAGCCGCCGCGGGCCAGCGCCTGTTCGGCGCGTCGGCACAGCACGGCCAGGTGGTCGGAATACAGGGCGCCGGGGTCTTGCTGGATCATTGCGGTGGCTCGACACGGAAAACGGCCCTAGATTCTGCCGCATACCGCGAAAAACCGCTGTGCCGGAACCGGCACTCAGGCCGTCGAAACCGGTCCCTCGTCGCTGTCCTCGCCCACCCACTGCCGCAGCAGCTGCCGATGTTCGCGCGACAGGGTCAGGAAGCGGAAGCCGGTCCAGCTCTGGCCGGGAACGTGTGCGGGCTCGCTCCACAGCAGATGCACGCCTACGTCGATGGCCTGCTGGCGGCCATCACCCAATGGCAAGGGAAAGCGCAGCTGGTACAGCGCATCCTCGCGCAGCGGCATGCTGGCCAGCATCAGCATGCCAGTTTCGGAGACATTGCCGAGGCGCCCGACCACGCACTCGCGCATCTGGTCGGTAACCGGCACCAGGTCCGAGACCTGGCGGCGCGGCGCGCGGCGGGTGTCCTGCGGCGGTACGGCTTTCATGCGGGGGTCTCCTGTGCGCGAGCCGTGGCCAGTGCGCGCAGCGCACCGAGGCTGGCTTCCCAGGCACGGTCGACCAGCCGGCCCTTGTCTTCGGTGACCAGCTGCGCGCGCCCGGCACTGATCTGCCGTGCCAGCGCATCCAGGTCGGTATCAGTGATCTTCTGCCCGCGCGCATTGACGAACAACGCGTGGCCGGTCAGCAGGCTGTACCAGGACAGGCGCTGGCGGCGCATCGTGCCATCGCCCATGTCGATGTCGAACCAACTGCCGAACGGCAGGCTGGACAGCTGTTGGTAGGCCGCTTCTTCGGCGCTGCTGCGCGGCGTGGCAGGTGCGGCGCCACCGTTCGTGCCGGCGTGCTCGCCCAGGCGCGCACGTGCCTTGAGGCGTGCGCTGAGCTCGGTACGCGAGGTGCTTTCATCCTCGCCGCCGGGCGTGGCCAGCCTGCGCGCGACAGCGGCGGCTTCCTCGGCGTGGTAGCCGACCTGCAGCAATGCGGCCTCCACGTCCGCTGCCAGTGCGGTATCGGTGCCGCCGGGGGCGTCGATGGCCTGCGCGGTGATGGCAGCGATGCGCTCGGTCTGTTGCAGGCGCTCCTGCCATTGCGGTGAATCGTCGCCATGGCGCAGGCGGGTGAGGGTCAGTGCATCGGCCCAGGCCTGGCGCAGCAAGGTCTGCACGAAACGCGGTGGCGACCGGGTGTCGCAGCACTGGTCGATCTGTGCGGTGGCCTGGCGACGGGCCAGTTCCAATCGTTCCTTGCCGCGCGCGGCTTCCACATGGCGGCGCTCGGCCAGTTCGGCACGATGGGCCGCCGCGCGCTGGTGCTGCTGCACGTCTTCACTGGCGGCGGCAAAGACTTCCGGCGCACGCGCATCCTGCCCCAGCAGGCCCTGCACGCTCTGCGCCATGCGCTGCAGCAGCTGCGGGTCGACATCCTCATCGCCCAGCCAGTTGGCGCCGACTTCGGCGATCTGATTGAGCAGCTCACGCGCGGGGTGTTCGTCGCGCACGAAGAAGCCCGGATCGGCCATGGCGGCGCGTGCCAGGGGTACCTGCAGGCGGGCCAGCAGCGCGGCCGGCACTGGATCGGGACGCTGCTGCTGTTGCACCTGCTGCATCAGCATGCGCAGCAGGTCGAGGTTGTCCCGGTCGTGACTGCCCAGCTGGGCCTGCGCACCATGCTCGCTGCGCAGCTGCGCGACCACGGCAGCCTGCAGGTCGGCCACACCGGTTGCCGCACTGGACTGGGCCTGCAGGCGCGCGAGTACCGCGTCGACTGCCGCGCTGGGCACCGCGCCGCTGTCCGCCGGGGCAGGGCTGCCGTGCCGTGCCTGCTGCAGCAGCTCATGCAGTGCACTGCCGGTGGAGGTGGTCACGCCCGGCGTGGCGGGGCCGCCAGCGCCGCCCTCGTGGAAGGCGTCCTGTACCAGGCTGGACCAGGAGCCGGCCGGTGCCGAACCGTTCCAGCCGGTCAGGGGGGCTGCGGTGCGCTTGGCCGGCTGCGTGGTGCGGCCGCCCCCCACCGACTGGGTGATGATCCGCCGCGTGCTCGACGAGCGTGCCAGGTAGGGGGTGTAGACCAGCCCCGGCAGTACACCGGACTGGGCCAGCAGGGCATTGGCACGGTCAAGGATATCGCCCAGCCGTTCCAGCACCTGCCGTTCGAAACTGCGATACAGCGCCAGCTGTACCTCGACGCTCAGCGCGTCCTGTTCGGCAATCCGGCGCACCATCGCGCACAGTGCCTGCGGTGCCAGCGGCAGGGTGTCGGCCTCGAAGGCCGGCGCCGCCGCCAGTACGCCCAGGCGTTGGCCCAGCAGGTTCAGTGTGTTGGTTGAACGCAGGGTTTCGCGCCGCACCATCTCGGTCAGCAGCAGGTCGCGATCCACTTCGTGCTCATCAACCAGCGACAGCCCGAGCATGCCCGGCAGCGCTGGCGGCCCAGCACTGGTGCTGACACCGCTGACCGGTTCGCGCAACCGCGCGAGGGCGTCGGCCACGGCATCGAGCATGCGATCGGCGAAATGGCCGGCGAAGGCGTGCAGCTGTCCACGCTGGGCCATCAGCTCGGCCTGCTGCTGCGGATTGCGTGCGCGGTCGGCGTCGTGCAGCAGGGTCTGCTCCAACGCCTCGACGGTCAGGATCAGGGGCGCGGCCAGCGTCTGCCGGCACAGACCGATCAGCGCGCCCAGCAGCTCACGTACCCGCGGTGGCAGATCGCTGGCGGCCAGGCGGTTCTTGTCGGCAGGAGTGATGGAAAAGACAGCTGACATCGGCAGGCGGTACCCGGATTCCCGCGGATCGATCTGGTGAATCTACCGTGTCGGCCGATGTCGGCGCTACTTTAGGCTGAACGTGAATCGCATCCGCCGGGCCTGGCCCGACCGATGAACGGTAGTGCCGGCCGCTGGCCGGCAGATATGTCTTCACCGGATTGCCGGCCAGCGGCCGGAACGATCCTTTGCCAGGCGAGGATCAATCTTCCAGGAACAGGCTCACCACATCGTTGGTGAAGCGGCGGCCCAGCTCGGTCGGCTGCACATGGCCATCGGTCACGTCCAGCCAGCCGCGCTGCACGGCCTCGGCCAGGGGAGCGTCCAGCACGCTGCGCGGCAGCCCCGTGCGCGACTCGAAATCGCGCAGGCCAAAACCTTCGTGCAGGCGCAGCAGGTTGAGCATGTATTCGAACGGCAGGCGCTCCGGCGCGATCACATCGTCGCCGCCGAACGAGGCGGGCGTGCCGGCGCTGTCCAGGTAGGCCTGCGGGTGCTTCAGCTTCCAACGCCGCAGCACATGCTCCTCGGCGCCGGAACTGATCTTGCCGTGCGCGCCGGCACCGATGCCCAGGTAGTCGCCGAAGCGCCAGTAGTTCAGATTGTGCGCGCTCTGCCGGCCGGGGCGCGCATAGGCGCTGACCTCGTACTGGCCGAAACCGGCCTGTGCCAGCAATGCCTGGCAGTGTTCCTGCATGTCCCAGGCGTTGTCTTCATCGGGAATGCCCTGCGGCGGCCGCGCGAAGAACACCGTGTTCGGTTCCAGGGTCAGCTGGTAGTGGGAGATGTGTGCCGGCTGCAGCGCGAACGCGCGTTCCAGGTCGGCCTCGGCACCGGCCAGGGTCTGTTCCGGCAGCGCGTACATCAGGTCGATGTTGAAGTTGTCGTAGCCCGCGTCCTGCGCCATCTTCACCGCGCGCTCGGCTTCGCCACTGTCGTGGATGCGGCCCAGGCGCTTGAGCATGGCGTCGTCGAAACTCTGGATGCCGAAGCTGAGGCGGTTCACGCCGGCCGCGCGATAGCGGTCGAAGCGGCCATGTTCGGCGGTGCCCGGGTTGGTTTCCAGGGTGATTTCGGCATTGGGCGCGAAACGCAGGCGTGCGCTGGCCTGTTGCAGGAAGCGGTCGATCGCCTCCGGCGGGAACAGGCTGGGCGTGCCGCCACCGAAGAACACGCTGTGCACCACCCGGCCCCAGACCAGCGGCAGGTCCTGGTCGAGGTCGCGCAGCAGCGCATCGATATAAGCGTCGAACGGCAGCTCACCCTTGGCCTGGTGCGAATTGAAATCGCAGTACGGGCATTTGCGCACGCACCACGGCAGGTGCACGTACAACGACAGCGGTGGTGGCACCAGTCGCGGCGGGCTGTCGTGGTCAGCGGAGCAGGCTTCGCCGGGCAGGTGGTTGCAGTGGTCGTGGGCGTGCGGCATGGGCTTCTTCGGTAGTGCCGGCCGCTGGCCGGCTTCCCTGGTTCGATCGGGTGGCGTCAGTACAGCGTCGCCAGCTGCTGCTTGAGCTGCTGCAGGGCAATGGCGCGGTGGCTGATGGCGTTCTTCAGTGCCGGCTCCATTTCCGCGGCGGTCAGGCCATGGGTGGTGTCCAGGAACACCGGGTTGTAGCCGAAACCATTCGTGCCACGCAGTTCGCGGATGATCTGCCCTTCCCAGCGGCCTTCACAGATCAGCGGCTGCGGGTCGGTGGCGTGGCGCAGCAGCACGATCACCGCATAGAAGCGGGCGCTGCGCTGGCCGTCGGGAATGTCGGCCATCGCGTCCAGCAGCTTGGCATTGTTGGCCGCAGCATTGGTCGGATGGCCGGCGTAGCGCGCGCTGTACAGGCCGGGCGCACCGCCGAGGGCATCGACGATCAGGCCCGAATCATCGGCCAGCGCCGGCAGGCCGGTCGCTTCGCAGGCCGCGCGTGCCTTCAGCAGCGCGTTCTCGACGAAGGTCAGGCCGGTCTCTTCCACGTCGCCCAGGCCCAGTTCGGCGGCCGAGGTGATCTGCAGCGGCAGGTCGGCGAGGATCTCCTGCATCTCCACCAGCTTGCCGGCGTTGTGGCTGGCCAGTACCAGTTTCTTCATTGGCGGGGCTCCAGCAGGTCCCAGGTGTTGCCATACAGATCGCGGAACACCGCAACCGTTGCATAGGGTTCTTCGCGTGGCGCTTCCAGGAACTCGACGCCGGCGGCCAGCATCGCCGCGTGGTCGCGATGGAAGTCGTCGGTGTTGAGGAAGAAGCCGACGCGGCCACCGGTCTGGTTGCCGATGCGGCTGCGCTGTTCCTCGTCGCTGGCGCGGGCCAGCAGCAGGGCGGCAGCGCTGCCGTCGGTCGGCCCCACCACCACCCAGCGCTTGCTGCCCTGGTCGATGTCGTCCAACAGGGCGAAGCCGAGCTTGCCGGTGTACCAGGCAATGGCTTCGTCATAGTCGGCCACCACCAGGGTGGTCAGGGCGATGCGCCGGTTCATGCTGACAGCGCCGCCTGCTGTGCGGCCAGCAGTTCGCCCACGCCCTTTTCGGCCAGGCCCAGCAGCGCGTCCAGTTCATCGCGGCGGAAGGCGTGCCCTTCGGCAGTGCCCTGCAGTTCGATGAAGCCGCCGCCGTCGTTCATCACCACGTTCATGTCGGTGTCGCAGTCGCTGTCTTCGGCGTAGTCCAGGTCCAGCACCGGGGTGCCGCGGTACACGCCTACCGATACGGCGGCCACTGCGCCCAGGATCGGGTTGCGCTTGATGTCGCCACGCTTGATCAGCACGTTCACCGCATCGACCAGCGCCACGTACGCGCCGGTGATGGCGGCGGTGCGGGTGCCACCGTCGGCCTGCAGCACGTCGCAGTCGAGGGTGATGGTGCGCTCGCCCAGCGCGTTGCGATCCACGCAGGCGCGCAGGCTGCGGCCGATCAGTCGCTGGATCTCCAGGGTGCGGCCACCCTGCTTGCCACGGGCCGCTTCACGGTCACTGCGGGTGTGGGTGGCGCGCGGCAGCATTCCGTACTCGGCGGTGACCCAGCCTTCGCCCTTGCCGCGCAGGAAGCCCGGCACGCGGTTCTCGACGCTGGCGGTGCACAGCACACGGGTTTCACCGAAGCACACCAGCACCGAACCTTCGGCGTGGCGGGTGAAGCCGCGTTGGATGACGACCGGGCGGAGCTGGTCGGGCTGGCGGCCGCTGGGGCGGGAATCGGACATGGTGCGGGTTCCGTAATGGCAAGGGAGTACGCCGCCACGCCCGCGGCCTTCACGGGGCGGGCAAGGGGGCTCTGGTGAGGGCGCTAGGGTACCATTCCCCCTTTGCACGCACCGGACACAATCCATGATTCGAAGCATGACCGCCTATGCCGGCGGCGAGCGGGTCACCCCGTGGGGCACGCTGGGCTGCGAGCTGCGCTCGGTCAACCACCGCTTCCTGGAGGTCGGCACCCGCCTGCCCGAGGAGCTGCGGGCGCTGGAACCGCAGCTGCGCGAGCGCATCGCCGCGCGCCTGAGCCGTGGCAAGCTGGATCTGGTGATGCGCCTGCGCGCGCCGGAAGCGGCGGCCAACCTTCAGGTGGACGAGGCCCTGCTGGGCCAGCTTGGCCGCCTGGCGCACCGCCTGACCTCCGATTTCCCCAACCTGCAGGTCAGCTTCACCGACCTGCTGCAGCTGCCGGGCGTGACCCGTGGCGAGGCCACCGACGCCGCCGCCCTGCAGGTCGAGGCGCTGGCGCTGCTGGACCAGGTGCTGGATGGCTTCGTCGAGGCCCGTGAGCGCGAAGGCGGCAAGTTGGCTGCGGCCATCAGCGAGCGGGTGGACGGCATCGAACGCATCGCCACCGAAGTCCGCACGCTGATTCCGGCCATTCGCGACGGCCAGCGCGCCAAGCTGGCCGCACGCCTGGCCGACCTGCCGCACCCGGTCGACCCCGGCCGCGCAGAGCAGGAACTTGTCCTGTGGCTGCAGAAGCTGGACGTGGATGAAGAGCTGGACCGCCTCGGCAGCCACATCGTCGAGATCCGCCGCGTGCTCAAGCAGCGCGAGCCGGTCGGTCGCCGCCTGGACTTCCTGCTGCAGGAGTTCAACCGCGAAGCCAACACGCTGGGGTCGAAGTCGGTGGACAGCCGTACCTCCAATGCCGCGGTGGAGCTGAAGGTGCTGATCGACCAGATCCGCGAACAGGTGCAGAACATCGAGTGATGTTGCATCCAGCGGTACAGCAGGGGCGCCTTCGGGCGCCCTTGTCGTTCCAGCGCATCAGCGCACGCTGACGCCCGGCGCTCCTTCGCTCAAACGCCCGACCACGGCTGCCTGGCCGAACCCCGCGTCGTGGAAGCAGGCCAGCACCGCATCCGCCGCTTCCGGGGCGCACGACACCAGCAGGCCGCCGCTGGTCTGAGGGTCGGTCAGCAGTGGCTGCCAGTGTGCCGGCAACCCATCGGCGAAGCGCACCTCGGCGCCATACGAGGCCCAGTTGCGGTGGGAAGCGCCGGTCACGCAGCCACGCTGCAGCAGCTCCAGCGCCTGCGGCAGCAGCGGCACCTGTGCACTGTCCACCTCGGCAGCGACACCACTGGCGCGGCACACTTCCAGCAGGTGGCCGAGCAGGCCGAAGCCGGTGACGTCGGTCATGGCATGCACACCGTCCAGCGCGGCCAGCGGCACGCCCACGGTGTTCAGGCGGGTGGTCGACGCGATCATCTGCCGGTAGCCGTCGGCATCCAGCACTTCCTTCTTCAGCGCCGACGAATACACGCCCACGCCCAACGGCTTGCCCAGCACCAGCACGTCGCCGGCGCGGGCATCGGCGTTGCGCTTGAGTCGTTGCGGGTCGAGCACGCCGATCGCGGCCAGGCCGTAGATGGGTTCCACCGAATCGATGCTGTGGCCACCAGCGACCACGATGCCAGCATCGGCGCAGGCGCGTTCGCCACCCTGCAGGATGCCGCGGATCGTGTCCTGCGGCAGCGTATTGATCGGCATGCCGACGATGGCCAGTGCGAACAGCGGGCGCGCGCCCATCGCATACAGGTCCGACAGCGCGTTGGTGGCCGCGATGCGGCCGAAGTCGAACGGGTCGTCGACGATGGGCATGAAGAAATCAGTGGTGGCGACGATTGCCTGGCGATCATCGAGGCGGTACACCGCAGCGTCGTCACTGGTCTCGCGCCCGACGAGAAGCTCAGCCGGAGCGGGAAGCGCTGGAACGCCACGCAGCAGTTCGCTCAGCACGCCCGGCGCGATCTTGCAGCCGCAGCCGCCGCCATGCGCGAGAGAGGTCAGTCGTTGCGGGGCATCGGCCGTTGAAGGGGCGGGGGACTGCGCGTGCGTGACCATGCCGACATCTCCTGCGGGAACGCGAATGGCGGAAGGCAGCAGGAGTCGAACCTACCAGGGAACGATCGACGCCCCCTACTGGGTTTGAAGCCCAGCCGCATGCCCGGATGCGCATGCCTTCCGAAAGTACGGCGGTACCGGTGGGCTCAGTCGCGGACTGCGTTCCACTGCAGGTCGCCGCGCGGCCGATGCTGGTCACCGACGCGTCGAGTGTAGCCAACGCGATTGAAGAACTCCAAGATCTGGATGCTGCGTTTGCGGCCCAGGCCGATGGCATCGCGGAAGGCCGCCGCATCCACCGTGCCGCTGGCTTGTGACAGCTGCGCGACGATGGCGGCGAGTTCCGCAATGCGCGCCGGTGCATAGAACAGGTCCGGCACCACCTGGAACAGTTCGCCACGTGCGGCGGCGCGGCGCAGGACGGCGCGGACTTCGTCTTCGGCCAGGCCGATCTCGGCAGCAAGGGTGCGCACCCACGGCGGATCGAAGCCACCGGCGTGCAGTTGCGGCAGCACGCGTTCCAGCAGCAGACGCTCGCGTTCCGGTGGCGCATGGTCATGCCCGGGCAGGCGCCACCAGGCACCCACGCGTTGCACGCTGCCGTCGTCCAGCAGGTCCTGCAGCAGCGCATTCCAGAGGCTCGCTGCAAGCGCGGGCAGGGTGCTGCGCTGCAGGCGGCCGCTGTCGACACCGGGTTCGTCCGGGCGTCGCTCATGCCATCCACGCAGTGAGGCGATCACCTGCTCGCGCAATGCCTGCCAGTGCGACACAAGGATGACTACCGTGTCTTCGCGGGTGACGATGCGTCGCGTGTCTGCAGGAAGATCGATCCGGTCGGCGGCGCGCCGGCAGTAGCGCTGCAGCGCGGCCATGGCAACGCCGAAGGGCGCCTGCTGCAACAGTGGACCGATTCCCGCACCCGCGGCCAGTTGCTCCAGTGCTCCCAGCCATGCGAGCCGTGCAGGACTGCGCCGGCGCCGCTGTGGCGGGTCCGGATCGAGCACGAGGCCGCCGCCCAGCGTGTGGGTGGCCGCTGAATCGCGGGCAATGAAGCGATCGCCACACATCGCACAGACCGGAGCATCGAACACCAGCTGCACCAACTGCCCATCACCGTGGTCATGGTCCTCCAGCAGCACCACATGGGCCTGCCGGTGCATCGTGCCCCAGTGGATATGCAGCGGTGCCCAGTCGCGCAACGGTGCGGCCAACGCGGACAGCCGCAACCGCACATCAACGCGGGTGGTGGCCAGCAGTGCGCGTGCGTCGGCGATCCAGTCACCGCGGCGGATGTCATCACGGGCGATGGCCGCCAGGTTCAGCGCGCAGCGCTGCCCGGCCATCGCGTGGTCACTGGCCTGGTTCTGCGCGTGGATGCTGCGTATGCGCACTTCAGTGGCGGCCGGCATCAGTTGCAGATGCTCACCCACCGCGGCGATGCCGCCGTGCACTGCACCGGTCACCAGCGTGCCATGACCGGCCAGCGAGAACACGCGGTCCACCGGCATACGGAACAGCTCGCTGCGCAGTTCGGCCTGGCGCGTGCTGGCGTCGTCCGCCGCCCACGCGTGCAGCTGGGTACGCAGCGCGTTGATGCCAGCATCGTCGGGTGCGGTGCTGTTGCAGGTGAACACAGGGGAATCCTGCAGCGGCGTGCCGGCCAGCAGGGCAGCGACCTCGATCTCGACCCGGGCCAGGCGCGCCGCATCCACACGGTCGATCTTGGTGAGCGCCACCGCACCCCGGTTCACGCCCAGCAGCTGCAGGATGGCCAGATGCTCGCGGGTCTGTGGCATCACGCCGTCGTCGGCAGCGATGACCAGCAGGGCGACGTCGATACCCGTGGCGCCGGCCACCATCGTGTGCACGAAGCGCTCGTGGCCCGGCACGTCGACGAAACCCAGCGTCGCGACAGGACCTGTGCCGTCCCTGCGTTCCACAGGAACATAGGCATAGCCCAGCTCGATGGAAATACCACGCGTACGCTCTTCCTGCAGGCGATCGGTTTCGATGCCGGTCAGTGCCCGCACCAGGCTGGTCTTGCCATGGTCGATATGCCCGGCGGTGCCGACGATCATGCCTGCAGCGTGCTCCACTGGGCGAGGAAGTCGGCTTCGTCGGCGGGTTCCAGGCAGCGCAGGTCCAGCCACAGCGCGTCATCGGCAATGCGGCCCAGCACGGGTCGCGGCAGCTGACGCAGGCGCTTGGCCAGGCGATCCAGTCCGCCACGGCGCGCGCTGGTAATGCGCAGTCCGGCGCTGGCCAGCTGCGCCTGTGGCTGGGCGCCGCTGCCGATCTGGCTGTGCATCGAAGCAGGCTCGAGGGTATAGTCCGCCGCCAGCGAGGCACGCATCGGCTGCAGCAGGCGCTGGGCCTGCGCATCAATGTCATCCTGCGTGCGCGAGAGCGTGCGCAGTGTCGGCAGCCGCTGTGCCAGCAACTCGGGTTCGCGGTACAGGGCCAGCACCGCTTCCAGTGCGGCCAGGCCCATCTTGTCCATGCGCAGTGCCCGCTTCAGCGGGTTGCGGTTGATCCGCGCGATCAGGTCGGCGCGGCCGGCGATGATGCCGGCCTGCGGACCACCCAGCAGCTTGTCGCCGCTGAACGAAACCAGATCGGCGCCGGCCGTCAGCGTTTCCTGCACGGTGGGTTCGTGCGGCAGGCCGAACGTGGCCAGATCGCACAGGCTGCCACTGCCCAGGTCCACCACCAGCGGCAGGCCATGCTCGTGCGCGATCGTGGCCATCGCCGCGGTGTCGACCTTGGCAGTGAATCCGGTGATCGCGTAGTTGCTGGCATGCACCTCCATCAGCAGCGCTGTGCGCGCGCCGATGGCGTTGGTGAAGTCGGCCGCATGGGTGCGGTTGGTGGTACCTACTTCCAGCAGCCGCGCGCCCGCGCTGCGCATCACATCGGGGATGCGGAAGGCACCACCGATCTCCACCAGCTCGCCGCGCGACACCACCACCTCACGGCGGTTGGCCAGGCTGTTGAGCAGCAGCAGGACCGCTGCCGCATTGTTGTTGACCACAGTGGCGGCTTCGGCACAGGTCAGCTCGCAGATCAGTGCCTGTACCCGCGCATCGCGGTCGCCGCGACGGCCACGGATGACGTCGAACTCCAGATCGACCGGCGCGGTCATCGCGCGGGTGACTGCCTGCACCGCGGCCTCGGGCAGCAATGCGCGACCCAGGTTGGTATGCAGTACGGTGCCGGTCAGGTTGAACATCGGTTGCAGGTCCAGCCGTGCATCGGCTACCAGTGCGGCCTCGACCGCTGCCACCAGCGCCGGGCCGTCGACCGCTTCCTGCAGCTGCGCGGGCGACAACTGGCCGGCGCTGACACGCTCACGCAGCACCTGCAGGTGCGAACGCAGCAGCTGGGTGATGCGGCTTCGACCGTGGCCTTCGATCAGTGGCGCCAGTGCAGGCAGGCGCAGCACCCGGTCCAGCGAGGGCAGGGCGGCGGCCGATGCCGGGGCGGGGGGCATGGCTGTCATCGCCTCAGTCGCCGTCGGATTGCCACAGCAGAGGATTCTGGCTGGCACGCGCATAGCCTTCCTCGGCCAGCAGCAGATCCAGCGCCAGCGTGCCGAGGTCATCGGCCACCGGCTCCAGTGACGGGTCCTTTTCCAGATACAGGATCTTGCGGTAGCTGTGGCAGTGGTCGCAGGTCTCGGCACGCACCGCGCTCTCGCGCACCGCCTCGCCGCTGTCGCCGTCCACATCGGCCAGGGCGCGATAGGCGATGTCCTTGCCGGCGGCACCACACTGGCTGCACTGCACGCGCACGTAGTGCCACTGGCAGGCGCACAGCGAGCACGACAGGTAACGGTAGGACGCATAGGGTGGCCGCGCCTGCACCACGCTGGTCACCGGCAACGTGCCGCACAGCGGGCACAGCCCTGGCGCATCAGCCAGCGGCTTCAGGTCGATAGGGCGGAAGCTGGCTGCGAGCACCGCCCAGTAAACCTGCAGTGCGTTCATCACCAGCAGCGCAGCGACCGCATCCACCGACGGCGCGTCATCGCGCTCCAGCACCGCGTGCGCCTGCGCATCCAGCCAGGCGTCGTCGGCCGCGGCGACGCGTTGCAGCTCCTGCCGGGTTTCCAGCGGCAGCCCCGTTTCGTCGGCACAGTGCTGGCACAGCGTGCGCAGCCAGTCGCGCCAGCATCCATCCAGCTGAAGCGTGTTGGCCGGCCGCAACGGCATGCCGGCACCGGCCGCCGCACTCGACTGCTGCGCGCGCGCCTGCGACTGCAGTGCCTCGCGCTGCTGCGGTGTCAGCTCATCCAGCAGCGCCTGCTGTGCATCGGCCAACGCCGCCAGCAGCTGCAGGTAGCCGCCGATGGCACTGTGCGCGGCCAGGCTGCGCAGGCGCGTCGCGCGCTCAGCGAACAGTGACTCGATATCGGGCAGGATGATGCGCGGCACATCGCGCGAGGCGAGCGTCTCGATCTCACCGGGTTCAAGGATGCGTTGCGCCATGCAGGGCCAGCCAGAAGAACCAGCCTCCATCCTCGCCGTTGTCGGCGCTCGCGTCCAGCATGTTCCAGGCAGCGCAGTCGAGCACGGCTCGACTCCACAAAATCCGGTTTCTGTCGTTGCCGTGTTCATCGTGTCGACCAAGGTCGACACCCACCAAGAGCAGCTCATGCCATTCCGACAGCAGCGGGAAACTGTCGAAGGCGGAGTGGGTCCGGTTGCGGGGGTGTCCGCGGCATGGATGCCGCGGCCAAGCCCCCAAGGACGGGTTTACGGCGTCCCCCGCAACCGGACCCACCCCGCAATCCCACGGATAGCCGCTGTTGCTGTTGCCTTGGCTTGAAGCGGGTGCAGGGCCGCAGGCCCTGCCGCTAACCCTCTTCCCGACGTCCGCGCAGGATGTCCCGGAACCACTGCCGGTGGTGCTTGTACGCCCACCCATAGGTCACCTTGCCCTGGGTCATCGCCCGCACCGAGCCCTTGATCCAGATCGCCGCATAGATGTGCACCACGATCGCGCACACCAGCACCCAGCCGAACAGCGCATGGGCCAGCACCGAGAAGCGGATCACCCCGATCGGGAAGAAGTGGCTGAAGTACTGCCGCCAGATCACGAAGCCGGTCAGCAGCAGCGCCGACAGGCAGCCGATGATGGCCCAGAACAGCAGCTTCTGGCCGGCATTGAAACGGCCCACCGGCGGCAGCTTCTCATCCTCGTTGCGCAGTACATCGCGCATGCCGCGCATCCATGCGCGATCGTCGGCGGTCGGCAGATTGTCGCGCCACATGCGGAACGCCAGCAGCGCAAAGCCCACCACCATGGCCAGCCCGATGAACGGATGCAGGATGCGCGTCCACGGTCCGCCACCGAACAACTGGGTCAACGGGAACAGGGCAGGGTGGAACAGCGCCAGCCCGGACAGCGCGGTCAGCACGAAGCAGATCGCCACGATCCAGTGGTTGATGCGGGTCGGTGCGCGGTAGCGGATGATCTGGCGCGGGTGCGGGGCGTACTTCATGGCCGCTGCTCCTCTTCGATCTTCTTCGCCTCGTGCTCGGCTTCCTCTTCTTCCTCGTCATTGACCGTGTTGCGGCCGATGCCGATGTAATGCAGGAAGCCGGCGAAGGCGGTGGCGGCGATCGCCAGCACGCCCAGCGGCTTGGCCACGCCCTTCCACACCTCCACCATCGGGCTGATGCGCGGGTCCTTGGGCAGGTCGGCATACAGCTCCGGCTTGTCCACGTGCTGCAGCACGTACATCACGTGGGTGCCGCCGACGCCCTGCGGATCGTACAGGCCGGCGTTCTCGTAGCCGCGAGATTTCAGGTCTTCCACGCGTCCGGCCGCGTGCTCGGTCATCGCCTGCTTGCTGCCGAAGGTAATCGCGCCGGTCGGGCAGGTCTTCACGCAGGCCGGTTCCTGGCCCACCGCCACCCGGTCCGAACACAGCGTGCACTTGTAGGCCTTGTGGTCCTTCTTGGAGATGCGCGGCACGTCGAACGGACAACCGGTCACGCAGTAGCCGCAGCCGATGCAGTTCTCTTCCTGGAAGTCGACGATGCCATTGGCGTACTGGATGATCGCGCCGGGCGACGGACAGGCCTTCAGGCAGCCCGGATCGCTGCAGTGCATGCAGCCTTCCTTGCGGATCAGCCACTCCAGCTTGCCCTTCTCGTCCTCGTACTCGCGGAACTTCATCACCGTCCACGACTGGTCGCTCAGGTCGGGCGGGTTGTCGTAGCTGCCAACGCAGCTGCCCACTTCGTCGCGCAGATCGTTCCACTCCATGCAGGCGACCTGGCAGGCCTTGCAGCCGATGCACTTGCTCACATCGATCAGCTTGGCGACCTGGCCGGTGTGCGCACCACGCGCCTCCGGCGAGGGCGTGGTGGTGGCCGAGCGGCGGATGATGTCCAGGGATTGCAGTGACATGGCGTGTCTCCTACACCTTCTCGACCTTGACCAGGATGCACTTCGATTCGGGCGTCTGCGAGTTGCCGTCACCGATGGCGTTGGTCAGCGTATTGGCGATGTATCCGGGCTTGGCCGCACCGAGGAAACCCCAGTGGATCGGCACGCCCACCTGGTGCACGGTCCGGCCATCGATCTGCAGGGCCTTGATGCGCTTGGTCACCATGGCGACCGCTTCGATGTGGCCGCGTTTGGAACTGACCCGCACGCGGCTGCCGTTGTTGATGCCCAGCTCGTCGGCCAACGCCGCGCCGATCTCGACGAACTGCTCGGGCTGGATGATGGCGTTCAACTTGCCGTGCTTGGTCCAGAAGTGGAAATGCTCGGTCAGGCGGTAGGTGGTGGCCACATGCGGGAACTCGTCCGGCGAACCGATCTGTGCGCGATCGCTGGCGAATACGCGGGCGGCCGGGTTGTTCAGCGTCAGTGCCTGGCCGGGGCTGAGCGGGTTGCTGCGCAGCGGTGTATCGAACGGTTCGTAGTGCTCAGGGAACGGGCCTTCGGCCATGCCGGCCTTGGCGAAGAAGCGCGCGATGCCCTCCGGGTTCATGATGAACGGGCCCATTCCGCCGGCGGGATCTTCGTCGGCCTTGAAGTCGGGCACGTCCACGCTGCCCCAGTTTTTCCCGTTCCACGCCAGCAGCGTGCGCCGCGGATCAAATGGCTTTCCGGCGACGTCGCACGAGGCGCGGTTGTACATCACGCGACGATTGGCCGGCCACGCCCAGGCCCAGCCCAGCGTGTTGCCGATGCCGGTGGGGTCGCTGTTGTCACGCCGCGCCATCATGTTGCCGGTCGGGCCCCAGGCACCGATGTAGATCCAGCAGCCGGAGGCGGTGCTGCCGTCGTCGCGCAGGTCGCCGAATGCGGCCAGCTGCTCGCCGGCCTTGCGCACCAGCTTGGTTGGGTCCTTCGGATCGAACACGTCGGCCAGCGCCTTGCCGTTGTATTCCATCGCCAGTTCTTCGGGCGTGGGTACCTCAGGGTTGGCGTAGTTCCAGGCCAGGTCGCGCACCGGCTCCCACCACGCACCGCCGTCCTTCTCGTACATCGCTTTGATGCGATGGAACAGCTCGGACATGATCTCGATGTCGCTGCGTGCTTCTCCTGGTGGGTTGGCACCCTTCCAGTGCCACTGCAGCCAGCGCGAGGAATTCACCACCGCGCCGTTCTCCTCGGCGAAGGAGGTGGTCGGCAGGCGGAATACTTCGGTCTGGATCGTGCTCGGGTCGACGTCGTTCAACGCACCGTGGTTCTGCCAGAAGGCGATGGTCTCGGTTTCCAGCGGGTCCATGCTGACCATGAACTTCAGCTTGGAGAACGCGCTGATCAGCTTGCCCTTGTTCGGCGCCGAGGCCAGCGGATTGAAGCCTTGGCAGATGTAGCCGTGGATCTTGCCTTCGTTCATCAGCTCGTACGCCTGCAGCATGTCGTACGGCTTGTCGAGCTTGGGCAGGTAATCGAAACACCAGTTGTTGTCGGCGGTGGCGGCGTCGCCCCACCACGATTTCATCAGGCTGACGTGGAACTTCGGGTAGTTCTGCCAGAACGACATCTGGTTGGCGCGCAGCGGCTTCTGCGTGCGCTTGGCGATGTAGGCCTCGTAGTCCTGCTCGTCCTGTTTCGGCAGGGTCAGGTAGCCGGGCAGCAGGTCGGACATCAGGCCGATGTCGGTCAGGCCCTGGATGTTGGAATGCCCGCGCAAGGCGTTCATGCCGCCACCGGCCACGCCGATGTTGCCCAGCAGCAGCTGCACCATGGTGCCGGCACGCACGTTCTGCGCGCCGATCGAGTGCTGCGTCCAGCCCAGCGCGTACAGGATGGTCATCGCCTTGTCCTTGCCGGCGGTGGACGCGATCATGTCCCAGATCTGGCGGATGCTGTCGGCCGGAGTGCCGCAGATGCGTTCGACCATCTCCACCGTGTAGCGCGCATAGTGCTGCTTGAGCAGGTTGTAGACGCAGCGCGGGTCCTTCAGCGTCGGGTCGCTGCGCACGAAGCCGTCGTCACCGTAGGCGTAGTCCCAGCTGGAGCGGTCGTAGCTGCGCTTTTCTGCGTTGTAGCCCGAGTACAGGCCGTCCTTGAAGGCGAACTCGTCCTTCACCAGGAACGACATGTCGGTGTAGTTCAGCACGTACTCGTGCTGGATGCGGTCCTCGGTCAACAGGTAGTTGATCAGGCCCCCCAGGAACACGATGTCGGTACCGGTGCGGATCGGCGCGTACACGTCGGCCACCGCGGCCGAGCGGTTGAAGCGCGGATCGACCACGATCAGGCGTGCCTTGTTGTGTGCCTTGGCCTCGGTCACCCATTTGAACCCGCACGGGTGCGCCTCGGCGGCATTGCCACCCATGATCAGGATCAGGTCGGCATTCTTGATGTCGACCCAGTGATTCGTCATCGCACCACGGCCTAGCGTCGGGGCAAGACCTGCCACCGTCGGGCCGTGTCAGACACGTGCCTGGTTGTCGAATGCCAGCATGCCAAGGGAGCGCACGACCTTGTGGGTCAGCACCGCGGTTTCATTGCTGGTGGCCGAGGCCGCCAGCATGCCGGTGGTCAGCCAGCGGTTGACCGTCTGCCCGGCCTCGTTCTTCTGCACGAAGTTGGCATCGCGGTCTTCCTTCATCAGCCGCGCGATGCGGTCCAGCGCATCGTCCCAGCTCAGCCGCTTCCACTCGTTCGAGCCCGGCGCGCGGTACTCGGGGTAGAGCAGGCGCGACTTGCTGTGGATGATGTCGGCCAGGCCGGCGCCCTTCGGGCACAGCGTGCCGCGGTTCACCGGATGGTCCGGGTCGCCTTCGATATGGAAGATGCTCGGCTCGGCGTTCTTGGCACCATCGCCGAGGCTGTACATCAGGATGCCGCAGGCCACCGAACAGTAGGTACAGGTGTTGCGGGTCTCGGTCGCGCGGGTCAGCTTGTACTGCCTGACCTCCGCGAGCGCGATGCCGGGCGCGAAGCCCATCAATGCCAGGCTGGAGCCGACCAGGGTTGTCCCGGTCACTTTCAGGAACTGGCGGCGGCTCATCGATGGCATGCCGTTCTCCTGGGATGGCGGGGAGGCGCAGGCCTCCGGGCTGTCGTTGGGTACGGCCCGGTTATAGCACAGGCCCCCGTACGCCCATGTGGCACAAGGCCCGGCGCCCGCCAGACGGGCGCGCAACGGGGCCGCTCTGGTAAAGTTGCGTGCCCGCCCCCGGGGAAAGCGTCTGCCGGGCCTGGTTCCAGGATGTTCCGCGCAGCCCCCGCCGTCCTGGCGCGATCCTCCGCGCCGGATCTGGAACACCGAGGAAAAATTTTGCGAAATCAACCCGTTGGATCCCCCGCATGAGCGCCCCGTCGAAGCCGTCGGACGCCGTTGCGCGCGGCACGCTGTACATCGTTGCCGCCCCGTCCGGTGCCGGCAAGAGCAGCATCGTCAATGCCACCCTGGCGCGTGACCCGCAGATCGCCCTCTCGATCTCCTTCACCTCGCGCGCGATGCGCCCGGGTGAAGTGAACGGCCAGCACTACCATTTCGTCTCTGCGGAGAAGTTCGAGCAAATGATCGCCGCCGGCGACTTCTTCGAACACGCCTGGGTGCACGGCGACTGGAAGGGCACTGCCCGCCAGTCGGTGGAGCCGCAGCTGGCCGCCGGCCAGGACGTACTGCTGGAGATCGACTGGCAGGGCGCGCAGCAGGTGCGCCAGCTGGTGCCGGGCACGGTTACCGTGTTCATCCTGCCGCCATCCAAGCAGGCCCTGCAGGACCGCATGCGCAAGCGCGGCCAGGACAGCGAGGCGGTCATCGCCCAGCGCCTGGGCGCGGCCCGCGATGAAATGCTGCACTTCAACGAGTTCGACTACGTCATCGTCAACGAGGTGTTCGACACTGCGGTGGACGAGCTGTGCGCCATCTTCACCGCCAGCCGCCTGCGCCGGGAGGCCCAGAAGGTCCGCCACGCCGGCCTCATCCAGGCCCTGCTGACCCCCGATCCGGGTGCAACTGACTGATTCCAAAAGAATCGGGTGGGGGTTGGCTTGATTTTGTCCAGCCCCTGCCAGTACACTCCGTCCCCTTTCCCTCATTCGACTGAGCGGCCGACCGGTCGCCGGGAGCCCGTATGGCCCGCATCACCGTAGAAGATTGCCTGGAAGTCGTTAACAACCGTTTCGAACTGGTCATGATGGCTTCCAAGCGTGCCCGCCAGCTCGCCAACGGCGTGCAGGCCACGCTGGACAACAGCGAGACCGAGGACAAGCCGACCGTGCTGGCGCTGCGCGAAATCGCCGCCCGCAAGATCGACAACGCGCTGATCGACGAAGTCGAGAAGGCCGAGCGTGAGCGCGCCGAGCGCGAAGCGCTGGAGTGGGCTGCCGCCGAAGTGGTCGCCGACGAAGACATGTCCAAGAACGACGATTGATCGCATCGATCAACGTCATTGCTGGATCGCCGAACAGCCCGCCCCGTGCGGGCTGTTTCGCATTCAGGATTTGCCGTAAACGTCGCGCTGGAATAGGCTTCGGGCATGAACCCAGGCCCCACTGCCAAGGTCGCCGCAGCCCCCGCTGCCGCCGTACCCGACTACGTCCTCCAGCTTGAACGCGCCGCCCATTACCTGCCGCCGGAACAGCTGCCGCTGCTGCGCCGTGCCTGGGAAGTCGGTGCCTCCGCGCACGCTGGGCAGACGCGCAAGTCGGGCGAGCCCTATATCACCCATCCGGTGGCCGTGGCCCAGGTGCTGGCCGAGCTCGGCCTGGACGTGGAAGCGCTGATCGCCGCGATCCTGCACGACACTATCGAAGACACTCCGCTCACCCGCGAGGCGCTGGCTGCCGAGTTCGGCGAAGCCGTGGCCGAACTGGTCGACGGCGTGACCAAGCTGGACAAGCTGAAGTTCCGCGACCGCCAGGAAGCGGCCGCCGAGAGCTTCCGCAAGATGCTGCTGGCGATGTCGCGCGACCTCCGCGTGATCATGATCAAGCTGGCCGACCGCCTGCACAACATGCGCACGCTGGGCGCGCAGAGCCGCGAAGCGCGCGGCCGCATCGCCCGCGAGACGCTGGAGATCTACGCACCCATCGCCCAGCGCCTGGGCATGAGCCTGGTCAAGAGCGAGCTGCAGAACCTCGGCTTCAAGGCGCTCTACCCGTGGCGCCACGCCATCATTGAAAAACACATCCGCAGCCAGCCGGTGGTGCGCCGCGAGGCGATGGCGCAGGTGGAAGTGCAGCTGTCGCAGCGCCTGGCCAAGGAGGGGATCGAGCATCGGCTGATCAGCCGCATCAAGACCCCGTGGAGCATCTACAACAAGATGCGCGACGAGAACAAATCCTTCGACCAGGTGATGGACGTGTTCGGCTTCCGCCTGGTCGTGCGTAGCGTGCCCAGCTGTTACCACGCGCTGGGTTCGGTGCATGCCACCTTCAAACCGCTGGATGGCCGCTTCCGCGACTTCATCGCCATTCCCAAGGCCAACGGCTACCAGTCGCTGCACACCGTGCTGTTCGGGCCGTATGGCTCGCCGATCGAAGTGCAGATCCGTACCGAGGAAATGGACCTGATCGCCGAGCGCGGCGTGGCCGCGCACTGGACCTACAAGTTTGGTGGCGATTCGCCCAACAGCGCGCAGAGCCGTGCCCACGCCTGGATCGTCGAGCTGATCGACTCGCAGCGCGCTGCCGGCTCCTCGCTGGAGTTCCTCGACAACGTCAAGGTCGACCTGTTCCCGGACGAGGTCTACCTGTTCACGCCGAAGGGCAAGATCCTGGCCCTGCCGCGCAATTCCACCGCGCTCGATTTCGCCTACGCCGTGCATACCGATGTCGGCAACATGGCGGTGGCCTCGCGCGTGGACAAGAAACTGGTGCCACTGCGCACCAAGCTGGTGTCGGGGCAGTCGGTGGAGATCATCACCGCACGCTCGGCCACGCCGAAACCGCAGTGGCTGGAATTCGTGGTTACCAGCAAGGCGCGCACTGCCATCCGCCACCAGCTCAAGCAGCTGGAACACGAAGATGCCGTGCAGCTGGGCCACCGCATGCTCGACCGTGCGTTGGAGGCGATGGATTCGTCGCTGGAACGGCTGCCGAAGGGGCGCCTGGATGCGTTCCTGGCCGAGCATCGTTTCCCGCGCCTGGAGGCGCTGCTGGCCGAGGTCGCGCTGGGCAACTGGATGCCGACCCAGGCCGCGCAGGCGCTGATGGCCTACGCCGAACTGCGTGGCGGCCCGCATTCGCGCCACCATTCGCAGGAAAAGATCCTGATCAACGGCAGCGAGCGCGGCGTGGTCACCTTCGCCGGCTGCTGCCAGCCGATTCCCGGTGACGAGATCATGGGCTACCACACCGCCGGCAAGGGCATCGTGGTGCACCGCATGGACTGCCCGAACCTGGCCGAGCTGCGCAAGTCGCCCGAGCGCTGGGTGCCGATCGGCTGGGACACCACCGTCTCCGGCGACTACGACACTTCGCTGGTGGTGGAAGTGGAGAACGGCACCGGCGTGCTGGCGCAGCTGGCCGCCGCCATCGCCCAGAGCCATTCCAACATCGAGCGCGTGGACTACCTGGACCGCGACTTCAACGCCGCCGTGCTGGCGTTCAACATCCAGGTACGCGACCGCAACCACCTGGCCGAAGTGATGCGCCGCCTGCGTCGTCTGTCGGTCGTGCAGTCGGTACGCCGCCAGTAGGTCCACGCCATGCGTGGATGACGTTCCGCGCACACGACGTACGGGGTCGGATCCGTTTCCCGCCGGGAAACGGATCCGACCCCCAGCCGATGCCGCGCCCACCCGGTACAATCACCGCTCTGTTTTCCCCCAAGCACCGGAGCGACCCATGTCCCGCCAGATCATCAACACCGAAAAGGCCCCCGCCGCCATCGGCCCGTACTCGCAGGCCGTGCGCGCCGGCAACACCGTGTACTTCTCCGGCCAGATCCCGCTCGACCCGGCCACCGGCGACATCGTCGGCGCCGGCGACGTCGAAGCACAGGCCCGCCGCGCCTTCGACAACCTCAAGGCCGTGGCCGAAGCCGCTGGCGGCTCGCTGGACAAGGTCGTGCGTCTGGGCCTGTACCTGACCGATCTGGGCGAGTTCGCCAAGGTCAACGCGGTCATGCAGGACTACTTCCAGGCCCCGTACCCGGCCCGTTCCACCATCGAAGTGTCCGGCCTGCCGAAGGGCGCCAACTTCGAGGTCGACGCGGTGATGGTCATCGACTGACCGCCACGTGGCACGCAAGGCGGCGGTCACCCCGGTCCTGTCACCGTCCGGCGAAGCATCCCTGGCGATGCTCGCGGGCGTCGGTCCGGCCGTGGCCGCCAAACTGCAGGCGCGTGGCCTGGCCACCCTGCAGGATCTCTGGCTTCATCTGCCGCTGCGCTATGAAGACCGGACCCGGCTGACCCGCATCGAAGACCTGCGCAACGGCGTACCGGCGCAGGTGGAAGGGCGGGTGGTCGCGGTCGAGCGCGGCATGCGCTACCGGCCGATGCTGAAAGTGGCGGTGGAAGACGAAGGGCGGGGCACTTTGGTGCTGCGCTTCTTCCACTTCCGCCAGCAGCAGGTCGGCCAGTTCGCGGTCGGCAACCGGCTGCGCTGCTTCGGCACGCCCAAACCGGGCCAGCTCGGCCTGGAAATCGTCCACCCCAGCTACCAGGTGCTGGGCCGCAACGACGATCCCGAACTCGGCGACCGCCTCGACCCGGTGTATCCCACCGTCGAAGGCGTCGGTCCGATGACCATGCGCAAGCTGATCGGCCAGGCGCTGGACCGCCTGCCCGAGGAAAGCGCGCTGGAACTGCTGCCCAGCGGCTGGCTCGATGGCCTCGGCCTGCCGTCACTGCGCAGCGCGCTGCTGACCGTGCACCGGCCGCCACCAGATGCCGATCTGGCCGCGCTGGCCGCCGGCACCCACCCGGCGCAGCGCCGCCTGGCGATGGAAGAGCTGCTGGCCCACCACCTCAGCCTGCGTCGCCAGCGCATCGCGTTGCAGGCGCACCATGCGCCGCCGCTGGCCGGCCCCGGCAAACTGGCCAAGGCGCTGCTGAAGCAGCTGCCGTTCGCCCTGACCGGCGCACAGGCGCGCGTGTTCAAGCAGATCCGCGAGGACCTCGCGCGGCCCAGCCCGATGCTGCGGCTGGTGCAGGGCGATGTGGGCTCCGGCAAGACCGTGGTCGCCGCGCTGGCGGCGATGCTGGCGGTGGAGCAGGGCAAGCAGGTTGCATTGGCTGCGCCCACCGAACTGCTGGCCGAACAGCATCTCAACAACCTGCGCGGCTGGCTGGAACCGCTCGGTGTGCGCATCGCCTGGCTGGCCGGCAAAGTCACCGGCAAGGCGCGCGCCAAGGTGATGGAGCAGGTCGCCAGCGGCGAAGCGCAGGTGGTGGTCGGTACCCACGCGCTGATGCAGGAGGCGGTGGTGTTCCAGGATCTGGCGCTCGCCATCGTCGACGAGCAGCACCGCTTCGGCGTGCACCAGCGCTTGGCGCTGCGCGACAAGGGCGCGGGCGGCAACAGCGTGCCACACCAGCTGGTGATGACCGCCACGCCGATTCCGCGCACGCTGGCGATGTCCGAATACGCGGACCTGGATGTGTCGGCCATCGACGAACTGCCGCCGGGCCGTACCCCGGTGCAGACCGTCGCGCTCAACAACGATCGTCGTCCCGAGCTGATCGAGCGCATCGCACTGGCCTGCCAGGAAGGGCGGCAGGTGTACTGGGTGTGCACCCTCATCGAGGAAAGCGAAGAACTGGATGCCACCCCGGCGCAGGCCACCTACGAATCGCTGCAGGCGCTGTTGCCGGGCGTGCGCGTGGGGCTGGTGCATGGTCGCCTGAAAGCCGCCGAAAAGCTGGCGACGATGGTGGCGTTCAAGGCCGGCGACATCGACCTGCTGGTGGCGACCACGGTGATTGAAGTGGGCGTGGATGTGCCGAACGCCTCGCTGATGGTGATCGAGAACGCCGAGCGCCTGGGCCTGGCCCAGCTGCACCAGCTGCGCGGCCGCGTCGGCCGTGGTTCTGCGGTATCGCGCTGCGTGCTGCTGTACCAGGCACCGCTCTCGCAGATGGCACGCGAGCGCCTGCAGACCATGCGCGAAACCAACGATGGTTTCGTCATTGCCGAGAAGGATCTGGAACTGCGCGGCCCCGGCGAACTGCTGGGTACGCGGCAGACCGGCCTGGCCGGTTTCCGCATCGCCGACCTGGCCCGTGACGCCGGCCTGCTGCCCGGCGTGCATGACCTGGCCGAGCGCCTGCTGGACCAGCAACCCGCGCTGGCCGATCGTGTGGTGCAGCGCTGGATCGGCACCGCCGTGCGTTACGCCTCGGCGTAGCGCCACCTTGATGGGTGTGGACCTTGGTCCACGCATCCACGCATCCACGCGTGGCGTGGATCTACTCCATGTTCATCCACGCATTGCATGGATGTGTCGACCAAGGTCGACACCCACCAACAGCCGCGGAAATCTGTCGAAGGCGGGGTGGATCCGGTTGCGGGGGCGTGAGCCGCATGGATGCGGCGACCGAGCTTACATGGACGTACTTGCAGCGTCCCCCGCAACCGGATCCACCCCGCCATCCCCCAGGAAACCCGCTTTTGCCGTTGCTCTGGCGTTTGCCGTTGATTCGGCGGGTGCAGGGCGCAGCCCTGCCGAACCCCACCCCCCGTACTTGCAACGGTCATCATCCCGGTCCACACTTCGTTGCCGATCTGAAGACGGCAACGATGACCCACAAGATCCCCCTGTTGATCGACACCGACCCCGGTGTGGACGACGCCCTGGCCCTGCTGATGGCCTTTGCCGACGAACGGCATGACGTGGTCGCCCTGACCATCGCCGCCGGCAACGTCGGCCTGCAGTACACCGTCCGCAACGCCCTCAAGCTCTGCGACATCGTCGGCCGCACCGACGTACCGGTGTTTGCCGGTAGCCCGGATCCGCTGCTGCATCCCTCCGTTGACGCTGCCCACGTGCATGGCCGTGACGGCTACGGCGACGTGGACCTGCCGCCGCCGAGCCGCCAGGCTGAAGCCGAGCACGCTGCACTGGCCATCCTGCGCCTGTCGCATGAGCACGCCGGCGAACTGATGCTGGTGATGCTCGGCCCGCTGACCAACCTTGCCCTGGCACTGAAGCTGGACCCGACCCTGCCCGAGCGCATCAAGCGCATCGTGGTGATGGGCGGCGCGGTCACCTGCCACGGCAACATTACCCCGGCGGCCGAATTCAACATTGCGTTCGACCCGGAAGCGGCGCACGTGGTGTTCACCTCGTTCAAGCACCTGCTGGTGTCGGACTGGGAGGCCACCGTCGCCCATGGCTTGCCGCTGCAGGACGCCGAGAAGTGGCTGCAGGCCGATTCCGATCGCGCCCGCTTCTACGAACTGATCTCGCGCAAGACCCGTGGCCTGTCCGAAGACAGCAAGGGCGGGCGCTGGTACACCGCCGATGCGGTGGCCATGGCCTGGGCGCTGAACCCCGAAGGGCAGCTGCGGGTCGAGTCGCGCCCGCTGAACGTGGAGCTGAACGGCACGTTCAGCCGCGGCGCCACCATCGTCGATTGGAACCGCCAGACCGGCCAGCCGGACAACTGCGATCTGCTGATGGCCTACGACCAGCAGCGTTTCGAGGCCCTGGTGCGCCAGGCCCTGGGTGCGGACTGACGTCGATTGACCGGCACCGGTTGCCCCGGGCGGCAACCGGTGCTTATAATGCCGCTCTTGACCACCAGCCCATTTACGGTGTGAGCCCATGAAGGCCGATATCCATCCGAACTACCGCGACGTCGTCTTCCATGACGTCACCTCCGATTTCAAGATCCTGACCCGCTCGACCATGGCGACGAAGGAAACCATCCAGTGGGAAGACGGCAACGAATACCCGCTGGTCAAGGTTGAAATTTCCTCGGCTTCGCACCCGTTCTACACGGGCAAGCACAAGGTCATCGACACCTCGGGCCGTATCGACAAGTTCCAGAAGCGCTACGCGCGCTGATCTGTCGATCCAGCTTCGAACCAACGGCCGCGCTCTGCGCGGCCGTTTGTTTTTCCCCAACGCCAACCCAACGGGCGTTTGGATGGGCGGAACACTGCGTTCGTGTGACAACGCTTTTGCCGATCCGGGCCGCTCAATGGCCGGTGTCTGGCTGCCTGTCGTATACGACTTCTGTCTAGCGCCGGGCAAATGCTGCTGTGCGATAATGACCTGATCCCCGGCACAGGCCGAGGACGTCATTCACGTGCCTGACCAATGCGCTTGGGCAGGCGCCTTCCCATGAAGGAGCGCACACAGTGTCCGATCTTGATCAGGTCACGCTCAACGCCGGCGACAAGTCGGTCGTTCTGCCCGTCATCAAACCCACCCTTGGCAACGACTGCGTCGACATCGCGAAGCTGACCAAGGAAACGGGGTTCTTCACCTACGATTCCGGCTTCACCGCGACGGCCAGCTGCAAGTCCGCCATCACCTACATCGACGGCGACAAGGGCGTGCTGCTGTACCGCGGCTACCCGATCGAACAGCTGTCGGAAAAGTCGAGCTACGTCGAAGTGGCCTACCTGCTGATCAACGGCGAGCGCCCGAGCGCCGAGCAGCTGAAGGCCTTCACCGATGAGCTGACCGCCGAAGCCAACGTCGATGAGTCGATCAACACCCTGATCGGCAGCTTCGCCAAGGATGCCCATCCGATGGCCATCCTGGCCGCTGCGATCGCGCAGCTGTCGGCCATCTACCACGACTCGCTGGACCTGTCCGACGCCGAACAGCGCCGCCAGGCCGCCGTGCGCCTGATCGCCAAGGTGCCGACCCTGTCGGCGCTGATCTACCGCCATGGCAAGGGCCTGCCGGCCAACAAGCCGGACACCTCGCTGGACTACGTCAGCCGCTTCCTGAAGCAGACCTTCGAGTCGGCTGACGGCCAGTACGACCTGAACCCGGACGTGGTGAAGGCGCTGGACCTGCTGTTCATCCTGCACGCCGACCACGAGCAGAACGCCTCGACCTCGACGGTGCGTCTGGTCGGTTCGACCGGTGCCAACCCGTACGCGTCGGTTGCTGCGGGTGTCACCGCGCTGTGGGGTCCGGCCCACGGTGGTGCCAACGAAGCCGTGCTGAAGATGCTGGAAGAAATCGGCAGCGCCGACAACGTCGAGTCCGCCGTGGTCAAGGCCAAGGACAAGACCTCCGGCTTCCGCCTGATGGGCTTCGGCCACCGCGTCTACAAGAACTTCGACCCGCGCGCCAAGGTCATCGGCGAGATGACCAGCAAGGTGCTCAAGCAGCTGGGCGTGCAGGATCCGCTGCTGGACGTGGCCGTGAAGCTGGAACAGGCCGCCCTGCAGGACGAGTACTTCGTCGCCCGCAAGCTGTACCCGAACGTCGATTTCTACAGCGGCATCATCTACAAGGCGCTGCAGATCCCGACCGAAATGTTCACCGTCATGTTCGCCCTGGGCCGTACCTCCGGCTGGGTCTCGCATTGGCTGGAACAGCAGGTTGATCCGGAAATGAAGATCGGCCGTCCGCGCCAGGTCTACACCGGCAGCGACGTGCGCGACTACCAGGGCTGATCGCCCCGCGTAGGTTGTGCCGAGAACGCCCCGCATCCGCGGGGCGTTTTTTTTTGAGCGGACCTGGTGGGTGCGGACCGTTGGTCCGCACGATTTCGGCGCCCGCGAAAAATCATCCACGCACGGCGCGGATCTACCACCGCAACCGCCTTCGGTAGGTGCCAACCTTGGTTGGCACGCTTTCCCATCCACGCATGGCGCGGATCTACCGCCGCACCCGCCTTCGGTAGGTGCCAACCTTGGTTGGCACGCGCTTCATCGTGCCAAGACCGCGTGATTCAAGGGTCTCGCCAGCTTCACAAGCGCTCGCGCAGCCTCAGGACGCCAGCTGCATCCGCAGCACCTGAAATGGAGCGTCCATCCCGATGAGTACCCGATTCGACCCACCCGAGCGCGGACCGCTCGGCCCTGACGTCGCCGCCGTCGTCACCGCCCCGATCGTCGCCCCTCCCAGCGAAAGCGCCGTTTCCTGGGGCGCGATCTTCGCTGGCGCCACCGCTGCCGCTGCACTCTCCCTCATCCTGCTGATCCTCGGTGTTGGCCTCGGCCTGTCGTCGGTGTCGCCATGGTCGTTCGAAGGCGTCAGCAAAGAGACCTTCGGTTGGTCCAGCATCATCTGGCTCACCTTCACCGCATTGGCCGCGTCCGGCCTGGGTGGCTATCTGGCGGGCCGCCTGCGTACCAAGTGGACGCAGATCCATGGCGATGAAACCTATTTCCGCGATACCGCGCATGGCTTCGTGTCGTGGGCCGTCGCCACGCTGCTGACCGCGGGCTTGCTCACATCGGCAATCGGTGGCGTGCTGGGCGCCGGCGCAAAGGTGGCCGGTGCCGCCGCGGGCGTTGCCGCATCCACGGCCGGCGTTGCTGCCGCGGGCGCGGGCAGCACTGCCGCGGCGGCCCCGGAAGGCGACCTCAACTACTGGGTGGATTCATTGTTCCGCAACGCTACCGATGCGGGTCCGGCAGCTGCAGGCGCGCCGCCGGCCCCGGGCGCGCCTGATGCAGCGTCCGGCGTGGCGGCGACAGATCCGGCCCCACCGCCGCCGGCTGCAAGCGTCGGGCCGCGCGATGTGCGCGTAGGCCTGCCGCCGCGCCCGATGCCGGGTAATGGCCCGATGGGTGACCGCCGCGAAGTGCGTGCCGAAGTGAACCGCATCATCGTCAACAGCCTGCAGGGCGATGGCCTGGATCCGGCCGACACCCAGTACCTGGCGCAGCTGATCGCGCGCGAAACCGGCATGAGCCCGGCCGAAGCGCAGGCGCGCGTGACCGATGTGCAGACGCGCATGCGTGCGGCGCTGGAGAAGGCCAGGAACACCGCCAAGCAGGCCGCCGACGATGCCCGAAAGGCGACCGCCTATGCCGCGTTGTGGCTGTTCATCACCCTGCTGATCGGTGCGTTCTTCGCCAGCCTCAGCGCCACCTGGGGCGGCCGCCGCCGCGATCTGTAACCCGCCTTCCACGCAAGGAGACCTGCAATGAAAATGATTCTGCTCTGGTTGTTGGGCGTACCGATTCCGCTGCTGATCCTGTACGCGATCTTCTTCTGATCGTGCGCCAACGCGATGTCTCATCAGGCCGCCGAAGGGCGGCCTGATGCCATCCAGCAGATCCACGCCATGCGTGGATGACCCGCTGTAGAGTCGAGCCGTACTCGACTCACGCGCGCAGCGTGTGTGCTTCGCGCAGTATCGGAAGAGCAGTCGACTAACAGCCGACTCTACAAACCCAAGGCAATGAGGTTTATTGCATTCAAGCAGTGAGGGAGTTTGCATAACCCTCAAACATTGAGCGCCTTCAAGAATCCTCCTTAACCTCCAACGTTTTAGGAATGCTTGAATGGCCTGCATGGCAATGGATTCCTAACATTCTCTCCGTCGCCCGCAACCACCTCTGCGGGCGGCGCCTCCCTCCCTTTCTCCTTAGGGGAGGGGGGCTTTCATATTCCCCCTGTCCGAGAGAGACACCCATGCACGCCATTATCAAGAAGGCCGCGCTCGCTGCAGCGCTGGCCACTGCTTCGCTGTCCGCGCACGCCGTGGAAACCAAGATCTCCGTCTACGCCGACGTCGACCCGACCCTGGCGCTGCTGCGCGATGACGGCACCCCGCTGCCGGACATGGTCACCCTGACCCACGATCCGCTGCGTGGCCTGATTCCGAACACGCAGCGCGTGCGTATCCATTCCAACGATGACAAGGCGGATATCGAAGCGCGTATCGATGGCAGCTTCTTCCTGGCCAACGAGACCGGCACCGTGACCGTGCCGATGACCATCAGCCTGAACAACCGCGCGCTGGGTGCAGCCGCCATCGAGTACAAGGCCGCTGACCTGTTCAACGGTGCGGGCTCGACCCCGGGCGCCTCGATCTCGATGCCGCTGACCATCGCACAGACCACGCCGGCGCCGATCCTCACCAAGGGCGCGTACAGCGGCCTGGTCAACGTCGTGCTGAACCAGAAGGCGGCTACGCCGTAATCCCCCGCGCCGGCCCGCATCCCGGGCCGGCCGCTTGCAGCGGTGCCCCCATGACCCTACACGCCCCCGCCGTCACCCGGCTGGCGGTCGCGCTCGCCCTGGCGTTGTCCACTCCGCTGGCGGCCGCGCGCGGCGTCCCGCCCGGTTTTGAAGATCTGGTCGAAGGCCAGACCGAACAACTCGACATCCAGCTGTTCGGCCGCTCGGCCGGGCTGTCGCCGGTGCGCGTGACCCTGGAGCACGTGCAGCTGGAAGATCCCGCGCGCGTGCTGCAGTCACTGGACCTGCCTGCCGAGGCGCAGGCCGCCCTGCTGCCTGCGCTGTCGCAGCCGCTGCCGCGCAACAGCCATCTGGCCTGCCGCTTCGGTGGTGCCAGCGCCGGCTGCGGCTACATCGATCCGCCGGAAGCTCCCGACGAGGTGCGCGCGCTGTATGACGAAGGCGAGGGCGCGGTGCGCTTGTTCGTGGCGCGCCAGTGGATTCCCGGCAAGCCTGCCGCCGAGCGTTTCCACACGGTCACCGCCAATGCCGAGAACGCGTTCCTGCATCAGCAGACGCTCAACCTCAGTGGTGGCCGTGACTACCAGTCGCTGTCGGCACGCGGCGTCGGCACGCTGGGCCTGTTCGATCGCGGCCACCTGTCGGCCGAGTGGTACTACAACCAGCAGCGCTATCGCAGCCACAGCGACGACGATTTCCAGTTCGACAACGTCTATTACCGCCACGACCTGGGGCCGGCGCACTACCTGCAGGCCGGGCGCATGGACCGCCGCAACCTGTCCAGCCCGCAGGGCGGCACTTTCAGCTTCAGCATGCTGCCGCTGGACCGCTTCCAGGGCGCACGCCTCGGTACCACCCAGGCCTATGTGGACACCGACGCGGCGGTGCAGGCCAGCCCGCTGACCGTGCTACTGGCGCGCGATGCGCGGGTGGACGTGTTCGATGGCGAGCGCCTGCTGCAGACCTTCTACCTGCAGGCCGGCATCAACCAGATCGACACCCGCAATTTCCCGTTCGGCAACTACCTGGTGCGCATGCGCATCTACGAGGACGGTGTGCTGGTGCGCACCGAGGAGGCGCCCTTCGACAAGGGCGGCGACTGGACCAACAGCCAGTGGCAATGGTTCGTGCAGGGTGGCCACCGCAACGAACGCCGCAGCGATGCTTTCGATGGCGAGCGTATCGCGATGGCCGGCGTGCGCGTGCCGTTGGGCCGCGACGCGGCGATGACCGCCGGTGCCGCCACGTTCGGCGGGCACCGCTACGGCGAGCTCCGCCTGGACCTGCGCAGGGTGATGGCCACGCAGGAAGTACGCGCCACCTTCAGCGGCATGCGTGGCAGCGACGGCAGCAACGGGCAGCAGCACCAGCTGTCGTACCGGCGCACGGCGTCGTGGAATCTCTACCAGCAGCGCATGCGTGGCAAGGCCTGCCAGTTCGAGGCCGAGGCGCGCGACCAGCTGGGCTGCACCAACGCGCTCAGTGGCTCGATGTCGCTGCCGCTGGCGGGCGGCAATGTTTACGTGGGCTACACCCGGCGCCAGACCTGGCGCATCGGCTGGCACCGGCCGGAGTTCGAGCAGGATCCGTCGTTCGGGCTTGAGCCGCTGTTGCCGCCGGGGCCGTTGGAACCGCGCCGCGAGCCGCTGCTCAGCCGCACCTGGCAGGCCAGCTTCAGCCGCAGCCACCGTTGGCAGGATTTCAGTGTCTCCACGCGCGTGGGCGTGTGGCGGCAGAACAGCACCGACAGCGTGCGTGGCAGCACCGAGCGCGACCGTGGCATCTACGTCAACCTCAGCCTGAGCCGTCGGCACCGCAGTGCTGCCGGCGATGGACAGCGCCGCTATGCCGTGGATGTGCGCCAGCCGCAGCATCAGCGCCCGGCGATCGACTACAGCGTCGGCCAGAGCCTGCGCCAGGAACTGGATACACAGTACCGCGAGCTGTCCGCCGAGCTGCGCGCCAACAACAACGAGCGCTACAGCGCTTCACTGGGCGGCCAGCTGCAGAATGGCATCGGCCACACCAGCGCCAGCGTGGCCCGTTACCAGCAGCGTGGCCGCAGCGAGACCGGCTACAGCGGCGCACACAGTTCCGGCTTCGCGCTCGGCCGTCGCGGCTTCTACTGGAGCGGTGCCAACGGCGCCGACGCCGGCCTCGCCGTGCAGGTGGCCGATACCGATGACGCCGATCTGCGCGGCGTGGCCGCCGAACTGCAGGTGGGCGGGCTGCGCAGGCAACGCCTGCAGATCGGCGAACGCCGGCTGCTGCCGCTGCCGGCCTATCAATCGCAACGTGCCGAAGTGCAGGACGCCAGCACGCTGGACAGCATCGCCGCCATCCGCGTGACCGGCGTGGGCGGTGCACGGCCGATGTTCCTCACGCCCGGCAAGCTGATGCGGATGCCGGTGCCGATCGAAGTGACCTACACCTTCATCGGCCATGCCCGTGACCTGGCCGGTGCGCCGCTGGGCGGCGCCCGCATTCTCAACGCGCCGGTGCCCGGCACCAGCGCCAACGGCGGCTTCGTCGCCGATTTCCCGCGTCGCGAAACGACGCTGTACCTGCTGCAGGACGACCGCCTGCTGCACTGCCCGCTGCAGGTGCGCGAGCGCCGCCAGGTGGTGCTGCTGGTCGGTGCCGTGCATTGCGAGCCGCTGGCCGTGGCCCAGCTGCCGGCCGAGATCCGCCAGCAGGCCCGCGTGACCCGCCTGCTGCAGGAACGCGCGTTGATTGCCGCCACGCCCCGGACCGCTGCTGCAGGAGGTACGCCATGAACCGGCGTTGGATGTTCGTGTTGATGCTGGTGTGTGCGCTCGTGCTGGTGATGCCGCGGGCGTGGGCGCAACGGCCTCCGGATACAGATCCACCTACTGGCGTCATTACCCAGGACATTGTCATGAGCTGGGATCGCTCAGCGATGCCCGGAGATATTGAGATATGGGCGCCAAAAACTTTGATCGCGTACGACAGGGACCCGGCCAAGATGTACGGACTTCTCTATTTTACATGTACGTCAAGGACAGACTCAAAGTCCGGTCGATGCCCCGAACAAGACACCGGCGAAGCTTCTATCCGTGGTGGGATCATCCATCTCCAGTTTGTTGAAT
Organism: Stenotrophomonas sp. YJH_SMC_25; assembly: GCF_059369595.1. NCBI lineage: Bacteria > Pseudomonadati > Pseudomonadota > Gammaproteobacteria > Lysobacterales > Lysobacteraceae > Stenotrophomonas > Stenotrophomonas sp. YJH_SMC_25. The sequence goes on along the minus strand of NZ_JCAFSV010000007.1, from coordinate 39,265 downwards.
CGAGAGGTGGTCAGCGAGCTGAGTTGAATATTGACGCTGCCGTCTATCGTGCGGACTCCACCGCCGCATGCACGACCGAATTCTGGTCGAGTACGAGATACGCCATGTGGAGTAGCTATGGAGCATTCTGCGACTGGAAAGAGCCTGCTGGAACTGGAGCGGATCTCCATCTTTTTGGTTCGCAGCTTGAGCGACTAACTGCCGGTCATTGGGTGGGGACGTTGGAGTTGGATCTCAGGGATCCATCAGGTCGATACATTGCAAGATACATATTCAACTTCGATTTCCAGGTCACTGACTACGACGCGATTTCGATCTACTTCCCGACCTTCGACACCGTCGCGCCGCTGGTCAATCTCGACCTGCGCTACGACCCCATCCAGAAGGTCGTGGGTGGCAGGAAGCAACTGGACATGTGCCTGTACGACGGCCTGGGTTCGCAGAGCGAGTACCTCGACGTCACGGTTCGCGACAGCGGTCCACGCCCACCTGCGGGATCGGACTTCTCGCTCTGGCACCGCGATGGCGGCAGCGATGCCAGCCAGCGCCTGGACTACCGCGTCCACCTGGACTACGGCGGCCACCGCCTGGCGATGAAGCACAACGTCAAGCAGCAGCTGCGCGGCATCGACAGCGCACAGCTGCGGCTGGTGATGCTGCCGGGCATCAGCCAGCCGGTGTACTGCGTGCCCACGCCGCTGACCCTGGAAACACCGCCCACCCCTATCGCCAGCCAGCGCCCCGGCCTGTACGAGGGCGAGCTGACCGTGGTGCTGGATGTCCCCACTGCCAAACCCTGATCCCGAGGAGCCTGCCATGAAGAAGCTGCTGTTCTGCCTGCTGCCGGTGAGCGCTCTGCTTGCACTGCCGGCACACGCCAACCTTTCCATTCACCCGATGCGCGCAGCGGTGGATGCCAAGCGCGGCACTCAGATCCGCGTGTACTCGCAGTCGACCATTCCGCAGTACGTGCAGACCCGCCTGCGGCGCATCGTCAATCCCGCCACGCCTGCCGAAGAGGAACAGGAGATGGAAGCCTCGGATGCGGCGATTGCCATCACCCCCGGCAAGTTCGCACTTTCCGGCGGCGGCAATCGCCTGATCCGGGTGATTCCGCTGCAACAGGTCCAGAAGGAAACGGCCTATCGCCTCTACTTTGAAGGTGTGCGCGGGCCGGATGACGCTCCCCTCGAAGACGGCGAAGGCGCACAGGCAAACATCGGCGTCAGCCTGGTCTGGGGGGCGCTGGTCAATGTCACCCCCGACGATGGCGTGGTGGACCTGCGCCTCCAGGACAACACGCTGCACAACACCGGCACGCTGCGCGTGGGAATCATCGGTGCCGAGCAGTGCACGGCCGCGGGTGCCTGCACGCCACACCCCGTGTCGCACAGCCTCTACCCCGATGCCGCACTGACGCTGCCGTTCCAGCTTCAGCCGGGCAACTCGCTGCAACTGCGTTACCGGCTCACCCGCGATGGCTATCGCGAACACGTGCGGACGATCGAACCGACGGCGACCTGAGCCCGCACTTTGCCCGCCCCGTGCCCGGCACGGGGCTCACTTTCCTTGTCCTGTTAAGGAGAAACACATGAATCGAATCTATCGTCGTATCTGGAATCACGCCAAAGGCTGCTGGGAGGTGGCCAGCGAGCTGACCAGGCCCTGTGGCAGGAAATCGAGCCGCATAACCGGCGCCGGTGGACTGCTGATGGTCGCGCTGATGTTGGCGGGCGGAGAGGTGCACGCCAAGACCCGTTACTACATTGGGTGCGATCCCTTCAATCTGGGAAATGGCGAGTTTGTCTCCTGTTCACCCATCACAGGTCGCTATGACGACACCATGTTTGTCGGCTATGCACTGACCAACGGCCTGAACTCGCTTGGCTACGGTGCAGGCGTGAACATGAAAGGCGACAACACCACCGCATTTGGCATCGGTGCCCGGATAGACGGGCAGAACAGCGCCGCGTTTGGCTTCAAGGCGAGGACCAGTGGCGTCGATAGTGTTGCCTTTGGGTACAACGCCAGTGCCAATGGCGGCCACGCACTGGCAATGGGTGCGAACGCATACACCGGAGCACTTGGGGCTACGGCCGTGGGCAACGATGCTGCGGCCACCCGGCAGAATGCGGTGGCCGTTGGCAGCGGCTCCAGCGCGGAAAAGGAGAATGCCCTGGCGCTGGGTGCCAACGCATTGTCCAACGGTGTAGATGCAGTGGCGCTGGGAAGCAAGGCAATGGTCGACACCGGTGCGGGCACGGGGGGGGTCGCTATCGGTGGCGGTGCTCGCGCGGGAAGCTGGGGTTACACCGGTGCCATCGCCATCGGCGGCGATACGCGCGCGTACATCGACGGCGTTGCGCTGGGCTATGCGGCGTCTGCGTCCGCACAGGGCGCCGTGGCCCTGGGTGTCCGCTCGGTGGCCACGGAAACCAATACGGTGTCGGTAGGCAGCGCCTCGGTGCGCCGTCGCATCGTGAACGTGGCCGATGGTCGTGTCACCGCCTCCAGCACCGATGCGGTCACCGGCAAGCAGCTGCATGCCATGAACGAGCGGGTTGACGGCATGATCAAGCAGGATTCCGCAGGCGGCATCGTACGCATCGCCAACAGCAACACCGGCACGGAAGTCAGCATGCGCAATGCGGTGCTGGCGACGCGCAAGGTGAGTGGCGTGTCTGACGGCGCGCTGACGACGACCAGCACCGAAGCTGTGAACGGACGCCAGCTCAACACGACCAATGGTAATGTCACCAGGGCGCAGACCGCTGCGGATGTGGCCAAGGCTGATGCCAGCAAGGCGCTGGCCCAGGTCACCACGGTGACCGGCCTGATCGGCCAGACTTCGTCCACCAGCAGTGTCCGCTTGGGCGAGAAGAACAGTGGTACCTCGCTGGATGTCCGCAACAGTGCCAATGCCAACCGCAAGGTGACCGGTGTGGCCGACGCCACGCTGAGCACATCCAGCACTGAAGCGGTGACTGGCAAGCAGTTGAACACGACCAATGAGAATGTCGCCAAGGCACAGACCGCTGCGGACACTGCCAAGATGGATGCGGGCAAGGCACTGGCTCAGGCGGTGACGTTGGGTGGCCTGGTGGGGCAGGTGTCGGCAACCGGTAATGTCCGCTTGGGTGAGAAGAACAGCGGAACGGTGTTGGATGTGCGCAACAATGCCAATGCAAACCGAAAGGTTAGTGGTGTTGCTGAGGCTGCATTGACCGCAAGCAGCAATGAAGCGGTGTCCGGGCGGCAGTTGTATTCAGCAAATCAGGCTATAGCGACCACTCAGAGTGGCCTGCTTGATGCTCTCCAACGCGTGAATAAGATCGAAGCCGATTCGAGATACTCCTCTTTCGGATCTCCGGTTGATGATGAGGCCGCGAGGGCAGGGCGCCTAGGAGTGGCTTTGGGAGATTCTTCAGAAGCTTCATTGTCCGGTGAGGGAGCCGTCGCACTGGGGAGTTATGCGAAGGCACTCGGAAACAATTCAGTCGCTCTGGGCAGGGCTGCCGGGGTTGCGGAGACGGCATCAAATGGCTTCGCACTTGGCGCTCGTGCTCGAGTGGAGCATCAAAATGGAGTGGCGATTGGGGCTGGAAGTTACGTTATGAGTGGTGCATCCGATGCCGTTGCTCTCGGCAGTGGTTCTGTTGCGAACGAGGCATTGACCATTTCGCTGGGAAGCACTTCGATTCAGCGTCGCTTGGTGAATGTTGGCAGGGGCACGGGTGACGCTGATGGTACGACGATTGCCCAGGTGAAGGAGGTGCTGTCAACGCTTGGAGCGGGGGCAGGCATGGATGCAAACGGCAACATTGTGGCTCCGACGTACTCGATCCAAGGCGCAAAGCAGAACACGGTCGAAGACGCACTGATGGCGCTTGATGGCGCCGTCATCACCGCAGGCCGTCGTGCGGACAAAGTCGAAGGTCAGCTCAGCTCGATTTTCCAGGACTCGCCGTCGACCCGTGCCGACGGCATGAACCAGATCGCGCTCAGTGGCGCGAACGGCATGGTGCTGACCAACTTGGCTGATGGACGAGTGGCGCCAGGAAGTCGTGATGCTGTAACCGGTAGCCAGCTGTACGCCGCAGAGCAGAAGATCTCGCAGAATCGGAATGATCTGGAGGCGATGCGAAAGGAGCGAGAGGTCGGCGAACAGGCAATGCGTGGACTGGATGCTAGCGGCCCAATCGACTTCGGCGGTGCGCGTTTGACTGGCGTGTCGGACGGAGATGTGTCGGTCGGCAGCCGAGATGCCGTCAATGGTGCGCAGCTGAACGAGACAAACGCAAACGTGATCGCTGCTCAAAGTACAGCGGATGTTGCGAGACTGGAATCGACCAAGGCTCTGGTTGAAACATCCACGCTGAGTGGTCTGGTCGGGCAGGTGGCAGAAACGGGAACTGTCCGTTTGGGTGAAAGGAACAGTGGCGCCCTGATCGATGTGCGGAACAGCGATGGCGCTAACCGAAGAGTCACTGGGATAGCTGATGCTAGCCTTGGCGCCGGTAGCAATGACGCTGTGACTGGAGGTCAGCTGTTCTCCTCGAATCTCCGCATTTTGGCGGTTGAAAGAAAGAGCATGCTCTTTGACACTGGAAGGGAGGATGGGGCAGCTCCCGCGCGCGCTGGACAGTACAGCGTGGCACTTGGAAATGGTGCGGTAGCTTCCGTCACTGCAGAGGGCGGCACCGCAGTAGGAGCATTCTCGGGGGCGCACGCGAAGAATTCGGTTGCACTTGGGCGTGCCGCGACCGTAGCGGAGAGCGCAGAAGCTGGTTTCGCATTGGGAGCCGGATCCTACGTCGCCGAGAAAGGGGGAATGGCGCTGGGCACGGGATCTGTAGTTGAGGCCGGCGCCCAATTGAGTGTTGCCTTGGGCCAAGGTTCGGTGGCCGGTGAGAATGGCGTTGTTTCATTTGGAAACAGCGATCTTAAACGCCGCCTCGTAAACATCGCCAACGGCACCGCCAACCACAACGCCGCCACCGTCGGCCAGCTACGCGGCGCGCTGTCCGCGCTCGGCGGTGAGGTCGATGCCAACGGCAACATCGTCGGCCCCAGCTTCACCGTGCAGGGCCAGTCCCAGTCCACGCTCAATGGTGCATTGGAAGCGCTCGACGGCGCAGTGGTCAGCAACCGCTCGCGGGTGAACCAGGTCGAGTCGCAGCTGCGCAGCGTGTTCCAGGACACGCCCTCCGTCCGCGCCGACGGTCTCAACCAGCTCACCCTGGCCGGAACCCACGGCATGGTCATTTCCAACGTGGCCAATGGCCTGATTGCGGCCGGCAGTCGTGATGCCGTCAATGGCGGCCAGCTGCACTCGATGCAACAGCAGCTCAACGGCCGCATGGACGGGCTGGAGCAGCGCATCGATGCGCCGCAGCCGCAGGCAATGGCGGTGGCTTCGGTGCCCGAACCGGAAGCGCCGGTGCCGCAGGCCGAAGGCGACCAGCAGGTGGCGTCGGCAGGCGAGGGTGAGAAGCCCACGCCGCAGCCGAAGTCGAAGAAGGAGGACACCCCGAAGCCGCAGGTCGACACCGCCGAGCTGGAGAAGATGCTGGCCCGCGCCAACGAGTACACCGATGGCGCGATCAGCAACTTCGAGCGTCGCCTGGACAAGATGGACAAGCGCTTCAACCGCATGGCGGCGATGAGCAGCGCGCAGACCGCGATGGCGATGAACACCGCCGGCCTGGCCACCTACAACCGCCTGGGTGCGGGCGTGGGCTACAGCGAGGGTGAGTCGGCGATGGCGGTGGGCTACCAGCGTGTGCTCAACGAGAAGGGCTCGGCCACCTTCAGCCTCAATGGCGCGTTCACCAACAGCGGCGAACGCAGCATGGGCGTCGGCGTGGGCATCGGCTGGTAAGCCATGCGGCCCCGGCGTGGTGCGCGTAATGAACCCCGCCGCGCCGGGGTCCTTGCCGAGGAGATGGCAATGTACAGATGGGTACGCGGAATTATCAGCTATCGCACGTTCTATATCTGGCGGGCGCGCTTTCGCTACTACACCCGGAACCTGGACCTGTGGACGCTGATGAGCGGGCTGTGCATCGCCGGTCTGCTGCTGGTGCTGTGGTACCTGTGGCAGATGCTGGGCGTGCCGCCGCCGCGCGTGCACCCTCAGGCAGCGGCGCTGCGCATCGACGGCGTCACCAGCGAGGCGATCCATCGCATAGTGCTGGTGCGCCACGCGGGCAGCACGCCGGGGGCCCCGTTCACTACGCCGGAAGAGGTGCGGGCAAGCACGTTACGCACGATGCGGGTACGCCAAGTGATGGACAGCGAAGTGGTGTGGCGGCTGAAAGCCGACATGCTGGCGGATATTGCCGACTACATCACCGCCACGGGTGGGTGCGTCCCGTACGACTGCCGACGGATTCGCGCTCGATTGGAGGATGTGCGCAGGGCGGGTGTTGAGAATGCGCAGATCAACACAGCACTGTTGACGATCCTGGAGGTGTCGCTGGACCAGATGCCGTCGTTGGAGGCGGTCGAGCATGAGCGGGTGAAGAGTGGGTGGTCGGATGGGTTCAACGACATCTATGACCAGATCTGGTTGCTGCGGGGCCTGCAGGTCATGCATGCACAGATGATGCGGGAGTATCCGCAGCGAGCCCCAGTACCGTGGCTGCCGCGGCTGCTCAGCGACCCGCTGCGCGATACCCGTTTCGTCTGGTAGCGGGAGCATGATGGGCGCCATCTGCCAGAGCAGGTAGCGCAGCTTTTGTAGAGTCGAGCCGCGCTCGACTGCTCTTCGGCCAGCAATCGATTGCCTGAAGCACGGTGCGGACCAACGGTCCGCACCCACCAAAGGCAGGTACCGCTGCGCTCGCCGGCCATGGGCCGGCGCTACCGTCATCCGCCGATGTACGCGCTGATCTCCGCTTCGGCCAGCACCTGCCGCAACTGCGCGACAGACGCACGTCGCATCGGCTTCTCATCCACTGGTGACAGTGGGGCCTGGCGCAGGGCGTCGTACGGCAGCACCGCTAGGTCGAAGGTCAGCTCCTCGGCACTGAACACCCACACCGGCACGTCCAGGCAGCGTTCGCGGTCCATGCGCAGGCGGCGCGTCCGCGATTCGGCGGGAATGCCGTGCTCGTCCAGGAAGCGGTGCACGGCTTCCGGGTCGTCGCTGTGCAGGTGCAGCTGCACGGGACTGTTGGCGTCGGCGGTGCCCTCCAACACTGGGCCAGCCAGGCGCGGGGAGAAGCCGTGCAGGAACTCCAGCGCACGCATGGCAGCCTCGCGGCGGCGCTGCAGTTCGCTGCCGTGCTGGGGGCCAGCGAACAGCCGCTGGTATTCGCGCAGGGCGTCTTCGATCTCGGTGTTGCGGGGCAGGGAGGCATCGTCGTGGATGCCGAGCCGGCTGGCGGCCTTCAACTTGGCCTGGTGATAGTCGCGGATGCCGCCTTCGGCCATCAGGCGGGCGGCTTCGTGGGCGAGGCGGTGACGCCGCTCGCGGGTCTGGCTGGCAGCATGCTGACGGGCGCGATGCATGCGATGACTCCCTGTTGCGACCTGGCTACAGATTAGCGCACGGATGTGACATCTGCGTGGGTATGGCGCGGAGATGCCAACCAACGGTTGGCACCCACCGATGCTTTGGCAGGTGCCGACCTTGGTCGGCACGGGGCGCCAACCAAGGTTGGCCTCTACCAGGGTCGCATCGGTGCCAACCAACGGTTGGCACCCACCCATACCTGCCTCTTAGAAGATATCGAACGCGGCGGCGTCGGCCTGCGGCGTATTGAGGTTCAGGTCGTAGTCGGTCAGGCGATCCATGTCTTCCACCTTCACCCACTCGGTCGCGCCGTTGAGCGTGGCCTGGACCATGCCGCTGGGCGGCTCGTTCTGCGCGATCGGGGTGTCCTTCAGCGCGGTGCGCATGTAGTCGATCCAGATCGGTAGGGCGGCCTTGCCACCGTACTCGCGGTAGCCCAGCGAGCGGAAGTCGTCGCGGCCCACCCACACGGTGGTCACGTACGGGCCGCCGAAGCCGGAGAACCAGGCGTCGCGGTGGTCGTTGGTGGAGCCGGTCTTGCCGCCCACGTCCTCGCGGCCGAGCACCTTGGCCTGCACGCCGGTGCCGCGCTGGACCACGTCGCGCATCATCGACACCAGCTGGTAGGCGGTGCGGGCGTCGATCGCACGCGGAGCGGTGCGGGCATCGGGGTTGGCCGGCGCGGCCGGGGTTTCGGTCTTGGCTTCGGCCTTGGCCGCAGCGGCCGGGGCCACCTTCGGGGCCGGGGCGCCGAAGTTGAAGCCGTCCACCACCTGGTTCACCGGCTGGTCGCTGCTGCCGGCGCAGTCGCGGCAGGCCAGCGCCGGGTTTTCCTTGAACACCAGATTGCCGTCGCGGTCATTGACCTGGTCGATCAGCCAGGTGTCCACGCGCGAGCCGCCGTTGGCGAACACAGCGTAGCCACGGGCCACCGACAGCGGGGTCAGCGAGGCGGTACCCAGCGACATCGACAGGTTCGGCGGCAGTTCGGATTCGGCGAAACCAAATTCGCTGATGTACTTGCGCGCGTAGTCCACGCCCATGCCATCGAGCAGGCGCACCGAGACCAGGTTGCGTGACTGCACCAGCGCTTCGCGCAGGCGCATCGGGCCGCGGAAGCCGCCACCGTCGTTCTGCGGGGCCCAGGTCTTGCCGCGGCGGTCGCGGAACACGACGGGCGCGTCGAGCACGATCGAGGCCGGGTTGTAGCCCTTGTCGAAGGCCGCGGCGTAGATGAAGGGCTTGAAGCTCGAACCCGGCTGGCGACGGGCCTGGGTGGCGCGGTTGAACTTGTTGCCGGAGAAGCTGAAACCACCGACCAGCGCCTTCAGGGCGCCGTTGTGGGCGTCCAGCGAGACCAGCGCGGACTGGCCGCGCGGGATCTGGTCCAGCAGCCACTCACCTTCCTTGGCACCGGCACGCACGCGCACGATGTCGCCGCGCTGCACCAGCTTGCCCGGGGTCTTGTTGGTCCACTTGGCGGCACCCGCCGGCAGCACGATCTCGCTGCGGTTGGCCAGCACCACGGTGGCGCTGCCATCGGCGCCGGTGCTGGCGACGATCGCCGGCAGCAGGCCGGCCTGGCCGTACATGCCGCGCAGGTGCTCGGCCAGGGCGGCGGCGTCTTCGCCGGCACCCACCTGCACCTGCTTCTCCACGCCGTGCCAGCCGTGGCGGTGGTCGTACAGCAGCAGGCCGTCGCGCACCGACTGGTTGGCGGCGGTCTGCAGGGTGGAGTCGATGGTGGTGGTGACGTGGTAACCCTTGTTGACCACATCCCCGCCGAAGCGGGCGATCATTTCCTGGCGCACCAGCTCGGCCACGTACGGCGCGTCGACCTGCACCGGCGGCTCATGGGCAGTGGCATGCATCGGTACGGCCTTGGCCGCGTCGGCCTCGGCCTGGCTGACGAACTTCAGGTCGGCCATGCGCTGCAGCACGTAATTGTCGCGGCGTTGGCGGGCGCGCTCCGGATTGGAGATCGGATTGCCCGAGGACGGGAACTTGGGGATGCCGGCCAGCGAGGCCATCTCGTCCAGGTCCAGCTCGTTCAGCTTCTTGCCGTAGTAGAACTCGGCGGCGGCGGCCACGCCGTAGGCGCGGTTGCCGAAGAAACTCTTGTTCAGGTACAGCTCGAAGATCTCGTCCTTGCTCAGCTCGGACTCGATCTTCCGTGCCAGCAGGATCTCGGCCAGCTTGCGGGTGTAGCTGTACTCGGAGCTGAGGAAGAACTGGCGGGCCACCTGCTGGGTGATGGTGGAACCACCCGGCACGCGCTTGTCGTTGGTGGTGGCCAGCAGCCACACCGCACGGCCGATGCCCATGTAGTCCACGCCGCCATGCTCGTAGAAGCGGGCGTCCTCGGTGGCCAGGAAGGCCTGCTTCAGGCGCTCGGGCACGTCCTTCATGGTGATCGGGGTGCGCCGGGTTTCGCCGAACACCGCCATCAGCTTGCCGTCGGCAGCATAGACGTACATCGGCTCCTGCATTTCCACGTCGCGCAGGGTCTGCACGTCGGGAAGCTTGGAGGACACAGCGTAGTACAGACCGCCCACGGCGGCCGCGCCGATCAGCGCCAGGACCAGGACAATCAGGAAGATCCAGCGCAGCCAGCGGCGGAGTCGAGTCATCGGGTTCAGATTCCGATTGCGAATTTCGTGGTCGCAGAGTATAGATTACGCAAGGTGGCGGCTGGGGTCGGCACCGGGGAGCGCAAGGGGAACAGTCAGGGGCTGCATCGTGAATCCGTGAGGAACTTCACAGCAGGGCCGTTGCCATTTGCTAAGAATACGTTATTAATGCTCGGGCGCAGGTCTTGCGTCCAAGTGCCCGTCGGCAGGGGAGAAACCGTGGGGCTCATCCCAAAAAGTCAGTCGCCGCTTGTAGGCGTCGACATCAGTTCGACTGCGGTAAAGCTTTTGCAGCTGTCCCGCAGCGGCAATCGTTTCCGTGTGGAACATTACGCTGTGGAACCTCTTCCGCCGAATGCGGTGGTAGAGAAGAACATCGTGGAAGTGGAGGCCGTGGGTGAGGCCATCCGCCGTGCCATGAACCGTTCAGGCAGCAAGGCCAAGCTGGCCGCTGCCGCCGTCGCCGGGTCGGCGGTGATCACCAAGGTGATCCCGATGCCGGCCGAGCTCGACGAGAACGACATGGAAGCCCAGATCGAGCTGGAAGCGGTCAACTACATTCCGTACCCGATCGAGGAAGTGAACCTGGACTTCGAGGTGATCGGGGCGATCCCGAACAACCCGGAGATGGTCCAGGTGCTGCTGGCCGCGTCGCGTTCGGAGAACGTGGAACTGCGCCAGTCGGCCCTGGAACTGGGTGGCCTGCAGGCCAAGGTGATGGACGTGGAGGCCTTCGCGGTCGAGAACGCCTACGCCCTGGTCGCCAGCGAGCTGCCGGTGTCCATCGACGGCGTGGTCGCGCTGGTCGATATCGGCGCCACCATGACCACCCTCAACGTCCTGCGCGGCGGCCGCAGCCTGTACAGCCGCGAACAGGTGTTCGGTGGCAAGCAGCTGACCGACGAGATCATGCGCCGTTACGGCCTGAGCTACGAGGAGGCCGGCCTGGCCAAGCGCCAGGGCGGGCTGCCGGAAAGCTACGAGATGGAAGTGCTGGAGCCGTTCAAGGAAGCCACGGTCCAGCAGATCAGCCGCCTGCTGCAGTTCTTCTATGCAGGCAGTGAGTTCAACCGCGTTGATCACATCGTGCTGGCCGGCGGCTGCGCCGTGCTGGGCGGGCTGCCGGAAATGGTCGAGGAGCAGCTGGGCGTGCCGACCGTGGTCGCCAACCCGTTGGCACAGATGACCCTGGGCCCGAAGGTGAACGCGCATGCGCTGGCCCAGGATGCCCCCGCGCTGATGATCGCCACCGGTCTGGCGCTGAGGAGCTTCGACTGATGGCACGCATCAATCTATTGCCCTGGCGCGCCGAGCGGCGCAAGCAACGCCAGCGCGAGTTCTACGCAATGCTGGGCATGGCCGCGATCGGTGGCCTGCTGCTGTCGCTGCTGATCTGGTTCTATTACGACCGGCAGGTGAGCGGCCAGATGGACCGCAATGCCTATCTGGAAGCCGAGATCGAGAAGGTCAAGGAACAGAACAAGGAGATCGACCGCCTCGATGCGCAGAAGGACCGCCTGCTGGCCCGCAAGAAGGTGATCGAGGAACTGCAGGCCAAGCGCTCGCAGATGGTCCACCTGTTCGACGCGTTGGTGCGCACGATTCCTGACGGCGTGGTGCTGACTGCCCTGCAGCAGGAGGGGGACATGCTCACCCTCGAGGGACGCACCCAGTCCAATGCACGCGTGTCGGCTTACATGCGCAACCTGGAAACCTCCGGCTGGATGACCAACCCGGAGCTGTCGATCATCCAGGCCAGTGCCGGCGACAAGACTGCAGCCGGCCCGGTATCGGACATCAAGGCGCTGCCGTACATGTTCAAGGTCACGGTGAAGCTGCCGGCGCAGAGTGAAGAGACAGGCACTGCCGGTTTGAACGCGGATGGCAGCGTGGCGGCCGCCCCGGCTGCGACGCCCGCCGTGGCGCCGCTTGCCGCCGGCCCCGATGCGGCGGCCCCGGCTGCTGCACCAGCACCGGCCCCGGCCCAACCGGCGGCGGCCCCGGCCGCAGCACCCGCCAGTGCACCGGCGCCTGCACCGGCCAAGCCGAACCAGCCCGCCGCCCCGGCTCCGGCCGCCAGGCCTGAGGGCAGCCGCCTGGCGCAGCCGCCGCAGGCCTCTTACGCGCCGCTGCAGGGGGACCGCGCATGAGCCAGAAAATCGATCTGAAGAACCTGGATTTCAACGACATCGGCAACTGGCCGCAGAAGGCCAAGATCGTCTTCTGTTCGTTGCTGGCCCTGGTCATCATGTTCGTTGCATGGATGCTGCTGATCAGCGGCAAGCGCGATGAACTGGCCAGCCTGGAATCGAAGGAAAGCGATCTGCGTACCGAGTTCTCCAAGCAGCAGGAACGCGCGGTGAACCTGGGGCCGCTGAAGCAGCAGCTGGCACAGATGGAGCAGGTGCTGCAGCAGATGCTGCGGCAGCTGCCCAGCAAGACCGAAATGCCGGACCTGATCATCGACATTTCGCAGACTGCGCTGTCCAGCGGCCTGACCAGCCAGCTGTTCGAACCGGAACAGGAGCAGGTCAAGGAGTTCTACGCCGAGAAGCCGATCAAGCTGAAGATGGTGGGCAGCTACCACCAGTTCGGTGCGTTCGTCAGTGGCGTGGCCTCGCTGCCGCGCGTGGTGATCCTGACCATGCACGACATCAATCTGAAGCCGGCGGACAAGGCTGGCGGTGGTTCGCGTGCCGGTGCGCTGGAATTGTCCGGCACGGTCAAGACCTACCGGTATCTCGACGAAACCGAGGTGCAGGAACAGCAGAAGGCTGAAGCCGGCAAGGAGGGCAGCAAGTGATCCGTTCCTTCTTTGCACGCTGCGGGATGGCCGCTGCCGTATTGCTGCTGGCCGCTTGCGGCCGTGGCGTGACCAGCACGCCGGGCGACGCGCCGAATCTCGAGAAGTGGGTGGAAGGCGAACGTGCCCGGCCGGCGCAGCCGCTGGAACCGTTGCCTGTGATGCAGCAGTTCGAGACCTTCGAATACTCCGCGCAGGGCCTGCGTGATCCGTTCACCGATGCCTGGACCAATCCGCAGGGGAATGGCGGATTGCGGCCGGATCCGAACCGGCGCAAGGAGCCCCTGGAGGGCTTCCCGCTGGACGCACTGGACATGGTCGGTACCATCGGCACCGGCGGCGGCACCGTCGCACTGGTGATGGGGCCGGACAAGGTGACCTACCGGGTGCGCCCGGGCGGTTACCTGGGGCAGAGCGACGGGCGGGTCACTGCGGTCTTCGAAGACCGTGTGGAGCTGATCGAACTGGTGCCGGATGGCGCGGGTGGCTGGCTGGAACGGCCGGCAACGCTCTCGCTTGAAGATCAATGATCGTTTACTGGGGATAGCACGATGACCTTTCACCAAGCCAAGGGGCTGCGTCCCAACCGGCGCTCTACCTTGAACCGTGTCAGCGCGTTGGGAGTCGCGCTGATGCTGGCCTGCGCTCCGGCGCTGGCCGCCGCACCGGCGGAGAAGCCGGTGGGCACCACCGTCGCACCGGCCGCGGCACCGGCCGGCCTGTCGGTGGCCAAGATCGATTTCAAGCGCGGCGATGATGGCGCGGGCCGCCTGATCGTGCAGTTTGACGGCCAGGGCGCGATCCCGGACCTGCGCACGCAGGGCAACAGCGTGGTGGTCGACGTGGGCAATGCCCGCCTGCCGGCCAACCTGCAGAAGCCGTTGAACGTCGTCGACTTCGCCACGCCGGTGCAGCGCATCGACGCCAAGCCGTCCGGCGCCGGCACCCAGCTGGTGCTGAGCACCGGCGGTGCGGTGGAGTCGCTGGCCTACCAGAGCGGCAACGAATACGTGGTGGAGATCAGCGCGCGGCAGGCTCCGGCCGCCGTCGGTGCAGTGACCGCCGGCAGCGTCACCCAGGCCGCAAAGGCCGTCGGCCAGCGTGGCTTCACCGGCAAGCCGGTGACCTTCAATTTCCAGGACGTGCCAGTGCGCACTGTGCTGCAGTTGATCGCCGAAGAGTCCAACCTCAACGTGGTGGCCTCCGACTCGGTGCAGGGCAATGTGACCCTGCGCCTGGTCAACGTGCCGTGGGACCAGGCACTGGACATCGTGCTGCGTGCCAAGGGCCTGGACAAGCGACGCGATGGCAGCGTGATCTGGGTCGGCCCGCAGGCCGAGCTGGCCAAGTTCGAGCAGGAGAAGGAAGACGCGCGCATCGCCATCGAGAACCGCGAAGACCTGGTGACCGATTACGTCCAGATCAACTACCACAGCGCCACCCAGATCTTCAAAGCCCTGACCGAAGCCAAGGGCATCGGCGGTGGTGGCGGTGGTGGCGCAGGTGGCGGTGGTGGTGGGTCGTCGCAGGAGGAGAGTGGCTTCCTGTCCGGCCGTGGCCGCATCGTTGCCGACGAGCGCACCAACACGCTGATGATCAGCGACATTCCGAAGAAGATCGCGCGCATGCGTGAGCTGATCAACGTGATCGACCGCCCGGTCGACCAGGTGCTGATCGAAAGCCGCATCGTGATCGCCACCGATACGTTCGCGCGTGAGCTGGGCGCGCGGTTCGGCATCAGTGGCAGCCGCGACAACGCCTACTTCAGCGGCAATCTGGAAGCCAACGAGGCAACCCGCAAGTCGCAGGTCGAAGCCAATGCGACCAACGCCAAGGCCTACCGCGACTGGCTGGCCGGTGGCAGTACGGGCCCGGCGCCGGTGCCGGTCGGCTCGGCAATCACCCGTGGCCTGAACTGGGCCATGCCGGCGGCGTCCACCAACCCGGCAGGCTCGCTTGCGCTGTCGATCCTCAATGCCGGCTACCTGCTGGACGTCGAGCTGTCGGCCATGCAGGAGGAGTCGCGTGGTGAAGTGATCTCCAACCCGCGCGTGGTCACCACCAACCAGCGCGAGGCCCTGATCAAGCAGGGTAAGGAAATCGGCTATGTGACCATCAGCGCCGGTGCGGGCGGTGTCGCTACGCCGAACGTGCAGTTCAAGGAAGTGGTGCTGGAACTGAAGGTCACCCCGACCATCACCAACGACAACCGCGTGTTCCTCAACATGCAGGTGAAGAAGGACGAAGTGGACCGGCTGATCCAGCTGGAAGGCTATGGCACCGTGCCGTCGATCAACCGCCGCGAAGTGAACACCGCAGTGCTGGTCGAGGACGGGCAGACCGTGGTCATCGGTGGTGTGTACGAGTTCACCGACCGCAACAGCATCAGCAAGGTTCCGTTCCTGGGCGATGTACCGTTCCTGGGCAACCTGTTCAAGAAGCGTGGCCGCAGCAAGGACAAGGCCGAGCTGCTGGTGTTCGTCACCCCGAAGGTGCTGCGCGTGGCCAGGCAGAACTGAGCCAGCGAACCCGCGACACGAACAAGGGCCGCCATGTGCGGCCCTTCTTCGTTCATGCCGGACGTAGTCCGCGGATGATCCGGTAGATCCACGCCATGCGTGGAGGAGAGGCCCGTTCAGCCGTTCTTGATGCCAATCGCAGGGCACCCTGCGATGATGTGGGGAACCCGTGCCGTCCCGCGCCGGTCAAAGGCCCCCATGAACCTGCCACCGCCGATGCCCGAAACCGTCTCGCCGCCGCCCGCGCCGGCCGCCTCCCGCCTGCATGGCGCCTTCAACCAGTTGCGCGACGCGCTGTCGGCCGAAATCGTCGGCCAGGCGGCTTTGGTCGAACGCCTGTTGATCGCATTGCTGGCCGACGGGCACCTGCTGGTGGAGGGCGCCCCGGGACTGGCCAAGACCACGGCCATCCGCGCACTGGCCTCGCGCCTGGAGGCGGATTTCGCCCGCGTGCAGTTCACCCCCGACCTGCTGCCGGCCGACCTGACCGGCACCGAGATCTGGCGCCCGCAGGAAGGGCGCTTCGAATTCGTACCTGGCCCGATCTTCCACCCGATCCTGCTGGCCGACGAGATCAACCGTGCGCCGGCCAAGGTGCAGTCGGCGCTGCTGGAGGCCATGGGCGAGCGCCAGGTCACGGTTGGCCGCCACACCTATGCGTTGCCGCCGCTGTTCCTGGTGATGGCCACGCAGAACCCGATCGAGCAGGAAGGTACCTTCCCGCTGCCGGAAGCGCAGCTGGACCGTTTCCTGATGCACGTACGCATCGGCTATCCGGACCAGGCCGCCGAATCGGAGATCCTGCGGCTCGCCCGCGAGCGTGCCCGTGGCGCCCTGGGCGAGGCGGCACCCGCACCGGAGAAGCTGCCGATGCAGGATGTGTTCGATGCCCGCCGCGAAGTGCTGGACCTGCACATGGCGCCGGCGCTGGAGCGCTACCTGGTCGAACTTGTGCTGGCCTCGCGTGATCCGTCGCGCTATGACGCCGGCCTCGGGCGCCGCATCGCCTGGGGCGCAAGCCCGCGTGGTTCCATTGCGTTGGAACGCTGCGCCCGTGCACGCGCCTGGTTGGCCGGCCGTGACTTCGTCACCCCCGACGATGTGCGTGCGGTTGCCGCCGACGTGCTGCGCCATCGCGTGCTGCCCAGCTACGAAGCCACCGCCGAAGGCTGGGATGGCGAACGCCTGGTGCAGGAGCTGCTGGCCCGGGTGCCGGCACCCTGAGCCCGCGCATGACCGATCCATCCCTGGAAGCCGCATCCACCGTCAGTGATGGCGACGGACTGCGCCCGCACCTGTCCGAACTGGTAGCCCTGCGCCGGCTGGCACAGCGGCCGCCGCCACGCCGTGGCCGTGCCGGCAACGCCGGGCAGGCGCCGTCGCCGCTGCGTGGGCGTGGCATGGAGTACGCCGAGTCACGCGAGTACGTGGCCGGTGATGATGCACGGCATATCGACTGGCGCGTGACCGCGCGGACCGGCCGTGCCCATACCAAGCTTTTCCAGGCCGAACGCGAGCGGGTCAGCCTGATCGTGGCCGATACGTCGCCGGCGCTGTATTTCGGCACCCGCGTGCGATTCAAGTCGGTGCAGGCGGCACGCGCGGGCGCCGTCGCCGCGTGGTCGGCGCAGCGTCGCGGTGACCGCGTGGGTGCCCTGCGCGGCAGTGACCGCGAAGCGCCGATTGCACCTGCGGGTGGGCCGCGTGGTGTACTGCGTGTGCTCGACGCACTCACCCGCTGGTACACACAGCCACCCGCCGACGATCTCGGCCTGGAACGCGCGCTGGACCATGCCGCCCGCGTGCTGCGCCCCGGGGCGCGCATGCTGGTGCTGGCCGATCCGCAGCAGGCCGCGCGGATTCCCGTCGTGCGCTGGAGCGCGCTGGCCCAGCACCATGACCTCAGCCTGGTGCTGCTGGTCGATCCCCTCGAACTGCAACCGCCCTCGGCGGCCCTGCAGTTCCAGACCGCGCAGCAGCGCATTGGCCTCGACCTGCGTCGCAGCGAGGTGCAGGCGCACTGGCAGGCGCACTTCGTCGAACCACTGCAGGCGCTGCGCCGCCAGCTCGGCGCACGCCGCGTTGACGTGCAGGTGTTGTCCACCGATGCGCCCAGCGACGCCTGGTTGGCACCACCGGTAACCGAGGTGCCGGCATGAGCGCCAACCTTCCGCTGCGCGATGTGCAGTTGCCGCCGGCACCGTCGTGGTGGCCGCCGGCCCCCGGCTATCTGATGGTCGGTGGCGCGGTGTTGCTGGTGATCCTGGCGCTGGCCCTGCTGTGGTGGCAGCGCCGCCGTCGTCGCCAACGCTGGTTACAGGCGTTCGACCAGGAGCTGGCCACCACCGCCGATGCCACCGCGGAACTGGCGGCGATCGCCGGCCTGCTGCGTCGCGCCGCGCGACAGGCACAGCCCGGCAGTGAATCCCTGCGTGACGATGCCTGGTGGCAGCGCGTGGATCCGAAGGGCACGTTGCCGGATGCGCGTCGCAGCCTGCTGGCCGAAGGTGCCTATCGTCCCCGCGTGGACGCCAGCGAAGTGGCGGCCGTGCGTAGCTGGGCGCGCGAGCGCTACCTGGCGATGCTGCTGGAGCGCCGCCGATGAACCTGCTGGCGAGTTACTGGCCGTGGCCTGACCTGCAGCTGGCGTGGCCGCTGGCCCTGCTGGCGTTGCCGCTGCCACTGCTGATGCGCTGGTGGAAGCGTCGTGCCGATCCCGGCGCTGCGCTGCGCGTGCCCTATGCGGCGACGGAACTGGAAGCGCTGGCCGGTGGCGGCCGCGTTGATGTTTCGTGGCTGCGTACGCTGCTGTTGTGGCTGGGCTGGTGCGCGCTGTGCGTCGCACTGGCTCGCCCGCAACAGCTGGGCGAAGCGATCACGCCACCGCAGCAGGGCAGGCAGATGATGCTGGCCATGGACGTGTCCGGCAGCATGGGCGAGGGCGACATGGTGCTGGGGGGGCAGGCGGTGGATCGCCTCACCGCAGCCAAGGCCGTGCTGGCCGATTTCCTGGATCGTCGTGCCGGCGATCGCATCGGCCTGCTGATCTTCGGGGACCGCGCTTATACGCTCACGCCACTCACTGCGGACCTGGCCAGCGTGCGCGACCAGCTGCGCGACAGCGTGGTCGGCCTGGCCGGGCGCGAGACGGCCATCGGTGATGCCATCGGCCTGGCGGTGAAGCGCCTGCGCAGCCAGCCGGAAGGGCAACGTGTACTGATCCTGCTGACCGACGGCGTCAGCAATGCCGGCGTGCTGGAACCGCTGCGTGCGGCCGAAGTCGCGCAGGCTGAAGGGGTGCGCATCCACACCGTCGCGTTCGGTGGCGATGGCAGCATGCGCTTCCTCGGTATTCCGATTTCCGCTGACCAGGACCCGGTCGACGAGGCCACGTTGAAGAAGATTGCCAGCCTGACCGGTGGCCAGTTCTTCCGTGCACGCGATACCGCGCAGCTGGCCGGCATCTACGCCGAACTGGATCGTCTGGAGCCGATCGCTGCGAAGGGGCCGAGCCTGCGCCCGCGCGAGGAGCGCTATGCGTGGCCATTGGGCTTGGCCTTGCTGCTGGGGGCATTGGCATGGGTGTGGCCGGAGCGCCGTCGATGATCGCGTTGGCATCCCATCTTCCCGACTGGAATGCACTGCACTTCCTGCGCCCGGAATGGCTGTGGGCCTTGCTGGCCTTGCCGGTGATTCTCGCCGTGGCGCTGTACCGGCAGCGGCGCAGCGATGCGTGGCGGCAGGCGGTGGATGCGCACCTGTTGCCGCATCTGCTGGCGGCCGGTGCTCGCCGTCGCGTGCGGCTGCCATTGGCAGTGCTGCTGGGTTGGACGCTGGCAGCACTGGCGATGGCGGGGCCGAGCTGGCGGCAGCAGGCACAGCCGATGTTCCAGCCCAGCGCACCGCTGCTGATCGTGCTGGATCTGTCCAGCCGCATCACTGCCACCGACCTGCCACCGTCGCGCCTGCTGCAGGCAAGGGCCAAGGTCGGCGAGCTCCTGCGCGCACGCAAGGGTGGGCAGGTGGGGCTGGTGGTGTACGCCGAAGATGCCTACACCGTCGCGCCGCTGACCGATGACGGCAGCAACGTCGCGCTGTATCTGGATGCCTTGTCGCCGGATGTGATGCCGCGTGATGGCCAGCGTGCCGACCGTGGCATCGACTGGGCCACGCGGCTGATGCGGCAGATCGCTGCACCGCAGGGACAGATCCTGCTGGTCACCGATCAAGCCGATGGTGAAGCTGCATTGGCGGCCGCGCAGGCACGTGGGCTCGGCCTGCAGGTGTCGGTGCTGGGGCTCGGTACACCGGCGGGTGCGGCGTATCGTGACGACAGCGGACAGATCCGCCAGGCTGCGCTGGACGAAGGTCGCCTGCGTGCGGTGGCCACGGCAGGTGGCGGTCGCTATGCGCGCATCACCGCCGATGGCAGTGACCTGCGCGCACTGGGTGTGCTTGATGCACGCGAAGGTACTGCGGCGCAGCGGCCCGGCGAGGGCAGGCAATGGCGCGATGAAGGATTCTGGCTGCTGCCACCGGTGATGCTGCTGGCGCTGCTCGCCTTCCGCCGCCGCGCGCTGCTGGCCGCAGTGCTGGCGGTGGGCCTGCTGCCATGGATGGGGGATGTGCAGGCGCAGGCAGCTCCAGCGCCCGCTTCGCCGCCATCGCAGGGCACGCTGTGGAAGCGCGCCGACCAGTTGCAGCACCAGCGCCTGGCCGACGGCGTGCAGGCCTACCGCGCGGGCGACTTCGCCACTGCGCGCAAGCAGTTCGAGGGCATCGACAGTGATGCGGGCTGGTACAACCTGGCCAACACGCTGGCGCGCCAGGGCAGCTACGACGAAGCCATCGCCGCCTACGACCGCGCGCTGGCGCTGCATCCCGGCATGGCCGATGCGGTCGCCAACCGTGCCGTGGTTGATGCCGCACGCAAGCGCAAGCAGTCGGGGGGGCAGGGCCAGGACCAGCAGAAACCGCAGCAGAACGGGCAGCAGAAGCAGCAGAACAATTCACAGGGCCAGCGGAACCCGCAGGGCCAGCAACCGCAGCAGGGTCAGAAGGATCAAGGACAGGGTCAGCCACCATCTCAGCAGGGCCAGCAGGGGCAGCCCCAGGCGGGTGACGACGACGCGCAGTCGGCGCCTCAGCCCGGCGAGCGTGGCCGCGATGGACAGCAGGCGCCACCACAGGTGGAGGATGCCAAGGCGCAGGCCCAGGCTGATGAGCAGCAGCGCCAGCGCATGCAGCAGGCGATGCAGCAGGCACGTGAGGGCAAGGGCGAACAGGATGGCAAACCCGTGCCAGGCAGTGACGGCACTACTCCGCGCCAACGCGAGGAGCAACAGGCGGTGGAGGCGTGGATGCGGCGCGTGCCGGATGATCCGGGCGCATTGCTGCGGGCCAAGTTCCAGCTGGAAAATGAACGCAGGAAGAGGGAAGGGCGATGACGCGGGCGATCAACATGCACGGGCACTGGCCCCGACAGGTACTGGCGGCGCTGCTGCTGTGGCTGCCGCTGCTGGCCTGGGCGCAGCCGCGCGCGTGGCTGGATCGCGACCGCATCGCGATGGGCGACACGGTCACGCTCAATGTCGAGAGCGACCAGGGCGCCCCTGACTTCACACCGTTGCGTACCGACTTCGACCTCAGCGGGCAGACCAGCAGCCGCCAGGTGGAGTGGAGCAACGGCAGCATGCAGCAGCGCAACCTGTATGGCGTGGCGCTGACGCCACGGCGTAGTGGTGCACTGGTGGTGCCGGGCCTGCAGGTGGGCAGCGTCCGTACCGCGCCGCTGACCCTGCAGGTGGATGCCGCTGCCGTGGCCGGCCCCGACAGCAATGCGGCGGCATTCATCGAAACCGTTGTCGATGACGAAACGCCGTATGTGCAGCAGAGCGTAGGCGTGGTGGTGAGGCTGTTCTTCGCCTCTCAGCTGGCCTCTGGCGAACTGGTGCTGGATACCCCGGCGGGTGCGTCGCTGCAGCGGGTAGGCGATGACCGCACCGATGTGCGGCAGGTCAACGGCCGCCGCTACAACGTGGTCGAGCGCCGCTTCCTGCTGATCCCCGAGCGCAGCGGTGCACTTCGGCTGGCCGGTGCGCGTTTCAGTGGGCGCAGTGCCGGTGGCTTCTTCGACGACTTCTTCGGCGGCGGCGACGGCCGCATGAATGCCACCGGCGCCGATCGCACGCTGCAGGTACAGACGCAACCGGCACAGGCGCCGCAGCCATGGCTTCCGCTGCAGAGCCTCCAGCTGCGCTACACCAGTGCGCCGACCAGCGCCCGTACCGGTGAGGCCGCCACTGTGGTGGTCGAGGCGATTGCCGAAGGGGCAACCCGTGCACAGTTCACCGACCTGCCGGTGCCGGATCTGGGCACCCATGCGCAGGTATTCGCCGAACCTGCGCAGTACGAAGAATCGTTCAATGGCAGCACGCCGCGGCTGAAGATCACCCGCCGCTATTCGATCGTGCCGCGCCAGCCAGGCTCGCTGGTGGTGCCGGGGCCGCGCCTGCCGTGGTGGGATGTGCGCGCAGGCAAGGCGCAGGAAGCGAAGCTGCCGGACCTGACACTGGCTGTCGCAGCCGGCAGTGGCGGTGGCAGTGCTTCACCTGCGCCGCTGCCGCCGATCGACACCGATGCTGCGCTGCCGGGTGGCGATGGCCAGGACAGCCGCATCGCCGCGTCCGATCCGCGCGCCAGCGGCCTGGCCGAACGCCCGTGGCCGTGGATGGGCGCGGCCATCGGACTGGCGCTGCTGTGGCTGCTGACCCTGTTGTGGGGCTGGCAGCGAGGCCGCCGACCGCGTGCGGCGACGCCTGCAGCCGGCAAGCCCTCTGTGCCGACTGTGACGCGCGGACGTGCCGGCCTGACCGAACTGCGCCGCACGCTGGATGGCGAAGGCTTCGATCAGGTGGAAGCGCAGCTGTGCGCGATGGCCGGGGTTGAGCGCATCGAGCAGGTCATCGCGCGGTTGGATGACCCTGGCCAGCGCCAGGTGCTGCAGGACCTGCAGCAGGCACGCTGGGGCGGGCAGGGCGACCTGGCATCGCTGCGCGCGCGTCTGCGCGAGGTCTTCCGTGACGGACCGCACTGGTCGGCGGCTACCGGCGCCGCTGACACTGGCCTGGCGCCGCTGTATCCAACGCGGCGAACCTGAACCGGCGCCGCTTGCGCGCTTTGTTAGAGTGCATTCATTTTTCGAGGAAACCCGCGCATGACAGCAGCTGCTGCCGACAAGAAGAAGTTGCCCCTGCATTGGAAGATGGGCATCGGCTTTGCGATCGGCCTGATCCTGGGACTGATCGTGCACGCCCTGGGCGGCAGCGTCGATGGTCTGCAGGCCGGTGCCAAGTGGGTAATGGACTACATCACCACCCCGGCGTCGGGCCTGTTCCTCAACCTGATCTTCATGCTGATCGTGCCGCTGATCTTCTCGGCGCTGATCATGGGCGTGTCGGAGATGGGCGACATCCGCGCCCTTGGCCGCATCGGCTGGAAGACCCTGGCGTATACCGTGCTGCTGTCCGGCATTGCCGTGGGCATCGGCCTAGTGCTGGTCAACCTGCTCAAGCCGGGTGCCGGCGTCGATCCGCAGGTCGCCGCGATGATGCTCTCGGAGAACGCCGAGCGCAGCAAGGAAATCGTTGCTGGCATCCATGGCACGCCGAAGGGCATGGACATGCTGCTGTCGATCGTGCCGAGCAACGTGCTGCAGGCCGCGTCCGACAACGGTGCGATCCTGTCGCTGATGTTCTTCGCGCTGATGTTCGGCATCGGCATGGTGCTGACCGACAACGAGAAGGTGGCCCCGCTGCGCCGCGCAATCGAGGGCGTGTTCGAAATCTCGATGACCCTGATCAACCTGGTCATCCGCCTGGCCCCGTATGCGGTGGCCTGCTTCATGTTCAACCTGGCCGCGCTGTTCGGCTTCGAGCTGATCATCCGCCTCGGTGCCTACGTGGGCGTGGTGGTGCTGGCACTCGGCCTGCACATGATCGTGACCTACGGTACCGCCGTTTGGCTGTCCGGCCGTTCGCCGCTGTCGTTCTTCCGCGATACCCAGGAAGCGACGGTGATGGCGTTCTCCACCGCCTCCAGCAACGCCACCCTGCCGACCGCGCTGCGCGTGGCCGACCAGATGGGCCTGCCGCAGCGCGTGTCGCGCTTCGTGCTGACCGTGGGCGCCACCGCCAACCAGAACGGCACCGCGCTGTTCGAGGGCGTGACGGTGATCTTCCTGGCCCAGTTCTTCGGCGTGGACCTGAGCATCGGCCAGCAGATCATGGTGATGGCGGTCTGCATCCTCGGTGGCATCGGCACCGCCGGCGTGCCGTCGGGCTCGCTGCCGGTGGTGGCGATGATCTGTGCGATGGTGGGCGTGAACCCGCTGGGCATTGGCCTGATCCTGGGCGTGAACCACTTCCTGGACATGTGCCGTACGGCGCTGAACGTGACCGGCGACCTGGCCCTGACCACCCTGGTGGCCAAGGGCGAATCGCACGACGGCCCGGCGCTGGGCCCGCAGCAGGACTGAGTCCAACGCCACTGCTGGCGACCTGATCGGGGTCGGATTCCTTTCCGCAAGGAAAGGGCTCCGACCCCGCTTCACATGCGGAATCCGGGGGAGATGACGACGTTGCCGGCCAGCGGCCGGCACGACCGGGCAAGCTGAACCGACCCCCCGCCCGGCGACTATGGGACAATAGGCCGCCCGCACGTCCGCGGCCGCCTCCCGATTCCGACAGAACCATGACGCAGCCTACCCGTCGCCAGTTGGCCAACGCCATCCGCTTCCTTGCCGCCGATGCGGTTGAAACCGCAAAGTCCGGCCATCCCGGCATGCCCATGGGCATGGCCGACATCGCCGAAGTCCTCTGGAACGACTACCTCCGCCATAACCCGAGCAACCCGCACTGGTTCAACCGCGACCGTTTCGTGCTGTCCAACGGCCACGGTTCGATGCTGCAGTACGCGCTGCTGCACCTGAGCGGTTACGACCTGCCGATCGAGCAGCTGAAGCTGTTCCGCCAGCTGGGTAGCCACACCGCCGGTCACCCGGAACGCCACGAGACCCCGGGCGTGGAAACCACCACCGGCCCGCTGGGCCAGGGTTTCGCCAATGCCGTGGGCTTCGCCCTGGCCGAGAAGCTGCTGGCACAGCGCTTCAACCGCCCGGAGCTGGAAGTGGTCGACCACCGCACCTGGGTGTTCATGGGCGATGGCTGCCTGATGGAAGGTGTGTCGCATGAAGCCGCTTCGCTGGCCGGTACCTGGGGCCTGCACAAGCTGGTCTGCTTCTGGGACAACAACCACATCTCCATCGACGGCAACGTCGAAGGCTGGTTCACCGACAACACCCCGGAGCGTTTCGAGGCTTATGGCTGGAACGTGGTGCGCGATGTCGATGGCCATGACCCGGAGAGCATCAAGGCCGGCATCGAGGCCGCGCTGTCGCAGAGCGACAAGCCGACCCTGATCTGCTGCCGCACCACCATTGGCTTTGGTTCGCCGAACAAGGCGGGCAAGGAATCCAGCCACGGCGCACCGCTGGGCAAGGACGAACTGGAAGCCACCCGCAAGCAGCTGGGCTGGGAATACGGTCCGTTCGAGATCCCGCAGGCGATCTACGACGGCTGGCGCGCCAACGGCGCCGGCACGCTGCGCCAGGCCGAATGGGAACAGCTGTTCGACAAGTACGCCAGCCAGTACCCGGCTGAAGCGGCCGAACTGACCCGCCGCTCGCATGGCGAACTGCCGGCCGACTTCGTTGCCAAGGCCGATGCCTACATCGCCCAGGTGGCCGCCGAAGGCCCGACGATCGCCTCGCGCAAGGCGTCGCAGCTGGCCATCGAAGCCTACGCCCCGCTGCTGCCGGAAATCGTCGGCGGCTCGGCCGACCTGGCGCACTCCAACCTGACCCTGTGGAAGGGCAGCAAGTCGGTCGCCAGCGACGACGCCAACGCCAACTACGTGTACTACGGCGTGCGCGAGTTCGGCATGACCGCCATTGCCAACGGCCTGGCCCTGCACGGTGGCTTCATTCCGTTCGACGCCACCTTCCTGGTGTTCAGCGACTACGCCCGCAACGGCGTGCGCATGAGCGCGCTGATCCCGGCCCACGCCATCCACGTCTACACCCACGACTCGATCGGCCTGGGCGAAGATGGTCCGACCCACCAGCCGGTGGAGCACCTGGCCTCGCTGCGCTACATCCCGAACAACGACGTGTGGCGTCCGTGCGATGCGGTCGAGTCGGCGGTGAGCTGGAAGGCTGCGATCACCCGCCAGGACGGCCCGAGCTGCCTGGTGTTCAGCCGCCAGAACCTGCCGCACCAGCCGCGCAACGCCGAGCAGATCGCCCAGATCGAGCGCGGTGGCTACGTGCTGGCCGATGCTGCTGGTACCCCGGACGTGATCCTGATCGCCACCGGTTCGGAAGTCTCGCTGGCCACCGAAGCCAAGGCCCAGCTGGACGCGGCCGGCCTCAAGACCCGCGTGGTCTCGATGCCGTCCACCGACGTGTTCCTGCGCCAGGATGCGGCCTACCGTGAATCGGTGCTGCCGAACGCCGTGCGCAAGCGCGTGGCGGTGGAAGCCGGCGTCACCGGTTTCTGGCGCCAGTTCGTCGGCCTGGACGGTGCCGTGATTGGTATCGACACCTTCGGTGCCTCGGCCCCGGCCGACCAGCTGTACAAGCACTT
Source organism: Stenotrophomonas sp. YJH_SMC_25 (assembly GCF_059369595.1). NCBI lineage: Bacteria > Pseudomonadati > Pseudomonadota > Gammaproteobacteria > Lysobacterales > Lysobacteraceae > Stenotrophomonas > Stenotrophomonas sp. YJH_SMC_25. The sequence goes on along the minus strand of NZ_JCAFSV010000007.1, from coordinate 13,091 downwards.
CGGCATCACCACTGCCCACGTGGTGGAAGCGGCCAAGTCGCTGTAAGCAGCTTCGCGACGTAATGAGAAAAGGCCGGCGCACGCCGGCCTTTTCTTTGCCGCAGGAAAAAGGGGACGGAGGGGATTAAGTCGTTTGTGCACATGCGACTTAATCCCCTCCGTCCCCTTTTCTCAGGCGGTACGCGCCAGCGCCAGCCGCAGCAGTCGCGCGTCCAGGCGCTCGGCGAAGTCCTTCGGGGCCTGTAGACCCATGCGCTGCAGGTACACCGCATCGCCGTCGCCGGCCGGTTGCCGCAGAGCCGCCCAGACCGTGCGCAGCTTGTCGCCGCGGGTCTGCGTGTTGGCCTTCAGCCAGCCCAGCGCCTTCACCAGCACCTGCTCGATCTCGTTGAAGTCGCTGCCCAGCGGATAGTCCGGCAGGCTGCCGTCGGCGCGGAACGGTGCCAGCGCCGCCGCCAGCGCCTGTGGCGTGTTGCGCTGCTGGCGCTCCGGATCCGGTTGCGTGGCTGCCAGCAGCTTGCGCGAGGCCTGTGCCTGCTGCAGCAGGCCGCTCTGGAACGGGGCTTCGGTGATCGCCGTCATCGCATGCACGCAGTCCTCGTCGGTCAGGCCGCGCAGATCGGCGATGCCGTATTCGTTGAGGTAGATGTCGCGCAGGTGGCGGGGGATGGTGGTGTGCCCGTAGTTCCAGCGCACGTTGGATTCGCGCTGGCCCTTGTCATCGCGCGCCGCGCGGAACATCAAGACGCTGCGCGCTTCCGGCAGGGCATGTGCCATCGCCACGAAGTTGTACTGGCCACCCACGCCGGACACCACACGTCCGTCGTCCAGCGCATCCGACACGGCCGCGCCCAGTGCAGTGGCCATCATGCAGGAGTTGAAGAAGCGCGCATGGCGGCGTTGCAGGCGCTCCAGCGTCTCGTTGCCGCCATACAGCTGGTTGATTTCGCTGATGCGGCGCATGCCGATCGCACGGCATTCGTCTTCCGGCAGCGTGCGCAGCCACTCGTAGAACTCCGGCGAGCCCAGGTAGAACGCGCCGTGCAGGTACTCGCCCTCGGCGGCCAGGGTGGCGTGGTCGATGGACAGCGTGCTGCCGTTCTCGATGCGCTGCATCAGCGCCAGGTCGTCGTGCACCTTGCGCTTGATCACCCCGGTCTGCACCAGCCGGCGGAAGCCTTCGTTGAGCATCTCGCTGCAGCCGTACAGGCCCACCTCGAACGGATCCAGTCCGCCGATCTCCTGCACGAGCGGGTGACTGGCCAGCTGTGGATCCAACGCATGCAGCACGCGGCGGTAGCGCGCGTTGTCGGTGTGGCGCAGTACCAGCGCATGGCTGAGCGCGTCGGCCAGCGTGCCGATGCCGATCTGCAGGGTGCCGCCGTCGCGCACCAGCGTGCTGGCGTACAGGCCGATGGCGTAGTCGGCATCGCCCACCGGCTGCCGCGGCAGCCCGAACAGCGCCGGGTACGGCGGCGGCGGGGTGATCACCAGATCGAAGAACGACACATCGACCGTGGCAGAGCCGCCCATGTAAGGCAGCTGCGGATCGATCTCGGCGATCAGCAACGGTCGCGGCAGCCCGCGCGCGGTCATCGCATCCAGCGTGTCCTGGGTGATGTCGTTGTTGCACGACAGCGAAAGCCGGCGATCGTTCGGCCGCATCGCCACCTTCTGCACGATCACCTGCGGCGCGCGCTGCGCGACCGCATCGGCGGCGTGGGTGTAGTTCAGGCTGGTATAGCTGGATTGCGCCTGGCGCGAACCGAGCAGGGCGCCGGACTGCATGTAGAACTCTTCCACCTGCACATGTGCCGGCAGTGCATCGCGCGCGATCGCATCGGCATAGGCCAGGCGCGGGAAATCGTCGCCGAAATGGCGCTGCGCGAACGGCGCCATGAAGCGCGCTTCCAGGCCGTTGCCGCGCGCCTTCGGCGGGTTCAGCGACAGCGCGGTATACAGCTGCAGCGGCCGCGATGGATCGTGCTCGACGCGTGCATAAAGGGCATTGAGCAGCCGATGCGGCTTGCCCAGTGCCAGCGGTGCCCCGATCCGCAGCGGCCCGTCCACGCGCGCAAACAACCAGTCGACGGCGGCGTCCAGGTCGGTGAGGTGTTCGGTCATGCGCGGCGGTCCTGCGTGTGGGGGAGTGCTGGCATTACAGCATGTCGGGCTTGAACCGCCGTCGACGCGAGACTTCGGCGCCGGACACCATGAACTGGCCATCGCCGCGGTAATGCACCGTGCGCGGCAGTTTCGGCCGGGGCGCGACGTGGGCGCGCACGATTTCCCAGATGAACAGGTTGCTCGATTGCACCTGGCTGTCGTCGTAGAGTCGGCATTCGAAGCACGAATGACATTGGCCGACCAGCGGCGCGCCGACCTCGCGCGCGGGCAGCGCATCGAGCTCGAAACGGGCGAATTTGTCGACCTCGCGGCCGCTGCAGTTGCCGATGTCCACCACGGTGTCGAGCAGCTCCACGCCGGGCACATTGATCACGCACTCGCCGCTGCCAAGGGCCAGCGCGTGGCTGTGGTTCGCGTCCCACAGGCAGGTGGCGACCAGCGAGGGCGAGAAGCCCATCACCATGTGCCAGCCCAGCGTCATCAGGTTGCGCTGGCCTCGCCAGGCGGTGCTGACCAGCACGATCGGCCCGGGTTCGAGGAAGCGGCGGGCCTGCTCGACCGGGAAATCCTTCTTGGGCAGCGCTTTCATCCGGGGCCTGGAGCGGGAGGCATCGATGCTGGCGCAGCCAGGATGAACCTGGAGTCGAGGGGCTTGACAGGCGATTCGATTACGCGCGTAATCGGTTCATCGATTACGGACGTAAACAATGACTCCGATCAGCGAAGCCGAAGCCGTTGTGATGGAGGTGCTGTGGCAGCAGGCACCGCGTAGCGCCGATGAAGTGGTCGCCGCACTGGCCCACCGCGACTGGGCCGAACCGACCATCAAGACCCTGCTCAATCGTCTGCTGACCAAGGGCGCGATCGCCGCCGAGCGTGATGGCCGGCGCTACCTGTACCGGCCGCTGCTGCAGCGCCAGGCGTGGGTGGAGGCGCAGAGCCAGGACTTCATCGGCCGTGTCTTTGAAGGGCGCGTTGCGCCGTTGGTCGCGCACTTCAGCGAACGCGGCCAGTTGAGTGCGCAGGACATCGCCGAACTGAAGAAACTGATCCAGGAGCTGGACCATGACTGAGCTGCTCGACGGACTGTTGCAGGCCAGCGTATGGCTGGCGGTGGGCGCGGTCCTGCTGGCGGTGATGCGGCCGCTGTTGGTGCGATTGGGGGGCGCTGGTCTGGCATACCGCAGCTGGTGGCTGCTGCCGATGCTGCTGCTGGCACTGATGCTGCCGTTGCCGCAGGTTGCGTTGTTGCAGCAGGTACCCACGCTGCCGCTGAAAGTGCTGCCCGGTGCCATTGATGGCGCGGCCGGCCAGTCCTTGCCATGGGCCGGGTTGTTGCTGGCATTCTGGGCCGTGGGCACGGGCCTCTGCCTGCTGCGCGACCTGCGCGCGCAGCGTCGATTCGAACGGCGCATGGGTCCACTGACGCCGCGCACCGATGGCAGCTGGCAGGCCAGCGCCGACCCGGGCCTGCCAGCGCTGGTTGGCCTGTGGCGGCCGCGCATCGTGGTCGGCCCTGACTTCGACCAGCACTTCAGTGCACAGGAACAGCACCTGATCCTGCAGCACGAGCGCAGCCACCGTCGCAATGGCGACCACTGGGCCAACGGCGCGCTGCTGCTGGTGCGCGCGCTGTTCTGGTTCCACCCGTTGCTGCCATGGGCCGCACGCCGCTTCCTGCGCGACCAGGAACTGGCCTGCGATGCCCGCACCATCGGCCCGCAGCCTGCGCTGCGCGGCCTCTACGCCAGCACGCTGCTGAAGGCGCAGCTGGTCCACCCGGTTGCGCCCGCGGTCTGCCATTGGCGCAGCCAACCCGTGTTGAAGGAGCGCATCGCCATGTTGAGGCAGTCCAAGCGGAAGGCATTGCCGTGGGTGTCGGGACAGGTACTGGTGGTCGGGTTGTGCCTGGGAATGGGAGCGGTGGCGTGGGCCAGCCAGGGCGGAGGCGCGGGAGGCCCGGCAGGGTCCGTCATGGATCGGGAGATCCAGGTCGACAAGATGCCGCCGCCGTCCTATCCGAAATCTGCGGTCGAGCAGCGCCAGGTGGGCGTGGTGAACCTGCGCGTGGAAGTGGATGCCCAAGGCCGTCCCACCGACGTCCAGGTGCTCAGCGCCACCAATCCGGGGGTGTTCGATGCTGTCTCGATTGCTGCGGCGCGCAGCTGGACCTATCGGCCCGCAGTGAAGAACGGCAAGCCGGTGGCCGGTGCCGTGCGCGTCCCGATTACCTACGCCATGGATGACACCGAGGACACGAAGTGAAGCGAGCGCCGCTGCTGATGATGGCCGTGCTGCTGGCGGGATGTGCAACCCAGGATCGCCTGACCACCGCCGATACCCGCAGCGAGAATGTCGGTCACCAGCGCCTGCGACCCGATGCGGGGGGAGGGACCGGCCAGATCCAGCCCTACGCACTGGCCGCCAGCGAAGGCTACCGCATGCCACAACTGCATACGGCACCGGACCCGGTAGTGGGCGAGCGTGATCCACGCACCTCGCTGCCGCCGACTACGGTCTGCCTGCAGGTGGTGGTGGATGCGCAGGGCAGCGTTGAGCGCAGCATCCCGCTGACCGACCGCAGCGAATGCAGTGCGGGTGAGGCACCGGAGAATGCGCCCTTGCTGCAGGCAGCGCAGGAGGCGGTTGCCATGTGGAAGTACTCGTCCGCCGCAGTCTGTCACTTCGCTGCAGGCAAAGTGCCGGCTGATCGCGGCGACTGCCGCAGTGCCGAGCGGGTCGAACCGGTGGCCGTCACCCTGCAGTACGCCTTCACTTTCGAGGTCGTGAAGGGCCAGCAGACGGTCCGCACGCAGGGAAAATGATCGCGCGTGATGCCGGGTAGCGCCGGGCCATGCCCGGCCAGTACAACGGCGTCGATCAGGCCCCGCCCTGGATGTTGGCCTTCACTGCGGGCTGCATCAGTTTCGGTTCTTCCAGCGTGGCATCGCGTGCCTGTCGCACGCTGACGAACTCCGCCTCGGCTACGCCGTCATGCACGTGGATGTTGTGCGCGCGTTGTTCGCCGATGGTGGTTTCGTTGGCGAAATCACGGCCGCCCGGACCGTAGTCGTGGCAGACGAATACGCGGGTCGCATCGGGCAGGGCCAGCAGGCGCTGTATCGAACGGTACAGCTGTGCGGCATCGCCGCCCGGGAAATCGCAGCGGGCGGTGCCGCCGTCGGGCATGAACAGCGAGTCGCCGGTGAACAGTGCGTCGCCGATCAGGTAGGCGATGCTGTCGCTGGTGTGGCCGGGCACGGCGATCACCTGGCAGCGCAGTTCGCCCAGAGCGAAGGTTTCGCCGTCGCTGAACAGGTGATCGAAGATTTCATCTGCGGCAGGAAGCTGCAGGCCATAGCGTGGTGCAAACGTCGCCTGCACCGCACGGATGCCTTCGCCGATGGCGAGCGTGGCCTGCGGGAAGCGCTGCTTCAGGCGGCGCCCCGCCGACACATGGTCGGCGTGGGCGTGGGTTTCCAGCAGCCAACGCAGCTGCAGGCCCTGCTGTTCGATGGCCTGCAGCACGTCGCGCAGCGGTGACTCGCTGCTGGCGTCGGTGTCCGGGTCGTAGTCCAGGACCGGGTCGATCAGCGCCGCCTCGCCGCTGGCCGGGTCGCTGGCCAGGTAGCTGAAGGTATTGCTGTCACGGTGGAAGAACGACTGCACCTGGACTGACATTGGAACGCTCCTCAGCGCGTGCCGAGCACGCGGTTCAGCAACTGCGCCAGGTTCTCGCCGGCCAGTCGCAGCTGCGCTTCGGCCAGCGGCCGGTAGCGCTCGGTGTATTCATCACCGATTTTACGCGTGGCCGGATAAACGCCAGCTTGCATGGAAATGCGGCAGCTGGCCTCGGCCCACGTCTGCGGGTCGCGCTGCGGGTTGGACTGGCGCGCCAGCTTCGGCGCGCGCTGGCTCTGCAGCAGCGGCAGGTAGCCCGCGTCGTCCAGCTTGCGGGTGTTGAGCATGCCGCTGTCCCACAGCGAGTGCAGGTTGGTACCGCGGTTGCCGAACTGCAGCTGGAAATCGTTGCCGCCCTTGTCGTGCGCGTAACCGGCGTGCATCGGCTGATGGATGTCGCCGACCAGGTGCACGACGAACTTCAGCGCCTGCAGGCGCTCGCCATCGGTCAGGCTGCGGTCGCCGAGGATGGTGCTCTGTGCCTTCAGGGCCTCGACGATGCAGTTGCCGTTCCTGCAGTGCTTCGGTGCTTCGTAATGGCAGTTGTCTTCGGCGATGTTGACGTAGTGCCAGCCGGCCGAGCGACGACCCAGGCCCGGGTCCTTGGCGCGCAACTGGTCGGCCCAGGGCGCGATGCTGGCCAGCGTGGCGTCCGGTTCGGTGGCCAGCAGGCGATCCACTTCGGCACGGGCGGTGGGATTGAGGCGGGCGTCGGCGACTTCGGCGACAAGGCGGTGGCCTTGCGCGCCCCAGGCATGGGCCGGGGCGGAAGCGGACAGCAGGGCCGGCGCCAGGGCGGCGGCGAGGAACAGGGAATGCAGGGCTTTCATGTGCACATTCTAGCGGGGTAGGTGGATTGAAGAGCGGCGCGTTCCTGTTCCGAAGCGGGAGCGCAGCGGGAGGCGCGGCGTGTCCCGGCTCTGCTCCCCGCCTCGCCCCAGCTCCGGAACCGCTTCAGTCCCAGGCACAAAAAAGCCCCGGTAATCACCGGGGCAACATGCTGCGAGGGTTTTGCGTGTAGCGGGGGAGCGGGGGCGAAGCCCCCGCGCCCAACACACCGCTTAGAACTTGAAGACGTACGAAGCGCCGTAGACCAGCGGATCGATGTTGACCGTGCCGATCTTCTCGCCGTTCAACTTCACCTTGCTGTCGATGTCGATCCAGCGCATGTCCACACGCAGGGCGCCCTTCTCGCCGATCGCGAAGTCGATGCCCGCATGCGCGGCCAGACCCCACGAATCCTGCAGCTTCAGCTTGCTGCCGGCCAGCGCACCGGTGGTGTCTTCGCTGAAGAAGGTCGTGTAGTTCACGCCCGCGCCGACGAACGGCGAGACCTTGCCCTTGCTGTTGAAGTGGTACTGCAGGGTCACCACCGGCGGCAACTGCTTGGTGCTGCCGACGCGGCCGAGGCCATTGATGTTGATGTCGTGCTTGAACGGCAGCGCGGCCAGCACTTCGATGCCCAGGTTGTCGGCAATGAAGTACTCGCCGGTGATGGTCGGCTTGACGTCGTTGTCGACGTCGACCTTCAGCGTGTGGCCGGCCAGCCAGCCGTTGTTCGACTTCGGCGCCACCTGGTGGACGCCGGCCGAGACGGTCCAGTCGCCCTTGGACTGGGCCATGGCCGGGGCGGCGGCGAGGGACAGGGCGGCGGCCAGGCCGGCCAGGATCAGGGGGGAGGTCTTGCGCATGGGGGTGATCTCGTTGCTGGGTGGATGGCGACAGTCTCGGCCTCACGCCGTGCTAACGCTTTGATCCGGATCAAATCCTGTCCGCCGGCCCTCTGGCCCGGGCGCTGGCCCACGGTGGCCAGCCCCGGTTTGCTAGACTTGTGGGCCCTATCCATCCCGCCGCACCCGTAGCGGCCGCAGGAGCTTGAGAAATGGCAATCAAGGTTGGTATCAACGGTTTCGGTCGCATCGGGCGTAACGTCCTGCGCTCGGCGGTGCTGAACTTCGGCGACGACATCGAAATCGTGGCCATCAACGATCTGCTGGAGCCGGACTACCTGGCGTACATGCTCAAGTACGACTCCGTGCACGGCCGCTTCAAGGCCGACGTGGCAGTGCAGGGCAACGACCTGCTGGTCAACGGCAAGAAGATCCGCCTGACCCAGGAACGCGACCCGGCCAACCTGAAGTGGGATGAAGTCGGTGCCGACGTGGTGCTGGAAGCCACCGGCCTGTTCCTGACCAAGGAAACCGCGCAGAAGCACATCGATGCCGGCGCCAAGAAGGTCATCATGTCGGCGCCGTCGAAGGACGACACGCCGATGTTCGTCTACGGCGTGAACGACAAGACCTACGCCGGCCAGGCGATCATTTCCAACGCCTCGTGCACCACCAACTGCCTGGCCCCGCTGGCCAAGGTCATCAATGACAAGTGGGGCATCAAGCGCGGCCTGATGACCACCGTGCATGCGGCAACCGCCACCCAGAAGACCGTCGATGGCCCGTCCAACAAGGACTGGCGCGGTGGCCGTGGCATCCTGGAGAACATCATCCCGTCGTCCACCGGTGCGGCCAAGGCCGTCGGCGTGGTCATCCCGGAACTGAACAAGAAGCTGACCGGCATGAGCTTCCGCGTCCCGACCTCGGACGTGTCGGTGGTCGACCTGACCGTCGAACTGGAAAAGGAAGCCACCTACGCCGAGATCTGCGCGGAAGTGAAGGCACAGAGCGAAGGCCCGCTGAAGGGCATCCTGGGCTACACCGAAGACAAGGTGGTGGCCACCGATTTCCGCGGCGAAACCTGCACTTCGGTGTTCGACGCCGACGCTGGCATCGCCCTGGACGGCACCTTCGTCAAGCTGGTCACCTGGTACGACAACGAGTGGGGCTACTCGAACAAGTGCCTGGAAATGGCCAAGGTCATCGCCGCCAAGTAAGGCCGGCGAAGATCGCACACGGACCCCGGCCTGGCCGGGGTTCGTCGTTTATGGGGCCGGCCCTGTCGTAGCATGGGCCGGTCGACCGCTGCCGCTGGGGCGCGGGAACGCTATGGAAGCACGCAATGGAAGCACTGATTGCCCTGGTCGTACTGGTCCTGCTGGCCATCCCGCTGCTGCTGGGGGTGGCGCTGGTGATGATTGCCGGCCTGCGCCGCCGCGTCGCCGCGCTGGAAAGCGCCATGGCTGCCGCGCCGGTCGCCGCCATGCACGCGCCTGAACGGCCTGCGGCCCCCCCTGTGGCCAGTGCCGATCCACCGTTCCTGCGGCCGGTGGCGGCTGCTGCACCGCCTCCGCCTCCGCCTCAGCCAACGCCGGTGCGCGAAGCGGTGCCTGCGGCAACGGAGGCGCCGCGCGCGATCGCACCACCGCCGGTGCCACCCGCGCCGATGCAGCCACCGTTGCCTTCCGGACCGGCGCTGCCGAACTTCATCGAGCGCGGCATTGGCGCGGTCAAGCGCTGGTTCACCGAGGGCAACGTGCCGGTGAAGATCGGCATGCTGGTGCTGCTGGCCGGTGTCGCTGCGCTGCTGAAGTACGTCAGCGACCAGGGCTGGCTGGTGCTACCGATCGAGCTGCGCCTGGCCGGTGTCACCGTCGGTGCACTGGGCCTGCTGGCGTTCGGCTGGCACCAGCGCGAGCGCCGGCGCCTGTTTGCGCTGGCCTTGCAGGGTGGTGCCATCGGCGTGCTGCTGCTGACCATCTTCGCGGCCTTCAAGCGTTTCGAGCTGATTCCGCCGGGCTTCGCCTTCGTCAGCTCCATTGCACTGGTGGCCGCGCTGTGCGTGCTGGCGGTGGTGCAGAACTCGCGCACGCTGGCGGTGCTGGGCATCCTCGCCGGCTTCATGGCACCGCTGTGGCTGTCCACCGGCAGCGGCAACCACGTGGGGTTGTTCAGCTACTACGCCGTGCTCAACGCCGGCATCTTCGCCATTGCCTGGTTCCGACCGTGGCGCGCGCTGAACCTGCTGGGCTTCGCCTTCACCTTCGGTATCGGCACGTTCTGGGGCGTGCTGCAGTACGCGCCTGACAAGTTCAGCAGCACCGAGCCGTTCCTGCTGCTGTTCTTCGCCTTCTACCTGCTGATCCCGTTGCTCTACGCACGCCGGCAGCCCGCCGGGCAGCGTGACCTGGTCGATGGCAGCCTGGTGTTCGGTACGCCGTTGGTCGCGTTCTCGTTGCAGGCGGGGATGCTGTACCAGCAGCCGATGACGCTGGCGCTGTGCGCACTTGGCCTGGCCGCGATCTACGCGGCGCTGGCGTGGGCGTTGATCAGGCGCGCGTCGTACACCGTGCTGGCGCAGTCGCACGCGGTGCTGGCGGTGGGCTTTGCCACGCTGGCGGTGCCGCTGGCCTTGTCGGCGCGGGCCACCGGCGCGGTGTTCGCGCTGGAAGGCGCCGGACTGGCCTGGTTGGGCCTGCGCCAGAAGCGCTGGCTGCCGCAGGTGTCCGGCGCGCTGCTGCAGATGGGCGCTGCGTTCGCCTTCGTGGCCGGTGGCGATCACTGGCATGAGGACCTGCGCTTCCTGATCAATCCGACTGCCATCGGGGCGCTGCTGCTGGCCCTGGCCGGCTTCGCGTCGGCCTGGAGCTACCAGCGCAGGTCACGCCACGAGATCGCCCTGGTCTACTACCTGTGGGGCCTGCTGTGGTGGCTGGGCGGCATGGTGCATGAGATCACCCGCTTCTTCCCGTACCGCACCGAAGTGGACGCGTTGCTGGTGCTGGCCGCCGTCACTGCCTGGCTGGCCGCCGAAATGCAGCGCCGTCAGCCGGCACGCGCACTGGGCGTGACCGCGCTGGCCATGCTGGCGCTGGGCTTCCCGCTGGCGCTGATGCAGAGCGACGCGCACCATCAGCCGTTCGCCGGCTACGGTGCGCTGGCCTGGGCGGTGTTCGCGGTGATGGGCGTGCGCACGCTGCTCTGCCTGCGCCAGGGGGGCGACAGCGTGGCGCGCATCGCGCAGTTCCTGTGGTGGCTGTTGTGGCCGTCTCTGCTTTCGCTGCTGGCCCTGTGGGGCGGTGGCGAGGCCGGTCTGGCACAGGGCTGGACCACGTTGCTGGTGACGGTGCCGTGGCTGTTGATGGCGGCGCTGTCGCTGTGGCGCTGGAATGCGCTGCGCTGGCCGCTGGGTGCAGCGTTCGATCGCGTGCGCCAGCCGCTGCAGTGCGTGCTGTTCGGCCTGTTGTCGATCGGCTGGCTGTTCGGACAGCTGCTGCCGGGCGATGCTGCGCCGCTGCTCTGGCTGCCGGTATTGAATCCGGCCGAGCTCGGACAGTGGCTGAGCCTGTTGCTGCTTGCACGCTGGCTGTACAGCGATCAGGCGCCGAAGACCCTGTCGGGAATCCGCATGCCGCTGCTGTCACTGGCAACGTTCGTCGCGCTGACCAGCGTGGTGCTGCATGGCGTGCATCAGTGGGGCGGCCTGTCGTGGAGTGCGTCGATGATGCGTTCCAGCCTGGCGCAGACCAGCCTGACCGTGCTGTGGAGCGTGCTCGGCGTGATTGCCTGGGTGTGGGGATCGCGCCGTGGCCAGCGCGTGTTGTGGATGGTCGGTGCCGTGCTGATGGGCGTGGTGCTGGCCAAGCTGGTCATCGTCGATCGCCAGCACCTGGGCAACCTGCTGGGCATCGCATCGTTCATCGCCTACGGCCTGCTGTGCACGGTCGTGGGTTATCTGGCACCGGCACCGCCCAGCGCGGCGCCGTCCGTGGAGGAAAAACAATGAGGAAGTGGAGCAGGGCGCTGCTGCCGGCGATGTTCGGCATGCTGGCCGCCGTCGCGGTGCAGGCCGCCGACTACCGCACGCAGTACGCCGAGCAGTGGCCGTTGACGCTGTCCAGCGCACAGTCCGGTGCGTACAGGGTGGTTCTGGAGCCGGCGATCTATCGCCGTGCAGGTGCCGCAGACCTGGGTGACCTGCAGGTGTTCAACGCCGCCGGCCAATCGTTGCCATCGGCATTGCTGGCGCCGGACCAGCCGCTGGCACAGCCGCCGGTGCAGCGTGAGCTGCCGTGGTTCGCGCTGCCGCCGCTGGCCGAAGCACAGCGCAACGATCTGCAGTTGCTGACCGAGCGCGATACCGATGGCCGTGTCCGTCGCGTCGAAGCACGCGTGAGCGGCGGTGCGGCAGCGAACGGGCAGGGTGGTTGGCTGATCGATGCCAGCGTGCTCGGCCAGCAACCGTTGGCGGCACTGGTGCTGGACTGGGCTGACAGCGGACAGCCGTTGCAGGCGCAGGTGCAGCTGGATGCCAGCGACGACCTGCAGCACTGGCGTCCGATCGGGCGTGACATCCCGCTGGTCGACCTGCAGCGTGCTGGCAAGCGCCTGCTGCAGCGCCGCCTGCAGGTGGACGGCGAGGCGCGCTATCTGCGCGTGCTGGCGCAGGGCGATGCGCGCCTGCCGACGCTGCGCAGCGTGCTGGCCGAGCTGCCGCCGGCGCCGGCCACGCTGCCGTGGGAGTGGCTGTCGCTGGAACCGACCTCGAAGGGCAAGGGTGAATACACCTTCGAACTCGACGGCCGTTTCCCGGTAGCGCGCGCGGATGTGGCCAGCGCCGACAACAGCCTGGTGCAGTGGACGTTGTTCAGCCGCGATGACGAGAGTGCGGAATGGCAGCGCCGCAGTGCGCCATGGATCGCGTACCAACTGCAGCAGGGCGCGCAGGGCCAGCGCCAGCAATCAGCGGCCCAGCCGCTGGGGGGCGTGCATCGTGACCGCTACTGGAAGCTGGTGGCGAACCCGGCGGAAACTGCGACCGCACCGACCCTGCGCTTGGGCTACCAGCCGGAAGTACTGGTGTTCCTGAGCCAGGGGGCAGCACCGTATGCACTGGCAGTGGGCAGCGCGACCGCGCGCCGCATGGAAGCGCCGATTGGTGTGTTGATCGAGGAACTGCGGCAGCGCAATGATCCGTCGTGGCAGCCGACGCTGGCGCGCCTGGAGGGCAGCCCGGAGCCGCTGGCCGGTGACGCGGCGCTGAAGCCGCAGCACGATTGGAAGGCGTGGTTGCTGTGGGCGTTGCTGGGGCTGGGTGTGTTGGTTGTTGGCGGCCTGGCGGTCAGCCTGCTTCGGCAGAAGCCGGCGCCTTCGGCGTAGGTTGCGGCGAACGGCGGAGCCCCTCGTGGGTGGTCATTCTTCGAGCAAAAGCCGCGCTTGGCCGGGCGGGTGGGTTGTCTGGGGGACGCCGTGAATACGTCCCTGTAGCAACTGTGTTGATGGAGGGACTTGGCCCCTCCATGAGACGGGCACGGTAGTGCCGGCCGCTGGCCGGCAGCCTTTGGTCTTGCGCCCTGGCTGGCCTTAGGCAGGGACCAGCCCGTTTTCAGCGTC